>DUVA01000054.1 GCA_012841305.1 Bacillota bacterium | reverse complement strand
GCTGAAATTACGGAAGACTATAAAGACTGTGATCTTGTGGTTGTAGGTATTTTGAAAGGCGCACTTATGTTCATGGCTGACCTTATCAGGCACATCAAAATACCGGTTCTCATGGACTTTGCGGTTGTATCAAGCTATGGGGCTTCTACAGAAACTTCAGGTGTAGTGAGAATCCTAAAGGATTTGGATCAGCCCATAGAAGGCAAGCACGTCCTGATTGTTGAGGACATTATTGACTCAGGCTTGACCATGCACTACCTGGTCCGTAACCTTGAGGCCAGGAAGCCTGCGTCTGTTAAGGTCTGTACACTCCTTGACAAACCTTGCAGGAGGAAGGTGGACATCAAACCTGATTACTGCGGGTTTTCAATACCTGACAAGTTCGTGGTCGGTTATGGCCTGGATTACGCCGAGTATTACAGAAACCTGCCACAGGTGGGTGTCTTGAAAGAGGAAGTATATAACAAGTGCTAGTAGTTATCGATTTTGAATTGCAGCTTAGCATGATTCTTGCTCGGAAGACGCGGGAACTTCATGTCTATTCCCAAATTGTCCCTCATAGCATCACGAAAGAGCAGCTTAAAGCCTTGAATCCAAAAGGGATTATCGTCTCAGGAAGCCTGGATCCAGAGGTTTGCTCTGATGTTTCCGGTCTTGTTAAGAGAGGGATCCTTGACCTTGGGATCCCTGTGATGGGTATAAACTGCAAAGCGCCTGGAATATCATGCACTCGCTATGGCATAGGATCCGGCGAGGGGGAGCAGGCTCTTTCGGATTTTCTGTTTTGCGCATGCGGTTTTCAAAAGGATTGGACTGCAGAAGGATTCATTGACCGTTCAATTGAGGAAATCAAGTCCCGGATTGGTGACGGCAGAGCAATCTCCGGACTGTCCGGCGGAGTGGACTCGTCTGTCGCTTCCGTGTTGGTTCAAAAAGCCATAGGGGACAGACTGACTTGCATCTTTGTGGACACAGGGTTACTGCGTAAAGGTGAAGCAGACGATGTCAGGCGCATTTTCGGTGAAGGATTCAGAATGAATCTCCGGATGGTGGATGCAAGAGCCAGGTTCCTCAGTGCGCTAAAAGGGGTTACGGATCCTGAGGAGAAGCGGAAACAGATAGGCAGTGAATTCATCAGGGTGTTCGAAGATGAAGCAGCCAAGCTGCAGAGGGACACCGGCTTCCTCGTCCAGGGGACTCTATACTCGGATGTTTTAGAGAGTATGGCTGACAGCGGCACAGGGGGAAGCAGGGTTAAGTCTCATCATAATGTAGGCGGGCTTCCTGACACCATTCAGTTTGAGCTTGTGGAGCCTCTCCGTTACCTGTTCAAGGACGAGGTCAGAGAAGTCGGGAAAGAGCTGGGCATCCCCGCTCATGTTTTGGAGCGTCATCCTTTCCCAGGCCCGGGCCTTGGCGTAAGGATTGTCGGCGAAGTGACTGAGGAGAGCCTTGAGATGGCAAGGGAGGCCAATGCTATTGTCGAGGAAGAGATCGCAAGTGCCGGCCTTTACAGCGAACTGTGGCAGGCCTTCGCCGTGGTGTTGGATGTCAGAAGCGTCGGAGTGTCTTCGGGTATGCGGACTTATGAGCGGCCTGTAGTAATCCGAGCCATTAACAGCCGTGATGGAATGACGTGTGACTGGGCGAAGTTGCCCTATGAGGTAATGGAAAAGATATCTTCTAGAATTACCCATGAGGTTAGGGGCATAAATCGCGTGGTTTATGACATAACCCCGAAACCCCCGGGAACTATCGAGTGGGAATAGGCCCCTTATTGAAATTAGAGCCCTGAAAACATGATTAACATGATTGAAGATTTAGAGAGAAGACTGCCGCAGCAGGTTATCCCGCTACGGCAGCTTTTTTGTTATATAGGTGGGTTAATTCTTCACTTGTTACAGAATTGCTGTGTTTGGACGTTATTGTCTCTGTCTTATCCTTATGCAATGAATCTAATAATAAACAAGACCGCCAACACCCACATGGTAATGCTAATTTCCTTAGCCCGTCCTGCAAAGAGCTTGATAAACACGTATCCGAGAATACCCCAGACAAGCCCTTCAGCTATGCTGTATGCAAAAGGCATCATTGCGATAGTCAAAAATGCAGGAATCGCTTCAGTAAAGTCTGTGAAGTTGATCTTTATGACCGGCTCCATCATGTATATTCCCACGATAACAAGGGCAGGTGCTGTAGCAGCAGCAGGAATCAGGCTTACAAGCGGTGCGAAGAAGAGAGACAATAGGAACAACGCCGCGACAGTTACTGCCGTCAGTCCTGTTCGACCTCCGTCTGCCACGCCTGATGCGCTTTCTACATACGTCGTCACTGTGCTCGTACCGAATATGGCGCCAGCCACTGTGCCGATGGAGTCTGCAAGCAAGGCTTGGTCTGCCTTGGGCAGTTCGCCCTGTTCATTGAGGAAGCCTGCTTTTGTTGATACGCCGATAAGTGTTCCGACTGTATCGAACATATCTACGAAGGTAAATGTAAATATGACAGCTATTAGTCCTACATCAAATAGTCCGCTAAAGTCCATCTGCATAAAGGTAGGAGCAAGACTCGGCGGACTGCCGATGATGTCTGCAAGTCCCATTGGACGCGGACTTAACCCGAATAGCATACTGACTATTGTTGTGATAAGAATGCCAAGCAGTAGAGATCCCTTGATGTTGTATGCGATTAGAATCCCCATTATCACGAGGCCGAACACGAACAGCAAAACGTTAGGCGACAATATGCTGCCAAGGCCTACGAGGGTTGCCGGATTATCTACGATAACCCCTGCTGACTGGAGTCCGATGAACGCTATGAATAGACCGATACCGACACTGACTGCAAGTTTAAGAGTCATCGGTATATCATTGACTATTCTCTTCCTGACAGGGAGTATCGAGAGTATAAGGAATATCACACCGTCGATAAACACCGCCGCAAGGGCAACCTGCCAACTGATTCCCATTCCCAGGACTACTGTGTACGCAAAAAATGCGTTCAGGCCCATACCCGGAGCCAAGGCAAACGGATAGTTAGCAAGAATCGCCATGAGAAGTGTGCCTACGGCGCTGCCCAAAATCGTTGCTACCATCACTGCGCCTGTATCCATACCTGTAACACCAAGTATGGACGGGTTGACAATGATAATGTAAGCCATTGTCATGAATGTGGTAACACCTGCAAGTATCTCAGTTCTTGCAGTCGTGCCGTGGGCTTTAAGCTGAAATGTGCGTTCGAGAAAACCATCATTTGCTGTGTGAAGCTTCGGACTAGCCATTCCATGACCTCCTTCACCGAAAGCTAACTGTTATGTATTTGCGCCGTGTACAGTCGCTCCTTCCAATCCAGAACTCCCTCCTTTCTCGGCGACCAATGCTATACAAGGCGCGGCTTTCTCACTTATCATGTTCGACAAGTAATTAGAAAAACCTTCCTATTAAGGTGCAGTCAGACCAAGTAGAGCACGACAAGTAATCGTCAGTTCCAAGACCTCAGACAACGAACGAAAACTAATGAACTCATACTTGGGTTAGGCTAAAGCAGTGCAACTTACACTGACTCACCAAATGATTTAATAAAGCTCGATACTACATGCTCTAGATCCTCTTCAGAAAGGCCGGGGTGTACCGGTAGCGAAAGCACAGAAGCACATGCTTCTTCCGTTACCGGACACGATAGACGGAACGAATCAAATCGACCCTCGAAACAGGGTTGGGCATAAATGGGAACAGGATAGTGCATTCCTGTCTCTACCCCAAAAGTCTTGAGTGTGTGTGCCAGGTCATCTCTGGTGAAGCCTGCCTTATTCGCATCTATTGACACTGTATACTGATGAAATACGTGGTCTGAGTAGGATGCTACGTAAGGGGTCTTGACTCCTTTCCCTTGGAGGATGCTCAGCTTCTCCGTAATGTAGGCTGCATTATCGCGCCTTGTGCTTGAGAATTGATCTATCAGTTCTACCTGTTCCATTCCTATGACAGCTGCCACTTCAGTCATTCGGTAATTGTACCCGATGAGAGTGTGGTTGTATTTACTTTCCTGGCCGATGTTCCTAAGGCGTCTTAAGCGCACGGCAATGTCATCGTCTGACGTCGTCAGGAATCCCCCTTCCATGGTATGGAGGTTCTTCGTGGTATACGTGCTGAAACATGTAATATCTCCGATGGTTCCGATCATCTGGCCTCTGTACTTGGCTCCGATGGCTTGTGCAGCATCTTCAACAATAAAGAGGCCGTGCCTTTTTGCAATAGCTTTTATCTCGTCCATTTCGGCAGGCTGTCCGTATAAGTGGACAGGTTCAATCCCGACTGTTTTAGGGGTTATGCTCTGTTCTATGAGAACAGGATCAATGTTGAACGTCTTAGGATCAATATCGACAAATACCGGTGTCGCGCCGCAATAGAAGATAGCATTAGCAGATGACGCGAAGCTAAAAGGTGTGGTAATGACCTCATCTCCGGGCCCGACTCCGAGAGCCAGAAATGCCAGGTGTAGAGCTGCAGTTCCGGAACTGACAGCTATTACGTGCTTACATCCGAGACAATCGGCTAGGGCATTCTCAAAATCCATTACTTTCTGGCCTTGTATCAATCTGCCTGACTCAAGTACTGACATGACAGCATCTTCAATTTCAGGGCTATGGTAGGGGCTTGCCATCCGAACCCGGCGAAATGAAGGGCTGGGCGAATTCTTAGCGTGTCCCATGATATCTTCCTTTCCATATGTTCCTATACCTAGTATACAGTTAATGCCCTGTCTCTTGAAGAGAGGCAGAGGCACAAAAAAACTAATTCTCTAAGAAAAAATAATTTCCTGCCTGCTTTGACTGCTTTTGACATGACTCACTAACTTACTGCCTCACTGACCTGAAGTTGTCTACGCGGTTGGGTTCGGTTAAAATGGAGTTCGGAGGGTTAAAATGGACAATATTCTAAGTGGGCTGAATTCTATGCAGCGGCAAGCAGTCTGCCATACCGATGGGCCGCTGCTTATACTTGCAGGCGCAGGGAGCGGCAAGACCAGGGTTTTGACGAATAGAATCGCGTATCTCATAGGGGAGAAGGGTGTATTCCCCGGCAGTATCCTTGCAGTGACCTTCACGAACAAGGCTGCCCGGGAGATGCGTGAGCGTGTCGAAGGCCTTGTGGGACCGTGGAGCAAATCTATCTGGGTAAGCACATTCCATGCGTTCTGCGCGAGAGTGCTGAGGCGTGACATTGATAAGCTCGGGATCTCCAGGGGCTTTACCATCTTTGACTCATCTGATCAGAGGTCTGCCATGAAAAAGGCCTTGAGCAGACTGAACCTTGACGAGAAGAGCTTTCAACCTGAGGCGGTGCTAAACGAGATAAGCAGTGCAAAGAGTGAGCTTATCAATGCGGATGACTATCCACGCGGAGCTGACGGGTTCTGGCAGAAGACGGTGGCAAGGCTTTATCCCGTTTATCAGCAGATTCTTCGCGAAAACAACGCGCTTGATTTTGACGACTTGCTGGTGGAGACAGTGAGGCTGTTTAAGGAGTCACCTGAGGTCCTGGACTATTACAGAAAGCAATTTAAGTACATTCTTGTCGATGAATATCAGGACACCAACAGAGTCCAGTACGAGCTTATTAACATCCTCGCCGAAGAGAGCAGAAACCTTTGTGTATGCGGTGATCCGGATCAGTCCATTTATGAGTGGAGAGGCGCAGACATAAGGAACATCCTTGATTTTGAGTCTGACTATCCTGATGCTACAGTAATCAAACTTGAGCAGAATTACCGTTCGACCCAGATCATCCTGGATATTGCCAATAACGTGATATCCCGGAATCAATCCAGAAAAGAGAAGGATCTGTGGACTGAGAACGGAGAAGGATGCCAGGCTGTATGCTATCAAGCCTATAACGGACGGGACGAATCTTCCTTTGTGGCAGCGGAAATCGAAAAGGCCATGATAGACGGAACAAGCCCATCCAAATACGGAGATTTTGCGGTATTGTACCGCACAAATGCGCAGTCCCGTGTGTTTGAAGAAGTTTTCATGAGCCGTGGCATTCCTTATAAGGTTGTAGGCGGGCTTAAGTTCTACGAGAGGAAAGAGATTAAGGATATCCTGTCATATCTCAGGCTCATTCTGAATCCTGATGACATGATAAGCTTGAACCGTATTGTGAACGTGCCGAAGCGCGGGGTTGGAGAGGCTACTTTGGCGAAGTACATTGATTATGCACGTGATGAGAATATTCATTTGCTTACCGCGTTTCAAGATGTCACTGCTGCGTCAGGGGTCCCCGCCAAGACCCGGCAGGCTCTAATGGAGTTCGGTGAGTTCATCGAAGCACTTGGCGCCAAGGTTCATGAGCGGCCTGTTACTGAGATCCTCAGCAGTCTTCTGGACCTTTCAGGTTACGTGGATGCCTTGGAGGAGGAGAAAACAGTTGAGGCTATGTCCAGGGCAGAAAACGTGAAAGAGCTCCTTTCTGTTGCACGTGAATTTGACGCCAGGGATGTGGAGGGGCGCGGTGTTGCCGGATTTCTGGAGGAAGCTGCGCTTATAGCTGATGTTGACCTGTTTGACGAAGAGCAGGAAGGAGTCACATTGATGACTCTTCACTCTGCCAAGGGTTTGGAGTTTCCCAGAGTGTTCTTGGTAGGTATGGAAGAAGGCCTTCTGCCTCACTCCCGCACTTTGTTTGACGAGACCGGCCTGGAAGAAGAGAGACGCCTGTGTTATGTGGGAATCACCAGAGCGGAGAAGATGTTGTACTTTACTTTCGCTCTACAGCGCATGCTGTATGGGGAAGTTATGATGTGCGCTCCGTCACGGTTCCTTGAAGATGTGCCGAAAGAGCTCCTTGCGCCGGCGAGAAGAACGACTGAGTATGGCGGGATTGGTCCTTCTGCCGGAATAAGCTCCGGTCGGATAGGAAGGAGTGTCAGGCCTTTGGATCCAGCGTTCACACGTGGTCTGCCAAGGACTTCATCGGCTCTTGAATCACGTGCTGACTGCAATGCCGAACCGTACCGGGCAGGTGATAAAGTGAGATCGCCTCACTGGGGTACCGGAACGGTGATAAGCGCAGAAGGCGAAGGGGACAAACTCATTATCTCAGTGGCCTTTCCCAACCAGGGAATCAAGAGGCTGCTTGCTTCAATTGCTCCTATAGAGCGGGTTACCTGACAGATTGGTGTTAGTTTTCAGGGAGGGGCAGTTATGAGCGATAAAAGGCAAATTGCGGAGCGGCTGAGAAAACTCAGAGAGGAAATCGAATATCACAACTACAGGTACTACGTCCTGGATGACCCTGTGATCTCAGATGTTGAATTCGACAGTCTCATGAAGGAACTCATAAGCCTTGAGGACGAGCACCCTGAGCTTGTGACGGAAGATTCTCCTACACAACGGGTGGGAGCTCTGCCAATTACGGCTTTTGTGCAAGTTGTCCACCGTTCTCCCATGATGAGTCTGGCTAACACTTACTCGCTTCAGGAATTGAAAGCATTCGACGTGAGAGTGAGGAAAGCCCTCCCGGGAGAGACTGTGGAATATGTCGCTGAGCTCAAAATCGACGGGCTTGCCGTGTCCCTTACATATGAGGATGGGTATTTTGCGCGTGGCGCGACAAGAGGAGACGGCACTCGCGGGGAAGATGTGACTCACAACTTGAAAACCATCCGTTCCATACCTATGCGCCTTAGGTATGGCAATCCGGTGACAGTGGATGTCCGCGGTGAGGTTTTCATGCCCGGGCGCGAGTTCAGAAAGCTCAATGAGGAACGCAGATTAAGCGGAGATGCGCTCTTTGCGAACCCAAGGAATGCAGCTGCAGGTTCCTTGAGGCAGATGGATCCAAAGATTACGGCTGCAAGGCAATTAGATATCTTCGCTTATGGCATAGGCGATGTCAGCGGAGTTACGTTGACGACCCAAATGGAAGTCCTGGATTTCCTGGGGAAATCAGGTTTTCGAGTAAACCCCAATGTGAGACTGTGTCAGAATATCGACGAAGTCATGGATTATGCCAAAAGCTGGAATGAAAAGAGAGAAGATATCGACTATGACATTGACGGTGTAGTCGTGAAGGTCAATTCCTTGGAACAGCAGGCAAGGCTTGGCGCCACAGCAAGGACTCCCCGTTGGGCGACGGCTTACAAGTTTCCTGCAAAGCAAGGTACGACTGTTGTAAAAGATATCATTGTTCAGGTAGGCAGGACAGGCGCTCTTACGCCTGTGGCTTTGCTTGAGCCTGTGGAACTCGCAGGTTCAGTCGTGGCAAGAGCTACTCTTCATAATGAGGACATTATAAGATCGAAGGATATCCGTCTAGGTGATACAGTTGTCGTGGAAAAAGGCGGGGATATCATCCCCGAAGTTGTCAAGGTCATTACTGACAGAAGAACCGGCAACGAGCGGGAGTTCAGAATGCCTACGACGTGTCCGGAATGCGGGAGTGATGTGATAAGAGCGGAAGGCGAGGTCGCGTCCCGTTGCGCCGGCGAGGCTTGCCCGGCTCAAATCCGTGAAGGGATAATCTTCTTTGCGTCAAGGAACGCAATGGATATCGAGGGTATGGGGCCTCAGCTGGTATCTCAGTTGCTTCAATCCGGACTCATACGGGGATTTGATGATATTTATTCACTCAGGTTTGAAGACCTGGTTGAGTTGGAGCGTATGGGAGAGAAATCCGCTCAAAACCTTTTGGACGCTATCCGGAACTCCAAGAGGCGCCCTCTTCATAGACTGATAAACGCATTAGGAATTCGCCATGTAGGAGAGAGAACCGCTCGCGACCTGGCAGTTCATTTCGGATCCATGGACAAGTTGTCTGAGGCTACGTATGACGAGCTTATGGGCATTCCCGAAGTCGGGCCTAAGGTTGCAGAAAGTGTGGTTACGTTCTTTAAGAATACCCGAAACGTGGAAGCTCTTCGCGCGTTGCAGGCCCAAGGCGTGAATATGGTAGAAGACACAAGGACTCTCTCATCTCAGAAGACAAACTACTTTACCGGAAAGACTGTGGTATTTACAGGCGCTCTCGAGAGATTCACAAGAAAAGAAGGGGAAGATGCAATTCTCGCTTCAGGCGGAAAGGCCTCAGGGAGTGTCGGAAAAAACACTGACTACGTGATAGCCGGTAAGGATCCTGGGTCCAAGTACAACAAGGCGAAATCCCTTGGAGTTACAGTCCTTACCGAAGAGGAATTCGAAAGGATGCTTAAGGGGGATGAAGTGTGATAATCACCAAGGAAGATGTAGGACGCATATCAACCCTTGCCAGGCTTGACTTAAGGGAAGACGACCAATCCCTGTTTGCTCAGCAATTATCGGGGATTCTAAGGATTATCGACGCGTTGGCAGAGGTGGATACAGAAGGTATGAATCAGATGGTATCCCCGGCGGGGCTTACCAATGTTTTCAGAGAAGATATCGTATTACCTTCCGTGGATCCGGAAGAAGCCTTGTCAAACGCCCCGGACAGGGAAGGGGCGTTCTTCAAGGTGCCGAGGATCATGGAAGTAGATTAAAGGATAGGCTGCGAGAGGCTGTTAGGAGATAGGAGGGGAACACGATTGAGACCGAATGAACTCAAAGCCCATGAACTTCTACCCATGATAAGACGGAAAGAAGTCACTGTGGAAGAGGCAGTCACTGAAACGCTTCACCGGATAGCAGCTATAGACGGGACTATCCAAGCGTATATTACCGTCGCAGGCGAGCAGGCTCTCGGGAAAGCCAAAGAGGCTGACGCAAGGCTTGCGAAAGGCGAACCTGCTAGGCCTCTCGAAGGGCTTCCCGTTGCGATAAAGGACAATATCTGCACAAAAGGCCTAAGGACTACGAGTGCGTCCCGGTACTTGGAGGATTTCATACCTCCTTATGACGCTACTGTTGTGCGACGCCTGGAGGATGCAGGTGCAATTATCGTGGGGAAAACGAACCTTGATGAATTCGCTATGGGGTCTTCTACAGAGAATTCTGCCATGTTTCCTACCAGAAACCCCTGGAATTTAAAGAGAGTGCCTGGGGGATCCAGTGGAGGCAGCGCTGCTGCTGTCATAGCAGACGAGGCTGTTTTTGCGCTTGGCTCAGATACCGGAGGGTCAATTCGTCAGCCTGCGTCCTTTTGCGGTATTGTAGGCTTGAAACCCAGTTACGGCCTGGTATCGAGGTACGGGTTAATCGGGTATGCATCGTCTATGGACCAGATTGGTCCTATGACTCGGGATGTCAAGGATTGCGCTCTTGTTCTTCGCGCAATTGCAGGTTACGATCCGAGCGACTCCCAGTCTTATCCCAAGGAGTTGCCTGACTACACCGGGTGTTTGGTTTCTGATATCAGTGGGATCACAGTCGGCGTCCCAAAAGAGTTCCTGGAGGAAGGGCTTTCCGACACAGTAAAGGACGCATTTATGAAGGCCTTAGATAAGCTGGAAGAGCTGGGCGCGAGGATCATGGAAGTTTCGCTGCCTCATTCCAGACATGCCCTGGCTGCGTACTATGTCATATCTTCCGCTGAAGCCAGCTCGAATCTTGCCAGGTTGGACGGGGTAAGATACGGATATCGCGCTTCCGGGTGCGAGGATTCCGCGTCCATGATGGCAATGTCCAGAGGAGAAGGCCTCGGGCCTGAGGTGAAACGCAGGATAGTCCTGGGAACCTACGTGTTATCAGCGGAGAATCATGAGACGTATTTCAACGAGGCACTCAGAGTTCGTTCTCTGATCGCAAGGGATTTCCGGGAAGTCTTTGAGGCTTGTGACTGTCTCGTCGGCCCAACCTCACCGACTGTGGCGTTTGAGGCAGGGGAGAAAACCAGGGATCCGCTGGAGATGTACCTTTCTGATGTCTACACTGTGCCTCCTAACTTGGCGGGAATTCCCGGGATTTCCGTCCCATGCGGGTTTGATGAGGAAGGTATGCCTGTCGGGCTCCAGATTATGGCCAAGCAATATGATGAGGAGACTTTGCTCCGAGTAGCCTACACTTTCGAAGAGGCTACCGAGTTCCATAAGAGAAGGCCCGAAATTCAAAAGGGTGCTCATGAGTCAGCTGGGGGTGAGAGGAGTGTTTGAGCCTGTAATAGGAATCGAAGTCCATGCGCAGCTCAAAACTGAATCAAAGTTGTTCTGCCCTTGTTCTACAAGAT
Source organism: Bacillota bacterium (assembly GCA_012841305.1). GTDB lineage: Bacteria > Bacillota > SHA-98 > UBA4971 > UBA4971 > UBA4971. The sequence continues at coordinate 17,778 of DUVA01000054.1, read as the reverse complement.
TTGACGCCTCTCCTAATTCGAACACATGCCCTATTTGCCTGGGACTTCCCGGAGCCTTACCTGTCCTGAACAAGAAGGCGCTGGAATACGGGATCAAGACAGGTTTGGCGTTTAACTGCCAAATTGCGGAGTCTTCCGGATTTGACAGGAAGAATTACTTCTATCCTGATCTCTCTAAGAATTATCAGATCACCCAAGATGCTTTCCCTATAGGCACAAATGGTCACATCGACGTGATGTCAGACGGCACCATGCGCAGAGTGCGGATTAAGCGGGTGCACCTAGAGGAGGATGCCGGGAAGTCTGTCCACGAGGGGGGCGCTATTACAGGCGCAGCTTTTTCCCTGGAGGACTATAACCGTGCAGGTGTGCCTCTTCTGGAGATCGTGAGCGAGCCTGACATAAGGTCTCCGAAGGAAGCGTACGAGTATCTGTTGATGCTAAGACGCACACTGCTTTACCTGGGAGTATCTGACTGCAAAATGGAAGAGGGTTCCTTGCGGTGTGATGTTAACATCTCAATAAGGCCCAAGGGATCGGATAAGTTCGGGACTCAGGTGGAACTCAAGAACCTCAACTCCTTCAGAGCTGTTGAGAGGAGCCTTGAATATGAAGTTCAGCGTCAATCTCAGGTGGTGGCAGACGGCGGAGAAGTCGTCAGGGAAACGAGGCATTGGGATGAGACAAGTCAAGTTACTGTATCCATGAGACGAAAAGAACGGGCGGAAGACTACAGGTACTTCCCTGAGCCGGATCTTCCGAGGCTTAGCATCAAGAGAGCCTGGGTTGATGAGATCGAGGCCACTCTTCCTGAGCTTCCGTGGGCCAGGCGCATGCGCTTTATACGCGATTACGAGCTTCCCGAATATGACGCATCTCTTTTGACTGATACGCAAGAGCTTGCGGATTACTTTGAGGCAGCTGTCCGGGAATACGGACAGGCAAAGACAGTGAGTAACTGGGTTATGGGAGAGCTTTCGAGGCTGATGAACGCGACCGGCATAGGCATTGAGCGAGTGAAGGTGTCCCCGGGCGACCTTGCTGCTATGCTGACAATGATTGATAAAGGGACTATCAGTGGTAAGATTGCAAAAACCGTTTTTGAAGAAATGTTCGCAGAAGGAAAATCCCCGGAGACAATAGTCAAAGAAAAGGGTCTTGTACAGATAGCTGACGAAGATGAACTCCGGAGGATTGTGGATCGCGTGATAGAGGAGAATCAAGAGGTAGCTGACCAAGTAAGGGCAGGGAAGGATAGGGCTGTCGGGTTCCTGGTAGGACAGGTTATGAAGCTGACAAAGGGACGGGCAAATCCCACGATGGTAAATGAACTGCTACGGCAGCGCTTATCTGATTGAGCATGTGGGTTAAGTTGGTGTGCTGAGTGGGGCCAGGTGTGTGCTAGGCGGGCACCTGGTGTGTGCGCTGAACGTATGCGCTGAACATATGCGCCGGATGTGCGCGTTCGGCGGGCGCTGGGCGGATGCCGGGTGTACGCGCTGAACATATATGCCGGATGGGCGCTGAGTGCGCCGGGTGTATAGGCTGAAAGCATGAGCTAAGCATATGCGCCAGATGCGCACTGAGCGGGTGCCTGGACCACCGGGAATGCAGTTAATGAGGGAAAGAGGGTGAGTGCAGGGGTGGCAGCCGGTACTAACAATAACGTGAGATCGAAAAAATTGTGGTCTAAAGCTGCCTATCAGCGCTGGATTGCTGACGGGCTGCTCCTTTTGACCGCACTCATCTGGGGCAGTACATTTCCCATTGTAAAAGAGATCGTTACAAGGGTAGATCCTATTGCCTTGACAGGAATAAGGTGTTTTGTGGCTTCTCTGACTGTGACTTTGATTGCAGGACCACAAATTAAGGGCGTGGATCGAAAGGCTGTAAAGACCGGTGTGATAATTGGGCTTATTCTCTTTTCAGGTTACGTAGTGCAAACTATCGGCCTGGAGTACACGACTGCGTCAAAATGTGGTTTCATTACAGGCTTATCGGTAGTCTTGGTTCCTGTTTTTTCTGCCTTTCTCTTGGGGAAATGGCCTGATACCCCCTCTCTCATCGGGGTGGGTTTCGCAACTTTTGGTTTGGCCCTCCTTAGCCTCAATTTCGCTGAAGCGACATTGATCCAGTTAGGGGATTTCCTATCCTTGGCAGGCGCTGTGGCTTTCGGCTTTCATATAGTGGCAGTAGGCAAGTTCGCCCCTTTGTATGACGTGAGGATACTAGTAATTATGCAGCTCTGGACTGTAGCCATTGCTGCCTTTGTCATGGTGGGGTTCAGAGTGTTCGTATTAGGGCATGCCATACTGATGTCTCCCACCGGCATGGACCTTATTGGTATTGGATTTCTCGGAATTCTTGCAACTGCCCTAACCTTGTTCATACAGAATATCGCTCAAAGATTCACAAGTCCGACGCATGTAGCAATCATATTTGCTGCTGAACCAGTGTTTGCCGGGGTGTTTGGATGGTGGCTTTTGGGGGAGACCTTTACAGTAGTGCAAATGATTGGTGCTGCGCTGATACTTGTAGGTATGCTTGTGGCAGAGCTCATCAGCTGAAGTCATCAGCTGAAGTCAGTCTGAAGGCAGAACCGGTAGGCTGAACGTGAACGTAGTGCTGACACCTGGCTCGCTTTCCACCCGGATGGATCCTTTATGGGCAGTTATGATTCCCTTTACGATGGCAAGGCCCAGTCCTGTGCCGCCTGCTGCCCGGTCGCGTGCTCGATCCGTCCTGTAGAAGCGGTCAAAGACATGGGGCAGGTCCTCTTTGGCTATGCCGGGTCCTGAATCGGTTACAGATACTACGATATTGTCATCTATACGGGATGCAGAAACTGAGATTTCCCCACCGTCCGGAGTGTGATGGACTGCGTTTGCCAGCAAGTTGACAAGGACTTGGACTATGCGGTCCGGGTCCGCTTGAGTGTGGGGAAGTGTACCTTGTATGTTTGTTTCCAAGCGGATGCCTCGTGCATCAGTTTCTGCGGCGAAAACCGATGTAACCCTCGTAATCACCTCTACAATGTTGGTGAGCTCTAGGTTCAAGGGAAATCCGCCGGATTCCATTTGACCGAGGTTGAGAAGATCCTGCACAATCCTGGATAATCTCAGGACTTCGTCATGGAGAGAGACTATTGTCTCCTGAGTTGGTTCAGTGATACCCTCCTGCATAGACTCGAGATTACCACGAAGCACTGATAAAGGGGTTCGCAACTCATGGGCCACGTCAGCCACGAGCTTGTGGCGGGCCTCTTCATTCGCTTTAAGGCTGTCCTTCATGAAATTGAAGGCATGAGCTACTTCTTCCATCTCATCACCGGTTGAGACTTCAAGTTTGACATCGAAGTTGCCGGATGCCATTTGACGCGCAGCTATCGCCAATTTGCTAAGTGGTTGAGACAGATGACGGGAGAAGATAAAAGCCAACCCTATTCCAATGAGTGCGATAATTGCCCCTCCGATTATGGAAGTTGTGGTCATGCGGCGCAAAAAAGCTGCTTCCAGGGTCATGAGTCCTTTCTGAAATCCGGTTACTATTGCGACTGAGCCTACGACTTCTCCGTTAACGGTAATAGGCAGTCTGGAAGGGATGGTCATGTCAGTAAGGAAGAGTCCGATGTCTGTCCCACTGGAATCAGCTATGATTCTGCCGGTTTGGTCTGCAAGGATGATTCTTTCAGGGCCGGCTGTTGCAGGCGGCATCATAAGGTGCCTGGGCCCCCCTCTTCCTCGCACGAATTGAGTAGATCTTATTAGAGCGCCGACACCGTCCCATGAGCCTCGCTCGGTGTAGTAAGCTGCAAGCAGCCTTTGCCATTGTGTGGCTCGAGCTTCAGTGTTGCTCTGCACATACCAATCAAACAATGAACGTGTGGTGAAGCTTAAGAGGACGGTTGTTACCACAGAGCTTAGCACAGCAATGAAAAGGAATGCTATGAGAAGTTTCCGCCTAATTGTCACAGCTGCCGCGCCGCCTCTCTTGAAGTGTTGTGGCCTCTAATAGGGGGAGGTCGTCCCCAGGCACGCCCGTGCCTTCCTGGCGCAAGTTGTGGCTTCTGCGTAGCGCGAGGCTTTCTCCGAGCCCGGCCGACTTTCTGCGCCGGCCGACTACTGCGCCCGCCGACTTCTGCCAGGCGAAAGTAGTTGCGCCCAAGTAGTTGCCCGTACATAGGGAGCCTCTTAAGGAACAAGTCTGTACCCGACGCCGTAGACTGTTTGAAGCCGTCTTGGCTTAGCAGGGTCATCCTCAATCTTCTTGCGCAGATTGCTGACATGTGTATCAATGGATCTCTCGTAGCCTATGTAAGCTTCTCCAAGGGATGCGTTGACCAGTTGAAGGCGGCTGGCGACTCTGCCCGGCCTTTCTGCGAGAAAAAGCAGGATTGAGAACTCAGTGGGCGTCAGCGCTACTTCACTGCCTGATACTGTCACCTGATGGCCGTCTGCATCGACTGTTATGTCTCCGACTCTCAAGACGCCCCGCTGATCTTCAACACCTTTGCCCACGCGCCTGAGGACTGCCCTGACACGTGCGGCCAGTTCTCGTAGGCTAAACGGTTTCGTCACGTAGTCATCAGCGCCAAGCTCCAAGCCGAGGACTCTGTCGATTTCATCTGTCTTTGCCGTAAGCATAATAACAGGAACGTCGCTCTCCTGGCGGAGTTCCTTACAAACGTCGAACCCGCTCTTCCCTGGAAGCATCAGGTCTAGAATAACTAAATCAGGGTGCGCTTTCCGAAACGTGTCAAGTGCAAAATACCCGTCTTTAGCCCAGAATACTTCGTACCCCTGGGCTTCCAGATAGTCCTTAATGACGTTGCCGATTGCCTCTTCGTCATCGATCACAAGAATCCGTATGCTCTCCATGGATAACCTACCTTTGGCCTCTGATTTTGACATCTGTCCATGTCCCTGTTTGTCACCTGCTTGTATTCTCTCTCATGCGGAGAAAACTTGCAAGGGAAGGTCATAGGCCTTCCCTTGCGCAGGAATCATGAAGTGTTCAGGGTGTTAATTAGCAGGTTCCTGAGTTTGCCCGTAGAAGGGACAAGTTTGTCCACAGAAGGGACAGACTCCCTGACCCTGACCCTGACCTTGGCCCTGGCCTTGGCCTTTTCCGAACCCAAGGCCCTGTCTCATGCCGACTTTCTGTCCGGCCTGAAATCCCTGGGAGAAGCCTCGCATGAAGCCGCGCTTGCCTCCGACCATGGCTCGGCCGTGAGCCGGTTGCATACGAGACATGTTTTTGCGTCCGATGCCCAGACCCGTATTGGGTTTGACTTCGGGCCGGCCGACTTCTGTGCGGTTGAGTGCAATCTTGAGGTTCTCTTCCATCTTGGAGATGGCTGTCGCTGCTTGCTCAGGGGTCATCCTTCCTTGAGCAACCTGGGCGTCGAGGAACGTCATCTTCTCTTCTATGAGAGCGTCAATAAGTTGGCTTTCGCTGATGCCCTTATCAGCAGCGATTTCCACGAAGGACTTGCCTTCGTGTCTGGCAGCTATTACGTCCTCAACTTTCATGTTGATGATTGACGCAATCTCAGCTACCATCGTCATCCGCTGCCCCGGGCCAACCGGCTTTGGAGCCCCAGCCTCAGGGACAATCTGCACAGGAGCTTGCGAGGTGTTTTGCGCAGAACCTACCGGGGTTTCCGGGACAGCAACCTGTGGAGTTGCTTCCGAGACTTCTTCGGCGAAAGTGAGACCCACGGCAGACATTACTACCAGGAGAGCAATGACTACCGTTGTGATGCTGGCAATACGAATTCTTGATGTAGTTTTCATTGGTTTGCTCGCCTCCTTTCAAAACCTATTATAGCTTGGAGGTTTCAAGGTTTAGCCTGGAAAATGTTAAGATAATGTTAAGATCTGTGGGGCGTTTGAGACATTTTCTTTGAGCGGCTTGGGAAGGATAATCAAAGAGAGGTGTCTAAAGGATCTAAATCTATTGTTTGGCAATTCTCACGTTGGGGGGAAGGTCAATGACTCATGTGGGTGATGCTGTCATGAACAGAGACGCTGTTAGCATCCCGGGCCATGTTTTCAGAGAGTATGACATACGCGGAGTCGTGGACAAGGACTTGACTCAGGAATTCGTATCCTTGCTGGGGAGGGCCTTAGGGAAGCTTTATGCAAGCGAAAACGTAAAGGCTGTCGCTGTGGGAAGGGATGCAAGAGCCAGTTCTCCGGGATTCCGCGATGAGCTTGTCCGTGGTCTTGTGAGAAGCGGAATTGATGTCTACGATATTGGGCTTGTCCCTACCCCTGTCCTCTACTACGCCTTATTTAACTTGGATGTAGGCGGAGGCGTGATGATTACAGGGAGCCACAATCCTCCTCATGAAAACGGCTTCAAGATATGCCTCGGCAAATCCACAATCTATGGCCGGACAATCCAGGACATTAAAGAAATAATGATGAGAGAGGATTTCATCTCCGGAGAGGAAGGTACTTGTGTTTCGGTATCCTTGAACAAGCAATACATTGATGAAATCTGTGAGGAGCTTCGTACAGGGCCTGAGGCGCGCAAGGTAAAGGTGGTAGTAGACGCAGGTAACGGCACAGGCAACATTGTAGCGCCTGATCTTTATCGATGTATGGGTCACGATGTAATAGAACTCTATTCTGAGCCTGATCCCGCGTTTCCTCATCATCATCCTGATCCAACAGTCCCTGAGAACCTTGGCGACCTTATGAGAAAAATGAGAGAGACAGGGGCAGAAGTAGGGATAGCTTTTGACGGGGATGCGGATAGGATTGGGGTAGTAACCGGAGGAGGCGACATTCTCTGGGGGGATCAGCTCCTTATCATTTTTGCCAGGGACATCCTTTTGCAGAGGCCAGGCGCGAAAATCATCGGAGAGGTGAAGTGTTCAGAAGCGCTGTTTGAAGAGATCGAGAAGGCAGGCGGTAAGCCCATAATGTGGAGAGTGGGTCATTCTCTCATTAAGGCTAAACTCAAAGAGGATGAGGCTGTGCTTGCAGGCGAAATGAGCGGGCATCTGTTTTTCGCTGATACGTACTATGGGTACGATGATGCTGTATATGCAGGCGCCAGGCTTCTTGAATTGCTGTCTCGTCAAGATAGGAGTCTTCAAGAAATCGTCAAGACGCTTCCAAAGGCGTACAACACTCCTGAGATTAGGTTGGAGTGCCCGGAAAACTTGAAGCAGGCTGTAGTAGAGCGGATAGCAGCCGACTTCTCAAAGGACTTTCACGTTGATCGTATAGACGGAGTAAGAGTAAAGTTTCCCAACGGGTGGGGGCTTGTGAGAGCGTCAAATACCCAGCCGGTGCTTGTCCTACGGTTTGAAGCTGCAAGTCCCGAGCTTCTCGACAAGATATCCGCAGACGTTCGGGAGAAAGTGCGGGAAGCCCTGGATGAAATGTCAGCTGCACGCTAGTTAGTGCCGGTTGTATTCTTGCGCCGGCAGGAAAGCAGTGTTGGCCCTGCGCCTATATACTCTCGAGCGGTCGCAGAATCATCTACACCCCCAAGGGGGTCGCAGAATGATTTGCACCCCCGGGCGGTCCGGGGAGCGTGTCCTATTTTCGATCACGTTCCGAGGTTTTTCTGGCAATTACAGTGCCGGTGTCCTATTTTCGATCACGGTCGGTGATGTTGGTGTCCGGTTTTCGAACACACTTTGAGGTTTTTGAGAGTTTTTAGGCGTGGCGAAGGTCTTTTGACACCTGAGTGTTCGATTTTCGAACACGTTTTTGGAAACGGTGTCCGGTTTTCGAACACGGTTTTGAAATGAGTGCGCGGTTTTCTAGCAGCTGGCCTCTTGCGAGGCTTATTTATGCGATAGCGTGTTCGATATTCGATCACCTCAAGGCGGGATCGTGATCGAAACTAGAGCACAGGGAAGGTTTTTGCCGGCTCATTTCAACTCTTCGGCGACCATTTCGCGAAATGTGTTCGAGAATCGCACAGTCAAAAAGGATCTGTGGTCGTTTTTCGAACAGCTGCGGTCCCCACCTACTGAAGGTGGGGACTATTTGATACTCGCGAAAATAGTATACGATTTCCAACATGACTTACTCCTGAACACCTGCTCTGGCTTGCTTGACACGAGAGGTCTGATGATATACACTGCAGAAGATAATAGTGTTTCTATATAGAACTACGTCATCCGAATGCAAACTACCAGAAGACTACTGGCCGTTTCGCCTCTCTGTGGCGCAAGCTTGCATAGAGTCTTGCTTTCAGCCGAGGTAGTTGCTATCGACTGAGGACAATTGCTATCCACTGAGGACAATTGCTATCGACTGAGGACAATTGCTATCCACTGAGGACAATTGCTATCGACTGAGGACTATTATGACAAGGCAGTGAGAGAAATGGACCCTACAAAGCCGCTATTGGATCTTGGTTTTACTGAGTACGAGGCAAAAACATACGTTACCCTACTGAAGGTAAACCCTGCCACTGGGTATCAGATTAGCAAAGAGGCCGGGATACCCAGGTCTATGGTGTATGAAGCTCTTGGCCGTCTCTTAAATCGCGGCGCAATTCTCGCGATGCCACAGGGGGATACTACACGCTACGCGCCTGTCCCAGTTAATGCACTGCTTGACAGTCTGAGGCATACCTATGAAGAAGCATTGGACAGAGCTCATGAAAGCTTGTCAAGATACGAGAAGCCTGCACCTTCAGAGCAGGTATGGAACATTGAAGGAAGAGAGGCAATACTTAGTTGTGCACGGGAGTTGATCCGCGACGCAAAGGATGAGGTGGCTTCATCAGTAAGTGATGAGACGTTGCTCGAGCTCCTGCCGGAACTTCGAGCCGCTCATGATAGGGGAGTACGCATTCGTATCCTGATTTGCGGAGAGGCGGAGATCGAATTCGGGCAGGTCGTCAGGCATCCGCAAGCTGAAAGTGCACTTCAGCAAATCGAAGACAACATAGTCGTGGTAGCCGACGGAGGCCATGCCCTTATCGGAGGCGTTGGAAACGACGATACTGCGGTATGGACCGGAAATCGTCACTTGGTTTTTATCTCTCTGCAATACATATGGCAGGAGATGTTCACACAGAAGGTATCAGAGCGCCTTGGTAAGGATTTGATCTGTGAGTTGACGCCGGAAGAGAGGAAGGCTATATTCGGCTCCTGAATTCGGCTCCTGAATCCGGTTTCGAGCCGAGTTTGGCCCAACGTGCCTAAGTGAAAGAAGGGGTCAACTCAGTCAGAAGCGATGCTATGTCAACAGCTGTATGGAATAGCGGGAACAGCTGTATGGAACAGTAGGAATGACTGACTATTAGGTTAGAGGAGAGAAAGTCGCATGTCAGTTGAAGGTTATCAGGCATATTCAGGTCAGTTTTCCGGTCTGTCAGAGACCGAAGTAGAAGTGCGTAGAAAAGAATACGGTTTGAACGCTCTTCCGGCTCGGGAGCGCCCATCCCGTATTGCCATCTTCCTATCACAGTTCACAAACCCTCTGGTTTACGTGATCCTGGGGGCAGCTGTGATATCCTTGCTGCTAAGAGAATTCAAAGACTTCTATATAATCATGGCTGTTGTGATATTCGATGCAGTGCTGGGTTATGTCCAGGAACGCCAGGCAGAGGCAACGTACGAGAGCCTGCGAAAGCTGGTAAAGCCCACCGCGACTGTAGTCAGAGAAGGGCGCCGGCAAGAAGTCGACGTGACTGACCTTGTCCCCGGTGACGTGGTGATTCTAACTGCAGGAGATAGGATACCTGCTGACGGCATAGTCCTTGAAAGCGTAAGACTGGCAGCCAGTGAAGCTATTCTCACCGGTGAGAGCGAATCTATACGTAAGGACACTACTGAGGGTCAGAATGCTCTTTACATGGGCACGACAGTGCTGACCGGCCGCGGGATCATGCAGGTATCCCGAACCGGCAAGGATACTGAGCTGGGCAAGATAGCTACCAGTCTCTCTGAAACTGAGGATGAAGCTACTCCCCTCCAACTTAGGCTTTCTGCCTTTAGTCATACGCTTACGCGTATTGTAATTGTTATCACAGCGATTTTGTTCTTTATAGGCCTTGCCGGCGGCCGGCCTTTTTTGGAGATGGCTCGTGTAGCAGTTATACTTGCGATAGCTGCAATTCCTGAGGGACTTCTGATTGCAGTGACTGTCATCTTGGTCATAGGAATGCGAAGGATCTTGAAGCGCCAAGGACTCGTCAAGCGATTGCTGGCTGTAGAAACGTTAGGCTCAGTAACTACCATTTGCACAGACAAAACCGGTACATTGACTTATGGCGTAATGACGGTTTCAAAGGCAGACTTTCCCATGCCCGCCAGGGGTATTGAGGCTTTGGTGTTGTGTAACAATCTGGAAGATTCTCTTGAAGTGGCGCTTTGGGATTATGCGAAAGCAAACGGGATCGAGGATCCGGAAGAATTCGCGAGGACTTCGAAGCGAATCGAAGAAGAGCCATTTTCCAGCGAAATACGATATATGCGCACAGTCAACATCGTACGCGGGAGCGAAGTAGCGTATGTCAAGGGAGCTCCTGAAGTAGTAACTGCCATGTGCGGCCTTTCCTGCGATGAGAAGACAAAGATTCAAAACACAGTTGAGAGATGGGCAGACCATGGTTTGAAGGTCCTGGGGATAGCAGTAAAAGAGGGCGGAGACTTCCAGGCTCTGGATGGCTACTCCTGGGCCGGCCTTGTCGGGATAGAAGATCCTATCCGTGATGAAGTGATAGTGTCTATCCGTTCATGTCAAAAAGCCGGCATAAAGGTGAAGATCATCACTGGCGATTACGAAAGGACCGCTATGAGTATAGCAAGGAGACTGGGCCTCGCTGTTCCATCAGATGGAATCATCAGCGGAGAGACTCTGGCAGGTATGAGTGACGAGGAGCTTGCTGTTCGTGCAAAAGAAGCCTCAGTCTTCGCGCGAATATCGCCGCATCAGAAACTCAGGATAGTGTCAGCCCTTCAATCCTCAGGTGAAATAGTGGCTATGATCGGAGACGGGGTAAATGATGCTCCTGCCTTGAAGAAGTCAAATATCGGGGTGGCAGTGGGCAATGCGTCGGACGTAGCCAAAGAAGCGTCTGATCTTATCTTGCTCGACAGCAACTTCAAGACGATAGTAGCTGCGGTGGAAGAGGGCAGAGTTGTCTTTGACAACATAAAGAAAGTAGTCTCTTATACGCTTTCAAACTCATTCGCAGAGATACTTCTGATATTCGGCGCCATGATCTTGAAGTGGCCTGCACCTCTCACTGTAGCGCAGATTCTGTGGATACATCTGATTTGTGACGGCCCTGTAGACATGGTCCTCGGGTTTGAGCCTGCTGAAAACGGGATAATGGAGGAGAAGCCGAAACCTGTGTCTGAACCGATCTTGGGCAAGTTAGGCATGGGACTCATTGCTGCAATCAGCGTCACTGCTGCCGCGGCTTGTCTTGGGATGTTCGGCCATTATCTCTTCATACACGAGGATATCATTGTCGCAAGGAGCTTGTGTTTCGAGACTTTGGCGGTTATATCACTGGTCTACGTATTTGCCTATCGCAGTATGCGAAAGAGCATTTTCCATACCGGTCATTTCCTAAGCAACAAGCCGCTTCTGGCCTCTGTGGCAATAGGCTTTGTATTTGCTATTGGGGCAATTCTAGTGCCCGCTTTGAGAGAAACCTTAGGCCTTGTAACCCTGTCTACCCTTGAATGGGGCATGGTATTTGCAGTCGCTTTTGCTCTCTTGATTATTGTGGAGGTTGGAAAACTGCTCGCGATTAGCCGCAGGCAATAGGTCAGAGAAACCGGAATGCGTAAGGATCTGCAAAGGAAAGGCTTGGTAATTTCTCTCGATTACGGTATTATATAGATACAGCCTTTCTTTTGCACGAATTTCAACGGATCTCAGACGACTGTCGGCAACGGGATCCACAAGACAAGAGAGTGTTCACTGGGAGGGTAAACCAGTGAGTAACCGACCATCCCTCAGAATTTATGAATGGGCAACCGGTGTTCTGGGCCTGATAATCATTGTACACGTAACAGTGACCCAAGGACTTGAGAGGGACTGGCTCCTGGTGGGATGCTGGGCTTTGTCGTACCTTCTTTTCTCGGATAAGACCGTTTTCTTAACACCTGACGCAGCATTTATGCCAGGCTACCCAATCGTGATCGCTGCCCTTTCCACAACAGGCCTTTCAGGTGCTGCTTGGCTTGTTTTGACTTCATTCCTGTGGCACGGTATTTGCAATCGTGGCCGGATTTCCAGGATTGCCTTTAACATGGGGAGTGTAGCCATAGCGCTACTCGTCGCCAATAGTATAATGGTGGCTTCCTGGGGAACCTCAAACCTCCCGGAGCCATTATCTACAGAGGGCCTGGTTCGAGGGCTTGTAATGGTTTTCACATATCACGTGGTTCTAACCGCCGCTTATAGCTTGCTCGCATACATTGGCAACCCTGAACTTCAGTTCATACCCAGATTAACACGTTCTTTGAAGAAGAGCGTGCGCTGGTTTATGCCGAGTTACTATTTCTTCTCCCTTCTCCTAATCCATCTTGCCCAAACAGGCGGGATTGTTGCGAGTCTGTTCTTCCTTTCTGCTATTTATGCTCTATGGAGACAGTTCTATTTGTCCCAGGCATATCAGCAAGAATCAGTTCGAGCCGCCACGGATTCCCTGACAGGTGTTGCTAACAGGGAGGGATTCAGGCGATATCTCGGCAGCATGCTGAGTACTAACAAGCTCCCTGCCTCTGTTTTGTTTGTTGATATTGACGATTTCAAAAGCCTGAATGACAGGTTTGGCCATGAATTCGGGGACAAGATTCTTTGCATCGTGGCGTCTCTCCTGAAGAAGTTTGTCCGCGGAGATGACTTGGTTGTCAGGTGGGGCGGTGAAGAGTTTATCGTGTTTTTGTGGAATACCTCTGTTGAGCAGGCTCTCACTATTGCCGAAAGGATTTGCCGAGCAGTCCGAACTTGTGAGTTGCCTCTTGGAGCTGAGGTAACAGTCAGTATCGGATGCTCAGGGACGAATGACGTTGACCAGGTGTCTCAACTTGTATCCGCAGCCGATGATGCTCTCTACAAGGCTAAACATGCAGGGAAGGATCGAGTATACGCAGCCGCCACGTCTGAGTAATGGCTTTCTCCGACGGAACCAAGTACCGCCTCCCACTTCGTCATAGACGCAAGTCATACCTCTGACCCTCAAGGCTCCTTCTACTCTGTCAAACGTGAGGAACACATGAAAGATACTTAGGGATTATATAAACGATATGGCAAGGAGCATGTGAACGACACGGCGAGGATAGCATGAAAAACACGGTGGGGATCACAGGCCAGGTTACCCCACCGTGTCGTGTTTCGCTGCTTCGTTTTCTGAAGTCTTGGGTGGCCCCGCACGGTACTTACGTTTTCTGAGGCCGGTGATTCCTTTGTCAAGGCAACCCTGCACGGTACGTACACTTTCTGGAACCGGCGATTACTTGTGGTGATCTACCTAGACAGGCCTACATTCCGTATTGTTAGTCATCACTGCTACTTGCTTAGAAGCTACAGTAGGAATATACAGCCTGCTATAGTAGTCCTCTACCATTCTGTCTGATGAAAACTGCTCTCTCGTGTCTGCCATACTCTTTCTCATCATTTGGACCCATTTGTCCCTGTTGTCATAGTAAGTGGGCAGGACCTCTGAAAACAGCGTCTTGTACAGAGCGTCAAGGTCATGAAGGTCCTGGTCCGGCCCTTCATATCCGTCGCCGAATTGCCATCCGTTCATTCCGTGTTCACATGCTTCAGGCCACCAGCCGTCCAGAGTGCTTAGGTTCAGGATTCCGTTCATGGCAGCCTTCATGCCCGACGTTCCGCTTGCTTCATTAGGACGGCGCGGGTTATTCAGCCACACATCACAACCACGGGTAAGCATACGGCCTACTTCAATGTCGTAGTTTGGCACAAATACTACACTTTGAGGATATTGATTCATCATCTCCACAAGGTTCGCCACAATGCTTTTGCCTGCATCATCCAAAGGATGGGCTTTCCCGGAGAAAACCAGTTGAATCTCGCCGGATTTGAGGTATGGCTCAATAATATCCAGCTTACGGAATATTAAGTCACTACGCTTGTACGGAGCAGCTCTCCTTGCAAACCCTATGAGGATCTTGTCAGGGTTCAAGGTTGCTCCGCATCTGGCATGGATTTCAGAGAGCAGTGACAATTTTGCCTGCATATGAGCATCCCAAAGATTGCCACCGGTCTCGTAGGCCTGTTGCACAGCCTTATCTTGCCATGTGGCGGGATGGACGCCGTTTGTTATGCTGATAATCGGAGCTTTGCCTGATACATCCTGCCACATTCTGTTGGAAGTCACTCCGTGAAGCTTCGCCACAGCGCTGGCAATTCTGGCGAGGCGCAAGCCCGCCACTGTCATATTGAACGGATCTCCTCCGATGCTCATCATTTGACTCTGGGAACAGCCGTTGTATGCCCCCATATACCGCAAGATGTTGTGCCTGTGAACCTCGTTGCCTTCTTTTATCGGTGTATGTGTGGTAAACACGACTTCATGCCGGGTTAAGGCCATTGCTTGATCAAAGCTAAGCCCCATATTGGCCATTTTCTCTCTGATGAGCTCAATGCCTGCAAAGACAGCGTGCCCTTCATTGAAGTGGTATACATCGACATCTATACCCAGGGTACGTAGCGCCCTTACTCCGCCCACTCCCAGGACGATCTCCTGAGCGATACGGTCTTCTCCGAATCCACCGTATAACTGCCCTGTAATCCACTTGTCCTCATTCTCAGGGAGGTTGGTGTCCAGAAGATACAAAGGCGCGTTCTTGTACTTGTCGACCATCCAAATCTTGCACTTAACGTTTCGTCCTCGTATCCTCACACTTACTGTCTTTTGGGTATCCTTAAGGAAGTCATAGGAATAGCAGGGATAGGCGTCGAACGGCCTGCCGTCCTCTCCTATCATTTGCTGAGTATACCCCTGTCGCCAGAGGATACCAATTCCGACTACAGGAAGTCCCAGATCGCATGCGGATTTCAGGTAGTCTCCGGCAAGGATTCCAAGACCGCCTGCATACGTTTTCAACTCTTCGTGCAGCCCATATTCCATACAGAAATATGCCACTCTCGGTGGTTGCACGGCACTGTTGGTGTACATGGCTCCCCTCCTCACGCGGCAGATCTATAACGTTTTCACCTGCGCAATTATACCGTAATTCGATGGTTTCGGCAACCGCCTGAATTTTACTTGGAGTAACCTGGAATAATGGGGCGTTTTCCGCTTATATTTTGGGTTGTGCAGGAATTTGTGGCATTATGCTACAATTAATAATAGGAGAATCTCCTAGAGAGTCCGACTATCAATAAATAATATGAGGATGCGTGACTTTATGCCTGCCAACCTCACACTGCAGTATCTTGAAGCTGAAGAAGTCTTTAGAAACGCAAAGACTGCCAACGAGAAGATTGCGGCGCTTGAGGATATGCTAGCTTCCATTCCAAAACATAAAGGCACTGAGAAGCTTCAAGCTGACATAAAGCGCCGTCTGGCAAGACTTCGTGATGAAAGTGAAAGAAAAGCCAAAGCGGGCCGGCGCGACCCGTTTCTCGTGGAGAAGCATGGCGCCGGGCAAGTGGCTATTGTAGGCTTTCCAAATGTGGGGAAGTCTGCCTTAGTTGGTGTTTTCACCAGAGCGAAGGTTGAGGTGGCGCCATATCCGTTTGCCACCGCTCTTCCTGTGGCAGGGATGATGGAATATGAAGATGTCTTGATCCAGCTGGTAGACCTGCCGCCGATTACTGAAGGAGAGTTTGTGCCTGGACTTGCAGGCGCGATAAGAAATGCAGATGCTCTCCTAATCACAATTGATGCTTCAAGTGACGATTGTCTTGATCAACTGGACGGGACTCTCCTGCAATTGAAGGAAAAGAAGATCCTCAGAGACGACCTGGTAGAAGGTTTACATCACCACACTGCAGACACCTGCCTTATTGTTGCTACGAAAATGGATATTGAAGGCGCAGAGGACAACTTTGAGCTTATCACTGAATATGTTCCCTCCGGATTTCGCCTTGTCAGCGTGTCAGTGGAGGCAGGGGAGACCCTTGAACTCCTGAGGCAGTCGGTCTTTGACCTTCTTGGCATCATACGAATCTACAGCAAAAAACCGGGACATGATCCTGAGATGAATCAGCCGTTTATCCTCAACAGGGGAAGCACAGTCGTTGATATGGCAGAGGCTGTCCACCGTGACTTCCCATCCAAGTTGAAAAGCGCTCGTGTATGGGGGTCAGCGAGATTCCCAGGTCAGGCTGTGCCCAGAGACTGCGTCCTTGAGGATAAGGATATTGTGGAGCTCCGTGTATGAGAACATTTCAATGAGAGTACCCACCGGGAGCACGGGTGCACCTCAAGACAAGATATGAGCGTGAGCACACGTCAAGAGGCATGGGAACGTCAGAGGAGGGGGTACTCCTTGCCATGAGTATCCATGACAGAATCCTGGAACTTGCATCGTCTGCCGGGGGAGTATTCGGTATTGCTGCAAAGGATCTCGCAACAGGCAGGGAAATCCTGATGAATGCGGATCATCAATTCGTGGCAGCCAGCATTATCAAGATTCCCATAATGGTGGAAGGATTCAGGCAGGCTGAGGAAGGCCTTATCAGCCTTCAGACTAAGGTGAAATTGGCTGATACTGACAAGGTGGGCGGTGCAGGTATCCTTAAGGTGATGTCTCAGGGAATCAAGATACCTGTTATTGACCTAATCCGTCTCATGATTGTGATAAGTGACAATACCGCCTCAAACATTCTCGTTGATCTTCTGGGGATGGACCGGGTAAACCGCACCATGCAGGAACTTGGTCTCACTGGAATCATCCTTCGGCGCAAGTTCATGACCTTGCCTCAGGCAGTGCAAGCTGCAAATTCCGTGACGGCGCAAGATATTAGCTGCCTCCTCGAGAAGATCGCCAAAGGGCAGGTAGTCTCGCGCCGGGCTTGCGAAGAGATGGTCAAAATCATGAAGGAGCAGCAATGGGACGACCTTATCCCTGCCCTTATCCCTGTGTCAGGCGGTAAAGAAGAGAGCCTGGTAGGGCAGGTGAAGAATGTGGAAATCGCCCACAAAACAGGCTCTGTGTCAGGAGTACGGCATGATGCTGCCATTGTCTATGCCGGATCCGTAAATTACGTTGTCACGATTCTTGCGTCAGATCTCCCCGACACTCGTCATGGAGAAGACGCCATCCGCAGAATTTCGCTGGAGATTTACCGCTATTTTACAGGTATTTCAGGCTAATGCTTAGCCATTTCATGGCATGCCATGGCATTCCATGGCATGCTCCCACTGGTTTGCGGCAAATCCAGGACTCATCAGTGATCATACTGTTCAGGCTGTTGAGGCTGAGGCATTTCTCCTTGTTTCATAGCCTGTTCGTATACTTTATACTGTGGTTCTTGGGATTCCACATAATTGACCCGGGATTTCAGCGGGTTTACTACCTGATTCTGCAATGTGTCCGAGAGTTGCGCGTACAGCTTCTTGGCGGTCTGGTCTTGAGTATCTAAGCAAAACGTTTTAAGACTCGATACTGCTCCTTCGAGTTGCGCCAAGCACTGGTGGAGTTTTTCGCCTACTGTCATCGGTTCTCACCCCATATTATCTGTTATTCATCATCTGTCGCTTCTTATTGTCTGTCGCCTCTCCCTTACCGTTCATGACCTGGCTGCTCCCTTGGCCATGAGACATCATTTCTTCTTGGGTTGCCCGTATCATAGCATGGCACAG
>DUVA01000053.1 GCA_012841305.1 Bacillota bacterium | reverse complement strand
GGTTTCTCTTTGGGATCCCCCATACCCATGATAAAGCTTCCATGAGGAGTCTGCTGACAATAAAATCGCCGGGAAAAGGACATCACCATCGGGCCCAAAACCGGATCCACAGGTTCTGTCACAAGTATTTGGTGTCGCTCCGGATAGAACGGAATATCCAATCCTACCATTTTCGCAACCACACCTGAGTAGGGTCCTGCAGCGTTAATAACTACCTTAGTGTCAATCGTTCCCTTATTAGTTCGTACGCTTTCGACTTTTCCGGATTCAGTCCAAATCTCATAAGCTTCGGTGAAGGTATGTATCGTGACGCCCAGCCTCTTTGCGGCCGTAGCATAAGCATATGTAACATGAAAGGGATTAGCGTGGCCGTCTGTAGGACAGAATGTGGCCAGGTAGATGCCGTCGGTATTCAGTATCGGGACGATTTCCCTGGCTTCCTCCGGGGTGAGGAGTCTAACCGGTATACCCAGCTTATGTTGGAGTTTCACGTTCTCTTTGAACTGATCCGCTTCCCGCCGGGTGTACGCCAATAAGAGATACCCGCCTTGCTTAAACTCTATACTCCTTGAATAACCCAACTCCTCATCCATTCTCTCGAATGCTCTGACGCTGTCAACAGACAGGAGGCAGTTAAGTTTGGTGCCCCATTGCTGCCTGACCCCGGCTCCGCAACGCCCTGTGGAACCGGAAGCCAAGTAAGACCTCTCCACAAGCGCCACACGCCCGAACCCTTTCTTCGCCAGGTGATACGCGATAGACGTGCCGATAACACCGCCACCGATAACCACTGCATCGGCACTCTTTGGCAAACTGTCCGACATCCCGGGTGACACGGTCTTAGCACAAGTCATTTGTATCACCTTCAACAATACCACCAAGACGAATGGGCTTCGTGGGGGGCCTATACCTTGTCGGCGCCACTTTATCCACCTTCTCTCCCAAAGCCTTTGCAATCTCAGCAAGTAAAAGCTCACGGCATGTGCGACCTTGGCATGGCCCCATGCCGCACCTTGAAATCCTCTTAATTTCCTCTGCTGTGGTGTAGCCTTCGGCAATCAGATCCTGGATTTCCTTGAGAGTAATGTCTTCACAGCGGCAAATCAAAGTGCGCCCAGATACATCAGCCATCTCATTGTCAAGTTTCTTATCTCGCAAGTGAAGTCCCTCCCACGTGAATATGCCTCACATCCATAGCAAGAGCCCGAGGTATCTCCACCCATACTACAGGGGTTCTATCATGCCTTTTCGTGTTCTCCACCTTCACGATTTTCGCCTCGCATAACTCGACTCCGTCTCTCGAAAGGGCCTTTACCTGTTGCCCTTTATTGGGGAGGGGAATAAACTCATAAGGAATCCTAACAACTGCAAGGCCGTCTTTCCACGTTTCATCCACGACGAATATGGCTAATCCCGGACAGATGGAAATACACCTTCCGCACCCGTTACACTTGGCAAAGTCTATCTCAGGTAGACTGTTGATGTCATCAAAGGCCTGTATCGCCCCTTGATTACACGCCTCGTGACAGGGGTCACAGGGAATTTCCTGAAAGCATTCTATCACCACAACCGGGCCTTTGGCCCGTCTCTCTGCGTCCGGAATCATACGAGAATTCCTGCCACTCTCAGTCAAATGCCCTCACCCCCTCTGTGAGTGCAATGAGCTTTGTTATCCCTTGCCTCACCTTCCGGCCTGTCGGGCCTTGCCTGAATGTCCTTAACTCGGCCTTCGCCCGGCTGAGCCTCTCTTCAAAATCATCTGTCTGGTAGCCCAGGGATTTTGCTGCCGAAAGGCCTGCGATTGTCCCTTCTATCATTGCAGAAGACGCCTCTTCTATCCCTGCCAGGTCTCCGGCGATAAACACACCCGGGCGGGTGGTTTCATAGTTCTCGTTACGAAGCGGCGTATATCCGCCCAGTTCAGGCACATAGCCCATCTTACAGCCTGCCTGCCATAGGAGCTCTGTAAGGGGCGAAAGGCCTACTGCAAGACAAATAGTATCTACTTCAACATAACGCTCTGAATTCGGAATAGGATGAAACTCAGGATCCAGCGCCCACACAGTGGCGCCTTCAACCGCCTCAGTTCCATGGGCTGCCTTTATCGTGTGAGAAGTGAGGATAGGGATGCCTGCCCTTTGGATCTTACGGGCATGCACATGATACCCTCCCACCTGAGGCATTGCTTCCAGCACTGCGGCTACTTCTACGCCTGCTTGCATCAACTGATAACTGACAATCAGGCCGATATTGCCCGCGCCAATCATCAACACTCGATTTCCGGGCCTGACCCCGTACATGTTCATGAGCGTTTGCGCAGCCCCGGCACCATACACTCCGGGAAGGTCGTTGTTTTCGAAAGGAAGCATCCTCTCTGAAGCCCCTGTAGCACAAATGACTCGCTCCGGCTTAAGAAACCGAATGGAATCGTCTTTTTCGATTGCCAGCGTACCATCATCGTAGAACCCTACAACTTGCGAATCACACAATACGTCCACTGAAGGATCTTTCAACAGCTCATCTGAAAGGAGGTTTGCGATATCAATTCCCCGCATTCCGGCAAATTGTCCTCTGGAGCCAAAGAACTTATGGGTCTGCTTGACAAGCTGACCCCCGAGACTTACCCCGGAATCCACTATTGTCACACCGGCTCCCATATCGCGAGCCAAGATAGCTGCCTTGAGTCCTGCGGGTCCCGCTCCGACTACACATATTTCAGTTGTCAGCAAGGAGGACACCCTTCCCTTTTTGAGTTATTACATTCATTCCTTCCCGTAATCTCTCAACACAGACCCTAACGTTAGGCCGTCCATCCACTGTCATAAGGCATGACGAGCAATTCCCGATAGCGCAAAAAAAGCCCCGCGGCCTTTTCAGCTCAGGACTTTCTCTTAAGACTCGCACACCTGCTGCATGTAAAGCACAGGCTATTGGCTCGCCTTCATACCCCTCAAGCTCTTTCCCGTCAAACGTAAAGCGAACAACCCTACCCTCCTTAAACTCAAGTATCGGATGGTGTTTGATCCTGCCATCATCCATAACGCGGCCCATCCCTTCCATGGCTTAAATTAATACCGTATACCATAAGACCGGTATCCAAAGTAGATACGGAGGTCAAGACGCATTGGATTATTTATTCGAGATATCAATGGGATTTCCTTCGTGAGGCGAGGCGATTTGACTGTTTACCCGATCTTCAGCATCTCTTTTGCATGCTTCATACTTGTTGCGCTAAGCTCAGGATGTCCTCCCAGCATTCTTGCAATTTCCCGGACACGGTCAGAATCTCGGAGTCTGGTTGCGACTGTGCGAGCACGTCCTTCCTTAACCTCTTTTCCGACAGAGTAGTGGATATCTGCCATGCAAGCTATCTGAGGCAAGTGTGTAACACAAATTACCTGCCTCACCTTACCGATAGCTGCCAGCTTCTCCCCGATGACAGTAGCTGTCCTGCCCCCTATCCCTGCATCGATTTCGTCAAATATCAGTGTGTCGACTTCGTCCACTGATGCCAAGATAGTCTTAAGGGCAAGCATTATGCGGGAAATCTCTCCCCCGCTGGCAATCCTTGCCAGGGGCTTCGGGGGCTCCCCGGGATTTGCTGACAAAAGGAACTCGACGGTATCAACTCCGCCGGCTTTG
>DUVA01000052.1 GCA_012841305.1 Bacillota bacterium | reverse complement strand
TACTTTTCAAGACCCTGGAGGCGCCGGATATTCCAGGAAGTATCCAATGGATATCGCCATACGGGAACTTGTGGGGACTTTGCCCCATCAAACGAAATGTCTCCAATCACTGTCCCTTGAGTTCAGGGCCGGAAAGGGCAAGAAGACAGTGGAACTTGTTGATACAACAGGTCTCATTGACGAGATCCATGATGACCCGTTGACCCGGAAAGCCATGGCACAGACCCTGTCTGCTATACGCGGAGCACAAATCATTATCCATGTAATAGACGCACACCTCTTCGGCCGTGCAGACGGATTAGCTGACCCGAGAGAAGGGGATCTCGATATGCAACTTGCAGCTTTTGCAGGGCCAAGAGGCGGGTACTGTATTGTCGCCAACAAGATGGATCTGCCTGGTGCAAAACGAGGCCTTGCCAGGATAAGGAGATTGTTCACAGGGTATAAGGTGTTTCCTGTTTCCGCAGCTACAAGAGAAGGCCTTAAGGAGGTAAGACGACATGTCCTTCGTAACCTCTAGGCTCCTTTTAGATCTCCTTGCAGTGGCGCTTGCCGGCGTTACAATCAAGCTCCTCGACGATTTTCTGGACTATGCGATAGACTTGGCCTCAGGCAGTCCTTCTCTCATCGATGTCCTGGGTTCGGGAAGCGTAGTCTATACTTTGATTTTTGCGGTCTTTGCGTGTAGCATAAACCTAAAATTGACCGCGCCGCTCATGCTTTCAGCATACGCTGTGGGCATGTTGAAAGACCCGGCCCAGATGCTTCCTTTAGGACTCAGCGCTTGGATGGAATCAGTAGTTGTAGCCCTTGCCTCCTGGAGCATATTCGGGTGGCCTGCAACATTGGTGAGCTTGTTGCTTATGACTGCTGTTGACTTCGTAGACGATTTGTTTGACTATTCTCGTGACAAGAGAGGGCTGTCGACGAATCTTGTCCATATGATAGGGAAAACGCAGTTGATCCTCTTGTCTCTTGCAGTGATTATTGCGGCACTGATAATTGATACACGTACTACAGCGCTTGTTGCCATATGCGCCCCTGTGACTGCAGTAATTGCTGACCTTATCAGCCGTTCATACAGGGGGAAGGCATATGGCGCTTGAAGGTTGGCTATTGCTGCTTGTTGTTGCCTTTCTCCTTGGATACATAGCCGGCCACAGGCAAGGCAAGGTGGAAGGATTTAGGGAGGGAGCAGTCTTTGCGCCTATCGAGATGCGCCGCGTTACACTGGAGAGGGGCAGATGCATGATATGCGGGACAGGCGCAAGAAGGCAACGTGACGTGGATCGTCTGTCAAGGAATGAGCCGGCTTCTTTCGAAGATGATAGGACTCCGGCGTCTTCCGGCGAATAGATGAACTAGGCCTGCATGCATCTACTAAGCGCGAAGCCGGTGCCTTGCGCTGCTATTACTGGTAGAGTTCAGGTTGAAAGGAGTAGCAACACAGTGTATCACCAAAACACTCTGGATCTGGATCCGGACCTAATCCAACTACTTAACGAAAGCCGTGACGCAGAGAGTGACAACCTTTCGCGTATTGATAACAACCTCCGGCACAACTTCATGAAGGTGCTGGAGTCTTTCCGGTCAGTAGGTATAAGCGACCAAGATTTTGCAGGGACTACGGGTTACGGGTACGATGATCGGGGAAGAGACGTTACCGAAGAAGTATACGCCAAGGTTTTCCGGACAGAGAGCGCACTTGTGCGCCATCAGATTGCCTCAGGAACTCAGGCCCTGTCCCTTTGTCTCTTCGGGCTGCTTCTCCCCGGGGATGAGATTCTCTTCGCAACCGGAAAACCTTATGATACTCTACAGACTGTCGTAGGAATGGACAAGCAGATCCCCGGATGCCTTACAGAGCTCGGCATAACATGGAAGGTGGCACCTGGGAACGTCCACGAAGACTCTACTTTTGAGTCTATTGCAAACTCAGTGGGCAGTCGCACGAAGGTAGTATTCATACAGCGTTCCAGGGGATATTCCTGGCAACGGTCTGTGTCATGCCTGGCCGTCTCTGAGATTGCACAAGCGGTCAAGGCACGAAACAGAGACGTAATCGTGATGGTAGACAATTGTTATGGTGAATTTACCGAAACAGTTGAGCCCACGGAAGTCGGCGCCGATATCGCTGCAGGCTCCCTTATTAAGAACCCGGGTGGTGGTATTGCTCCTACAGGTGGATATATTGTCGGTAGGAAAGACTTAGTGGAACGCATTGCCACAAGATTAACAGCGCCCGGAATAGGCGGTGAGATCGGACCCAGCCTTAATACAGCCCGACTTATGCTTCAAGGATTGTTTCTTGCCCCCCAGATGGTGGCGGAGTCTTTGTCAGGTACGTGTGTAGCAGGGCATGTATTTCGCTCTCTCGGATATCGGGTTCTTCCTGACGCAGCTGAGATTCCTTCTGATAACGTGCTCGCAGTCATGATGGGAGATGAAGAGAGGCTTCTTACATTCTGTCAAGGCTTTCATGTTGCCAGTCCTGTGAACGCTCTATATAAACCTGTAGCATCACCTCTCCCGGGATATGCTCATAACGTGATAATGGCAGGCGGGACTTTCGTTCAAGGGTCTTCTTCAGAGTTGACTGTTGACGCTCCTATATGTCCCCCGTACATCATGTACATGCAAGGCGGGTTGTTGCATCATCATGTGGAAGTGGCAGTGCTCTCCGGCCTTACTGCGCTGAAGAGGCGTAACCTCTTAGACCCTTGACTTTTCTTGGCAATTTGCTAGTATTATTTTGATCGGCATACTACCGACAGGAAGGGAGCGATTTGAAGGGAGGCGGGACTTTGGATGGAAAACATTCTTGGGAGCCATATCCTTATCGAGGCGTACGACTGTGACCCTGAGATCCTGGATGATATTAAAGTTGTGGAAGAAACTATGGTAAACGCTGCTTTACGGGCAGGGGCTGAGGTCCGCGAGGTGGCGTTTCATAAATTTAGCCCTCAGGGGGTCAGCGGTGTAGTAGTGATATCCGAATCTCACCTATCTGTTCATACTTGGCCTGAGTTCGGATATGCTGCAGTTGATGTATTTACATGTGGGGATACGGTAGATCCCATCGTCGCGGTGGATCACATACGCGATAGATTTAAGGCCCGCCGGGCTTTGACGTCAGAGGTGAAAAGGGGGATCTTCGATGAGCATTACATCAAGAAGATCTCCCCTGGGTAGGGTTATATCGAAAGCCAAATCGCGAAAACATATACATCGCAGAACTGGGAGCAGACTTTCTGTTCCCTTTCTCATTTTCCGAGGATTTATGGACTTAGCAGGATAGTTCTAAGTCTTATAGAAGTTGTTTCAGAGTATCGATACCAGGGAGGTAGTGTGATGGACGAGAAAGCGACAATGCTTAAGCGATTATCAGAAGCCCACGGAGTTTCCGGCTACGAAGGAGAGATCCGGGAGGTCATCAAGGAATACATAGAACCGTATGCCACCACGATTCAGAGGGATAAACTTGGCAGCATAATCGCAGAGAGAGTTGGGGTAAGCGACGGGCCTCGAATAATGCTCACAGGCCATATGGATGAAATCGGATTCATGGTCAAGTCGATAACTCCCGGGGGATTCATACGGTTTATTCCGCTGGGAGGATGGTTTGATCAGGTTTTGCTGTCCCAACGGGTCGTAGTGAAGGGGTCGCGCGGGGATGTCCCGGGGGTGATCGGGTCTAAGCCTCCCCATCTACTTACTGACGAAGAGCGGAAGAAAGTCGTAGAAAAAAAGGACATGTTCATTGATGTCGGCGCGTCAAGCTTCGAAGAGGCGAGGGAAGCCTTTGGTATTCAGCCAGGTGACCCAATTGTGCCTGCAAGCAGTTTTGAGATCTTAAGGAACGGGAAGTCATACCTTTCTAAAGCATGGGATGATAGAGTGGGCTGCGCGATTTTCATCGAGGTCCTCAAGAACCTGTCTTTAACGAGTCACCCTAATATAGTCTACGGTGTGGGGACTGTTCAGGAAGAAGTCGGCCTTCGCGGCGCTGAGACCAGTGTTGACGCAATCTGCCCTGACGTGGCTTTCGCTCTTGAGGCAGGAATCGCGAATGACGTGCCTGGGGCGGATAAAGATACTGTCCTGGAGAAGATAGGCAAAGGTCCGGTGATCCTGATATATGATCGTTCGTTGGTGCCTAACATCAAGCTTCGAAACCTCGTTACAGACACTGCGAAGAGCCTCGGAATCCCATATCAACTCGATGTTATGGAACGAGGCGCGACAGACGCAGGTAGGATTCACCTCCATGATCAGGGTGTGCCTTCTCTTGTCATAGCAGTTCCGGCCAGGTATGTCCATAGTCATGCATCCTTGATACACCGCGATGATTACGATCACACGGTGGCCCTTGTGACTGAAGTGGTACGGAAGCTTGATGCCGAGGCCGTGGCGGATCTAGTACGCTAGGCGAAATGTTGCGAGACTAGGAGGGATGTCAATGCGTCGTGTTTCATTTGCTCTCGTGCTCGTTATTGTAGCTTCCTTCATGATTGTGCCATGTGACACGGCTTTAGCAGGAGGGAGTCAATACGTGGAAGGGATTAGATTACAGGTAGGAACTGACCGGAGAAAGGACGTGTCCCTGACTGTCTATAATAGCGATATCGCACTGGTAAGGGACACTCGGTTCATTCAATTTTCAAAAGGGCTGAATCTTGTGGAGATTTCAGGTCTTGCTGCGAATATGGATCCTACTTCCGTTTCATTCACCTCACTCACTGATCCGAAGGATTTGACAACCGTTGAACACAATTTCGATTATGCGGTGGTCAGCAGGCAAACGCTTTTGGAAAAGTATATCGGGGAAGAGATCTGGCTAATCGCAGACGGTATCCGTATGTCTGCCAGGCTCATATCCGTGGACGGACAAGGTAGACTTATCGTGGATCTTGACGGAAGGATTATCCTCGATCCGCCTGGATCTATTGAGCTTCCTCCGTTGCCTTCAGGGTTGATTACCCGTCCGACACTGGTGTGGCATGCCAAGGCAGAGTGGACTCGAAGTCACGAGGTAGAGATAGCGTATCTTACCACAGGTCTTAATTGGTCAGCGGATTATGTATGTATTTTGGATGATACAGACGAGTCATGTGCGCTCACAGGTTGGGTTACACTGAACAACAAAAGCGGGGCAACTTATCGAGATGCGAAACTGAAGTTAATCGCAGGAAACATACACACACTCCCTGTAGCCTCACCTGCCCGAGGTGTCGCCAAAACCATGATGGTCACTGAGTCAGTGGCTGACGCCGCAATGGTGTTTGAGGAGATGCCCGGATTTGAGTACCATACATACACCTTGTCAGGTACAACTACTGTCGCCAATAACCAGTTGAAACAGATACAACTTTTGGAAGCTCCGCATGTGTCCACAAAGAAACTGTACTTTTTTGAAAGCTCCGGCTATCGCTATGCATACGACAGCAGCCTTTACCCGGGCCAAAGCGAGACCAAGAACGCCAAGACCGTTCTGGAGTTCACAAATAGTGAAGAGTCAGGCCTTGGAATGCCTCTGCCTGCAGGCAGGGCGCGTATGTACAAGGCTTTATCCGACGGGAGCATGGATTTTATCGGGGAGGATTCAATTTCCCATACGCCCAGGGACGAAGCGGTCAGGCTCTATGTCGGTGATGCCTTTGATGTGGTAGGCGAGCGGATAGTAACCGATTTCAAGCTTGTTGAGAAGACTCGCGAAGAAGCGTATTGTATTAAGGTGAGAAACCGAAAAGACGAAGACATTGACGTTGCTGTCGTAGAGAAGCTGTATGGTGATTGGACTATTTCCAGCCCGGTGCCTTTTGAGAAGCGCGACGCGAATACGGCAGTATTTGAAGTAAGGGTGCCCAAGAATAGCGAGGTAGAGATACTGTTTCGGGTACATACGAAAACCAAGTGATGTAATAGGCTAAGGAGGAACCTTAATTGATACCTGAAGTATCCTTTGTCCCTGCACGTGAGCTTCTTGGGGAAGGCGATTATTACGTCGAGGAACGCACTTACTCACGAGTTGACATTCAGCTTCCTTCGGAGAAGTCTGCGCTTCTTAGGAACCTGCAGGTAATACGTGGAGTAGGTCCTGTCACTGAAGGGAAGTTGAAGGACGAAGGATATGAGGACATAGAGAGCTTGTGTTCGCATACACGCTGGGGAGATCAGGCGAAGGCAATTGCCGAAGCAGTTGAGCAAAGGGATGCAAGGTTCTTTTCAGGGACAAAGGCGTCTGATTGGCACGTGTTGACACTATATTCACCAGGAGAGATGGTGTTTCTCGATATCGAAACTTGCGGCCTTAGCAGCACTCAACCGCTTTTCCTCATTGGGATGATGAGAGAGCATGACGACGGTCAAATGCGTCTGAGGCAGTTTTTCGCCAGATCTTATGAAGAGGAAGTTGCCGTTCTTGCTGCGGTGAGACGTGAGTTGGAGAGTGCCGGTGTTGTGGTGACATATAACGGACTCAGATTTGATATGCCGTATATTCGAGATCGTATGGCGTATTACGGGACGTGCTGCCCGGAGGATCATTTCCACTTTGACCTTCTTTGGACTGCGAGAAGGCTCTTCAGGGAGATGCTTCCCAATTGTAAGCTTGTGACAGTTGCGTCTTACGTCCTGGGTTATGAGCGCGGCGAGGATATCCCAGGTTACATGATACCTGAGGTGTACCATGACTTCGTGATGAATCCCCGTTCAGCACAGATCCGTCCTATTCTGGAACACAATGCCATGGATATCCACGCTATGGCCCTTCTCCTTGCAAGGATCCTTCGATGTGGAGGCCCGGTGATGTAGTAGGCTCATACAGTTCAGGGCAGTCGAGACTGTGTTGTGTTAACAGTCAGAAGCTATGCGGCATTTGGCATTGACTATATACGGCACAGGTTACTGTGCTAATAGGAGGGACAAACGCAAATTGGATGATGTACGAATCATGAAGGCAGTTAGAGAGATTCTCGAGGCCATTGGAGAAGACCCGGAACGAGAGGGGCTGAAAGATACACCTGACCGGATCGCCAGAATGTTTCAGGAGATATTCTGCGGACTGGGCAAAGACCCGCGAGAAGAATTGACGCCTGTATTTAACGAAGAACATGAAGAGATGGTCATAATCAAGGATATCCCCTTCTATTCCATGTGTGAACACCACTTGCTTCCGTTTCACGGCAAGGCTCATGTTGCGTATCTTCCCAAGGGAGGAAGGGTTGTAGGCCTCAGCAAACTTGCCAGAGTCGTAGAAATCCTTGCCAGGAGGCCTCAACTTCAAGAGAGGCTTACCAGTGAAGTGGCGGACATGATATTCGAAGCGCTAAAACCTCATGGCGTGATTGTGGTGGTGGAAGCAGTGCATCTATGTATGTCAATGCGGGGAATAAGCAAGCCTGGAAGCGTTGCCGTGACTTCGGCTGTCAGAGGCCTTTTCAAAAAGGACGCAGCTGCAAGAGCTGAGGCGCTGACTCTAATAAAAGGAGAGTGACAAGACGAATAATTGTCTCTCCCACTCATATACATTATTCTGAAAGCCGGATGTGATATGGGGCCCAGGGGGAGGGACCGGATATGGAAAGATTCGATATCTTCCAGGATATGGCGACGAGGACCGGCGGTGACGTTTATGTTGGAGTAGTCGGTCCGGTGAGGACTGGGAAGTCCACGTTTATTAAGCGGTTCATGGACCTCCTGGTCATTCCCAATATTGATGATGTGTATGACAAAGAGAGATCAGTGGATGAATTGCCGCAAAGTGGCGCAGGCAGGACTATCATGACAACTGAGCCGAAGTTTGTTCCGAGTGAAGCCGTGTCCGTAACGATTCAGGACAATATTGACGTCAGGGTCAGGCTGGTGGATTGTGTAGGGTATTCCGTGGAAGGGGCGTTGGGGTACGAGGAGGACGATGGGCCTCGAATGGTGATGACACCGTGGTTTGACTATGAGATACCCTTTGAAGAAGCAGCTGAGTTCGGAACACGGAAGGTTATCTCTGACCATTCCACAATCGGTCTTGTTATTCTTACAGACGGCAGCATCACAGACATCGCGAGAGGAAGCTACGTTCCTGCAGAGGAGAGAGTCATCGGAGAGCTTCATGATCTCGGAAAGCCTTTCGCTGCAGTGCTCAACTCAACACATCCTTGGGCAAGAGAGACGCTGGATCTTGCGACGAAACTTGCAGCGAAATACGGAGTGCCCGTGATACCAATGGACTGTCTCAGAATGGATATTGAAGATGTTCTCGGTGCGTTGCGAGAAGTGCTGTATGAGTTCCCTGTCCGCGAGGTAAGTGTCCGCTTACCTGTCTGGCTCAATGAGGTTTCAGCAGAACACTGGTTAAGACAGAAGTTTCAAGATGCCATCGTTTCCGCAGTGAAGGAAGTCAAGAGAATTCGGGATATTTCAGGGACTGTCAAAGGCTTTGCCGCGCAAGACTTCGTATCCCACGCGGATCTCACGACTCTGGATTTAGGCACAGGACAGGTAGTCATTGACCTTGATGCTCCAAGAGAGCTGTTCTTCCAGGTTATCCGCGAGGTCAGCGGGCTTGAGGTCGAAGGCGACCATCACCTTCTCAGGCTAATGAGAGAGCTTTCCGTGTCTAAGAGGGAGTACGATAAGGTGGCAGACGGCCTGAGAGACGCAGATGAGTTGGGATACGGAATTGTCATGCCTCTCCTGGATGAACTGGAACTTGAGGAGCCTGAGCTTATTCGGCAAGGAAGCAGGTTCGGAGTGAGGCTGAGAGCGGCCGCCCCGTCCATTCACATGATTCGTGCGAATATCGAGACAGAAGTCACCACATACGTAGGTACAGAGAGACAAGGCGAGGAGCTTGTCAGAAGGCTTTCCGATGAGTTCGAAAAAGACCCTGAGCGGATTTGGACCACTGATTTCCTTGGGAAGTCCCTGCACGAGCTGGTTAAAGAGGGTATAGAAAGCAAGCTCTATCGCATGCCGGAGAATGCCCAGCAGAAGCTTCAGGAGACGTTGCAGAGAATTGTCAATGAGGGAAGCGGAGGGCTCATCTGTATCATTCTGTAGGATTCTGTAGGGGTAAATCTCATAAATCCTCTTCGTTGTGGGCACTATACCTCCGAAAGGGGGATCGAAACATGACGAAGACGGAGTTAGTGGAGAGAGTGGCAGCTAAGACAGGTTTTACTAAGAAGGATTCAGCCAAAGCTGTTGATGCGGTGTTTAACACGGTGACGGAAGCCCTTGCGGCAGGTGAGAAGGTGACGCTTGTAGGCTTTGGCAGCTTCGAAGTGCGCCAGAGGGCAGCCAGGTCCGGACGCGATCCGAGGACAGGAGCGACGATCCGTATAGGCGCTCGAAAAGCCCCTGTCTTCAAGGCAGGCAAGTCCTTGAAAGATGCTGTGAGGTAGGAGGATAATCAGGGAGTCTCATCGAATTCTCACCATGTCGCTGAATAAGTCGTAGCAAGGGAAGGTGTGGATTGCGATGGGATTATTAGGCCTGCATGAGACTATAGAGTCTGTTTCAGCTTCAGGCAAGAGCAAAGCACGGCTCCCGGTGGATGTTCTTTTGGCATCTAGCTTTCTGGCGGGGGCCTACATTGCTTTTGGGGCTTTTATCGCGCTAATTGCAAGTACGGGAGCTCCGTGGCCTCAAGGAATACCGGGACTGCAGAAATTGCTGTACGCAGCGGTGTTCCCGGTAGGCATGATATATGTGATTATCGCAGGCGCTGAACTTTTTACGGGGAATTGCATGTTTTTTACTGTGGCGTATCTAAGGCGTGAGGTTCAGCTTCAGGATTTGCTAAGGAATTGGTTTTGGGTATGGATTGGTAATCTAGCGGGAGGTGTTGCAGTAGCGTACCTTTTCGGGCGCGCAGGCGGCGTGCTCATGAGTGAGCCGTGGATGACTTATGTACACTCACTGGCCAGAGGGAAATGCAGCCTGCCTTTTGTGGCTGCATTTTGGCGTGGGGTGGGCGCTAACTGGATGGGTTGTCTTGCTGTATGGATGGCTACTAAGAGTCATACCGTAGTTGACAAAGCCATAGTAAGCCATCTGCCGATTATGACTTTTGTTACTCTCGGGTTAGAAAACAGCATAGCGAATATGTTCACCATACCGGCGTGCCTCTTCGCAGTGGGGTCTACGTCAGTTGTAACATGGCAATCTTTCTTCCTGAAGAACCTTCTTCCCGTTACCATGGGCAACATTGTCGGAGGAGCGTTCTTTGTCGGAGGGCTTTACCTGTTCATCAGCAGAAGGCATGAGCAGTTGGGAAGGGGAATGTGAAAGACTGCAGGAAAGCGAAACAGGCAGCGGAAAGAAGTATGTGAAAAGTGAAATAAGTTGCGGACATTGCCGGGGTCTGATATAATACAACTACCTTCACAATACAAGATATGCCGGAGTTTGGCCGGGGCGTAGCGCAGTTTGGCTAGCGCGCCTGAATGGGGTTCAGGAGGTCGCGAGTTCAAGTCTCGCCGCTCCGACCATTTTTTTATTCTTCCGAAATAACGAGCCGTCAGGCGTATATGCCTGACGGCTCGTTACGAGTGTTTTTCTTGCCGAGTTGCCTTTGCCGTTCTTGTCGCCGAGATATTGTGCTACTTACTTATACTGCTTACCTTGCCTATTCATCGACACACTGACCGACGGTGACGGCGTTCTCGAAGTGAGAGAACGAATGTTCACAACGAGTGAAAGGTTACGTTCTCCTTAAGAATATGACTCACGTCATAATCCCTTCTTAATTGCCGTGGAACCGTCGGCAATCATATTCATGCCCTAAGTGAGAAGGTTTTAATCACAGAGATGTTGAATTATTGCACAATATATTGTGGAAATAGCGTTACAATATGGAATGAACTGAAGAGGCAGGAGGAAGCCTGGTCATGACAGGGTCAAACAGTGATATGCGCTGCGATTACGCCAGGGTAAAGGCGCTGATTTCCGGCCGTGTCCAGGGCGTGGGTTTCCGGAGTTTCGCAGGGCGATATGCGAACGCCTTTGGGCTTACCGGTTGGGTCAAGAACTTGTGCGACGGCCGCGTTGAAGTAGTCGCAGAAGGGGAGAAAGCAAAGATACTTCCGTACATAAGACTTCTTGAAGAGGGTTCAACCTGGTCAAGAGTTGACAACATATCTGTTGAGTGGCAGGAGTGCAAGGGAGATCTCACATCCTTCAGGATCAAATAAGGTATCATCTCGGTTGCGGTTATCAAGGAACTATAGTCTATGACTTGAAGCTCATTTAAGTCTAATGTACAAGGAAGAGAAGGACAGGACAAAGAAGTATCAGAAGAGGGCGGAAAAAAGTAAAAGATGAGCCGAGGCCTGTAAGTTTTGACATAGGTTTGGTGCCCCCTAAGAAGGCGAACATGAAGAAATCGACGGGCATAGGGACAGATACAAAGAAAGTGACATAGGGATGGAGAAAGACAGCCGTCGAGACCTGCTGTGGCTTGGGCAGGCCTCGTAAACTGGGAAGGTGGAAGAATTGAACAGCGGATACAGACGAGGAATCGGTTTGGCTCTTGGATCCGGATCAGCAAGAGGGCTTGCTCATATTGGGGTCCTCAAGGTCTTCGAGAGAGAAGGAATTCCGATAAAGGCGATTTCGGGAGCAAGCATAGGAGCTCTAATAGGAGGGCTCTACGCTGCAGGCATGCCTCTCGCAGAATTGGAAAGCATTGCCCTTAAAGCTACAAGACGGACGGTGCTCGCTCATATAGATCCGATTCCATCGCTTAAAGGCTTAATGGTGGGGAAGAAGATAGAGGAGATGCTCCGCTCCTTCGTTGGGAGCAAAGATCTCAGGGAGCTCAAGATCCCAGTGGCCATAATAGCTACTGATATACTTACCGGTGAGGAAGTAGTTTTCAAAGACACAGGAGACTTGGTGGACGCTATTCGTGCCAGTATTTCAATTCCTGTGGTGTTCGTGCCGATACGGGTGGGAGACAGGACTCTTGTGGACGGAGGGGTAGTAAATCCAGTGCCGGTGGATGTGCTGACTTCCCTTGACCCCAGAGCAGTTCCTGTAGCTGTCAGCGTCATTCCGAAAGTTGAACATAAGCAGGCAGAACGACCGACGACTATTGACATATTCCTTAATTCCTTCGATATTATGCAGCAGAGACTGTATGAGACAAATAAGTCTCTTGCGAGAATCTCCATTGAGCCCCATGTTTCATTTGCATCAGGAATCGAGTTTTGGGAAGCCAGGCGCATTATCGAGTGCGGCGAGCAGGCTGCTCTCGAGGCGATTCCCGAGATCAAGCGTGCGTTGAAGCCTTTTTCTCTCTTCTCGATTTTTGGGAAGTGATCAACCGAGAGCGGTAACCTAACTCAGCCATACGCGAAGATGTCAAGAACACGTAGGACAAGCACAGAGAAGGAATTCCGCAAGTCATTGAGTGTAGCATGTCATACACCGAACTCAGGGAGAAATGGTCGATTTTCGACCACACTTTTGAAAACGCTGCTCCAATTTCAACCACCTTTTTGGACTTTCGCGGCAAAAAGCCGGCAAGTGGTAGGTTTTCGACCACCCCCAACGGCAAAGGTGTATGTTTTTCGCCCGCTCTTTTGGGCTGAAGAGGGATTTTGATAGTTCTTTGAGGCTCAGGTGGAAGGTATTCTACCACTTTGCTGGAAAAGATGGTAGTTTTTCGCCCACCTTTCTGGAAAATGTGGTCGATTTTGTATCCGCAATCGTCATATGAAGGGATTCTTCGTGATGAGGTGTTCTATATTCTACCCCCTTGAGGCATGATCGTGGTCGATAATGTGTGTCCTGAAGACTGGGCTATAAG
>DUVA01000051.1 GCA_012841305.1 Bacillota bacterium | reverse complement strand
CTCGCTTCTGACACAAGCAGAGCTCCTCTCAAGACTCTCCCCTACTCAGGCAGTCAGCCTTCTACCCAAAAGTGTAGCATAAAAGGAAAAGCGTGTCATAAAGACACGCATTTGCTTTCACCCTGCTCTCAGTCTACCTACAATATTATTGTGTTGTCGTGCCCCAACTGATACTTACAAAGGTTTGTTGTCTTCATCCTTCTTTGCATACAACAACCACATATCTAAACGGCTCTTCACCTTCACTGAATGACTCCACACCTCTACACTCTTGAACAGCAAGATGAACTATTCTTCGTTCCATCGGATTCATGGGCTCGAGGCGGATTTCTCCTCCATCTCTCATGGCTCGCTCTGCCACAGACCGAGCCAGCCTCTCTAGAGATGCTGCCCTTCTACCGCGATATCCTTCGGCATCAACGATAATCCTAATCCGCTCTTCAGGCTTTCCGCCGGCCTCGAGTTGTCTCCAATAGTTACCTGCAACAAGATTCACTATATATTGCACTGCATCAAGAGTAGCTCCGCGCCTTCCAATGAGGGCTCCTACTTCATCACCAAATATCTCAAGCTCCAGCGTGCCATCGTTAAAGGAAGGCTCAAAGGTAATATCCTCCAGCTCCATATAGTCGATGAGTTTTCCGAAAAACTCACACACCTCATCTACCAAATTCACTTTTTCTGTTACCCTGACACGTGCTAATCTCTGACCGACAAGTCCGAGAATCCCTCTTGAAGGTTCTTCAAGGATTTCTATCTCCACTTCATCTGACGGCAGGCCTAAATCCTTCAAAGCATCTTGAACTGCTTCTTCTACAGTCTTACCGCTTTTCTCAACGCTTCGAGTCATCTTTGTCTTCCCCCTTGCTGCCCTGCTGCGGATTATCAAGCAAGGCCCTGGGCGTGCTCCCTTTCTCTGAATGCGATGATAGCTCTTCAACACGCCTCTTCATTCCCGCGCTTCGGCTAATCAACCAACGCTGGAACATCTCTACGCCCATAGTTACCACCCAGTATAAGGTCACAGCTGCCGGGAATTGAGTCCCCCCGAGGTACGTAATGAACCCGGTCATCACCACACTCATCATCTTCTGGCTGGACTCAGTGGACGCCATAGCGGATTGAAAGTAAGTTCCGGCCCCTGCAAGGATAGCAAGGATCCAGTCACTCTTTGCGAGATCGGGTATCCAAAGGAAAGACTCTGTAAAAGGATATGTTCTAAGCGCAGCAAAAAGCGCCCAGATGATGGGCAACTGAATCAAAGTCGGCAGACATCCGCCAAGAGGATTAATGTTGTAGCTCTTGTAGAGCTCCATAACGCGTTTTTGATATTCCTCACTCTGAGACCCGTACTTCTCCTGAAGCTCCTGTACTTTTGGCTGAAGCAACTTCATTTCTTCCATGGCCTTTGTCTGCTTAAGAGTTATCGGGTAGAGCGCCAGCCTCAAAAGAACAGTAAACGCGATTATTGCTAATCCATCGCTACCGGTGACATCTCGAAGAAAATGCACTAACAAATTGATTAGTTCTGTAATACGAGTCAAGAGCTGTGACCTCCTGTCGCTTCTATGTCATCACGTTCAGGGTACAGGGTCCCATCCTCCGGGGTGGAAGGGATGGCACTTAACCAGGCGCCTTATGGCAATATACGTCCCTTTTAACACACCATACTTGCTAACAGCCTCGTATGCATATGCCGAACATGTAGGGTAAAATCTACATGTGGGCTTCGGCTTTCTACAGGAGACCCATTTCCTATAAAAAGCGATAGCTCCTAACTCGATACGCTGCCCAATTTCAAATAGACTCTTCCATGACATTTTCCACGTCAGCCCTTACCTTCCTGAGCCGTATCGGACTTTTCACCATCTCTTGCAACTATTTCAATAATGTTACCTTTCACAAGTAACTGCTGCAACTCGCAAGAAATCTCCCGGAAAGAAGCGGTCTTCGCCTTCATCCTTGGTGCCAGGACTAGGTCAAAGCCCTTTCGCAACTCACCTTCATGAGCTCGCCATGCTTCTCGCACAATTCTTTTCAATTGGTTCCTTTCGACGGCGCCACCTAATTTCCTGCTTACGGTTATACCGACTCTGCTATATGACAAAGCGTTTTCAAGGGCATATACGACGATCTTGTTACCAACAAACGCTTTTCCGGACTTGAATACCCTACGAAACTGCTCATTTTTGCGGAGTCGCTCTATTTTTTCCACCGGTGGCACCCTGCTTCACTTTTCACGTTATCAATGTTACGCAGTAAGACTCTTTCTCCCTCTCAAACGTCTGTTCTTCAGCACCCGACGGCCTGCCCGCGTTGACATTCTCTTCATAAAACCATGACGCCTTTGTCTGCGCCTTACTTTCGGCTGATACGTCCTTTTCATCACTCACCAACCCCCTAAAGTCCCCTCTTGACCACCCTGTGTAACTACGAGTATAAGCTAACGTCTT
>DUVA01000050.1 GCA_012841305.1 Bacillota bacterium | reverse complement strand
GGAGGCCACTGTAGGCCCACCGTCAGGGATGAGGGATGTGTCTACATCCATAAAAACGATATCTTCCAACCTGCAACCAAGTTCCTCAGCTGCTATCTGCGAGAAAACAGTCTTGAGGCCTTGTCCGTTTTCAGCAAGGCCGGAATGTAGATATACGCTTCCGTCAGGTTGCACTGAGACCAGCGCGCCTGCGGCGTCCACTCCTTCCGCGCCAAGGCTTACTCCGCGATAACTTGCTGCAAAACCAACTCCGCGGACTTTCCCTTTCGCTGCCTTGTTCTTCTCATAGG
The DNA here is from genome assembly GCA_012841305.1 of Bacillota bacterium. Lineage (GTDB taxonomy): Bacteria > Bacillota > SHA-98 > UBA4971 > UBA4971 > UBA4971. Next base: position 1,886 of record DUVA01000050.1, on the reverse strand, counting down.
CTTTCCGTTTTTCGGAGTACCCTATGGCTTCCGTCGCTTCCTTGATGACGTTCCGGAGACTCACCGTGTGCTCATCCAAAATCTGTCCGCTGGCGGTTACAGAGCCTTGCCGGAACGCGTTGGCAAGGCGGAATTCCAAGGGATCCATGCCCAGTTCTTCGGCAAGCTCGTCCATAAGGGATTCTTGCGCGAATATAATCTGCGGGCTTCCGAATCCTCTCATTGCACCGGCATATGTGTTGTTTGTGTAGACTCCGTATACATCTGTCTTGACGTTAGGGACTTCATACGGACCTGTTGCCTGAACCACCGAGCGCCATGTGACGAAAGGCGTCATTGAAGAGTAAGGGCCTGCGTCTGCCAGGATGTATATCTCCATTGCCACAAGCCTGCCGTCACGGGTTGCTCCGACTTTGTACTTCATGACATATGGGTGCCGCTTATAGCTTTCGATGAGCGATTCTTCCCTGGTGTAGACTATCTTGACAGGCCGCCCGGTTTTCAACGCTGCTACAGCAGCCCTTGCGCAGATTGCAGACACCACGTCGTCCTTGCCTCCGAACGAGCCTCCCATAGCGCACTGGATGATCCTCACCCTATTGAGGCTTACTCCGAGGACTTGAGCTACGTGTCGCCTGGCTGTAAAAGGGTTTTGGATGGATCCGTATACAGTGACAGTGCCGTCAGATGCTCCCGGCACAGCGATAGCTGCTTCAGGTTCAATGTATGCATGTTCTATCAGTTGCGTAGTATAGGTTCGCTCCAGGATGACATCTGACGCTTTGAACCCATCTTCTACATTACCCTTTCTAAGAGGATAGTGGTTCACAATATTGCCGGGATAGTCTTTGTGAAGCTGGAGTGCGCCTTCGGATACAGCTTCCTCTACGTCAAATATAGTTGGGAGCTCCTCGTATTCTACGCGTATCAGATCAAGGGCCCGATTTGCAATCTCAGGCGTCTCCGCTACCACCATGGCAATTGCATCGCCTAAGTACATTGTCCGCGTGGACACGAAAATTGGCATATCAGGGCGGACAGGGCCGATTGCCTGCGCTCCCGGAATATCTGCGTAGGTAATGACTGCAGCCACGCCCGGCATCTCTTCCGCCCTGCGGGTATCCAGCTCAAGGATTTTCGCATGCGGACACTTTGCCCGGAGAACTCGTCCGTAGAGCATTCTGTCAAAGGCGAGGTCGTCTGCAAACTTAGCTCTGCCTGTTACCTTAGTAGTGGCGTCTATTCGGCTTATCGGGTGGTTCACTACTGTAAACGAGCTCATATTGTCTATCGCCTCCATTCGCCTGCCATAGCCTAGGAAACCTCTTTACCTTTGAGCGCGGTATATACGCGCTCAGGTGTGGCAGGAATTTGCTTTATCCATACGTTGACAGCATCATGGATGGCATTGGTAATAGCAGGACTTATCGGGACACATACTGCTTCGCCTATACCCTTTGCGCCGAACGGCCCGGAAGGCTCTAGTTCTTCAGCGATGATTGTCTCGATTTCGTAGGGAGCATCCAGGCTGGTAGGAAGTATATATGTAGAGAAGTTCCTGGTCCGGGTTATTCCTTTATCGATAACCGTGTCCTCAGTCAAGGCATAACCCATTCCCATCACGACTCCGCCTTCGGATTGGCCTTCCACTCCCTGTGGGTTTATGGCCTTGCCCGGATCAGGGACAGATACTGCTTGGATGACTTCAGTTTCACCTGTCAAGGTGTTGACTTCAACCAAAGCTATCTGAGTGATATAGCCATAGAGCAGGTGGGGTATACCGACATAACCCTCAAGTTCGGTGTCTGAAACAGGCCACATGAAATGGCCTTCACCCTTTATTGACAACCCTCTTGCTGTTACATATTCAGCGATGTCCTTAAATG
>DUVA01000049.1 GCA_012841305.1 Bacillota bacterium | reverse complement strand
CGCCCCACAACAACGGCCGGTAAAGCGCGGCCTGCCTCTTCGAACCGACTTGACTAGCTTACAGTAAGGAGTGATAGCAATTGCTATGGCAGCAGCTGGCTAACGGCGCAACCATGGGGATGATCTATGCCCTGATAACACTCGGCCTTACCATGGTCTACGGAGTCTTACGGATCCTCCACATATCCCATGCCGGTATCTTCGCATTCGGCGGATACATTGCAGTGGCTGCATCACGCGTAAGTCAGAATCTTGCCTTGGTTGTCGCAGCAGCGATGTTAGGATGCGGGATAATGGGCGTCTTGATGCAAAAGTGGCTCTATAGACCGCTCCTCGCTGAATCCAAAGTCGTATCCCTCATTGCGTCCATCGGCATGTTCATATTCATGGAGGACCTCTTCCGCCTCATGGCAGGCCCTTACGTCCTTCCCCTTCCCGTCCTGGCGCCTCTAGGACTGGACAAATTTGAGACAGCGCATATAACCGGTAATCAGTTGGTAGTCCTCATCGCCTCTATCGCGTTGCTCATCGTTGCATGGTTCCTAATCAACAGGACCCGTCTCGGATTGGCATGGCGAGCCACTGAACAGGATTTTGAAACTGCATCTGCCTTCGGCGTCAACATCGACCGGGCTGTATCGTCCAACTTCTTCCTCGGCTCAGCAGTGGCAGGCGCTGCCGGCGTGCTGGTGGGGTTCTACTACAACTCCGTGTACCCAACCATGGGATCAGTACCCGCATATAAGGCAATGGCCATCGCAGTCATGGGCGGCCTCGGTAACGTCTGGGGGACGGTAATCGCATCCCTCATCCTAGGCCTTGTGGAGACATTCCTTGTCACATCCCCGCTGGCGTTTATACTTCCCCGGGACTCCATCGCCTTTGTCGCCCTAATATTAGTCTTATTGTTCAGGCCCCACGGCCTGTTCGGACGGAGGTGAGCGCACATTGTATTACGCTACGATAGCAATTACAGTCGGGATATTCATGATGCTGACCATGGGCCTTAACATCATCACAGGCTACACAGGCCAGGTGTCCCTAGGGCATGCCGCATTCTTCGGAATAGGCGCGTACACCTCTGCCCTTCTATCGGTTAAGGCAGGTGTCCCGTTTTGGTTCGCGCTTCCTCTCGCAGGCCTGGTCACAGCAGCGATAGGCGCAATCTTAGGTGCGATAAGCACACGGCTCCACGACGACTCCCTGGCAATAACGACAATCGGCATTAACTTCGTCGTAGTCTCTGTATTCCAGTACACTCAATTCTTCGGTGGCGCATTAGGGATAGGAGGGATCCGGTACCCGTCAGTCTTCGGCCATACTCTCACGAAACCTGAGTACTTAATCGTTGTTGTCCTCTCTATACTGCTGGGGATGTGGTTTGACAGGCGGCTGGTAAGATCCTGGCTGGGCCTGGCCCTTCGTGCAGTGGGACAGAACGAGGAAGCCGCACAGTCCCTGGGAGTCCCCAGCGCACGGTTTAAGATCGCAGCCTTTGCCATAGGAACCGCCTATGCCGGGGTCGCGGGATCGCTCTACGCCCACTTCATGACCTTTATCAACGCACGTGATTTCGGGTTTCCAACATCCATCAGCATAATCTCAATGGCGGTCTTCGGAGGCCTGGGCACGCTCCGCGGTGCTGTCCTAGGCTCACTTGCCCTGGGCCTTGCACCTGAGATCTTTCGTCCCCTGGTAAACTACAGAAACCTCATGTACGGCGCATTACTCGTTTTGATGATGCGATTCCAACCCAGCGGATTGATTGGTGACGGAAGCTTCATATGGGAGTCGCTTCAATCCGTTAGATTGCGGCTGTACAAGCCCAAGGCTGTATCCGGAGGTGAAGAGCAATGACTGAAACATTGGATATCCTCATAATTGAACACGTCAGCAAGCAGTTCTACGGGGTGCAGGCGCTAAGAGACGTCAGCTTGAGAGTGGGACGGGAGATGATCTTCGGAATCGTAGGGCCGAACGGTGCAGGCAAGACCACGCTCTTTAACATAGTCTCAGGCGCATATCCCCCCACCTCCGGATTCGTGATCTTTGAAGGAAAGGACATAACTCAGCTTCCTGCAGCAGAGACCGCACGCTTAGGGATAGCCCGGACTTTCCAAATCGCCCATTCCTTCCGGAATATGAGTGTATTGGATAACGTGATAGTCGGATGCGGGCACAGAGTGTATGGGAGCATATCACGCCTCGTCGAGAGGTATAAAACCCGAGAGATCCGGGAAAAATCCATGGCCTTCCTGGACATGGTAGGCTTAGCTGAACACGCTGACACACTTGCAGGTAAACTCCCCATAGCCCAACAGCGCCGTATGGAAGTAGCAAGAGCATTAGCCCTGGATCCGAAGCTGCTCCTTTTGGATGAACCATGCGCAGGCCTTACTTACGGAGAAACCGAGAGTCTTATGGATCTGGTGCACAAGGTCAGAGAGACCGGCGTCACAGTGGTTATGGTAGAGCACAATATGGGAGTTATCATGAACCTCTGTGATGAAGTGGCAGTCCTCGACTTCGGAATAAAGATAGCCCAAGGACCGCCTGGGGAGATAGCTGAAAATCCGAAGGTGATTGAGGCGTATCTCGGGAAGGAGGCATAGGAATTGCTGGTAGTTAAGGATCTTGAAGTACGGTACGGAGATATTAATGTCATACACGGGATCTCTTTTAGCATAGAGGAAGGTGAGAGCGTCGCGATTATCGGCGCCAACGGAGCCGGCAAGACCACGCTCCTTCGAACCCTCATGGGACTGCACCGGGAGTTCCAAGGGACGATCCTGCTTGACGGGAAAGACATCGGACGGTTGCCGGCATGGGAACGGTCCGGCCGCGGTCTGGCTATGGTGCCTGAAGGGCGAAGGGTGTTCCCTGACCTGACTGTAGAAGAGAATCTTGCAATCGGAGCATACTCCCGCACAGACAGGCAGGAGATCGAGAAGTCCATGAAGGAAGTGTATACGCTTTTCCGCATCCTGGATCAACGCAAGAGGCAGGTGTCCAAGACCCTCAGCGGAGGAGAACAGCAGATGCTGGCAATCGGACGGGCTTTCATGGCAAATCCCCGGCTTCTCCTGGT
>DUVA01000048.1 GCA_012841305.1 Bacillota bacterium | reverse complement strand
TCCGAAGCTTCCTTCCAAGCCCCGCCTTTGACAATTGACACCGCCTCTTCCACCGAGAAAGGCGTTTTCTGAGCACCTATGAGATTTCCGAACTCAACAATGCTGGGTACTCTTATGCCCACTTCCTTCAGCACATCGACAGCGGCAAACACCTCGTCCTGCGTACCGCCGAGAACAAACTCACCTGATTTCATTACAAAGACCCGATCCGCCAGCTCAAGTATGTCATCAACCTCTTGCTCAATCAAAATAACAGTCATCCCTAAGGACTTGTTGAGATCACGTATTATTGAGAAAACACGCGCCTTGCCCTCAGGATCCAGCATGGATGTGGGTTCATCCAGCACCATAATCTTAGGAAGCATGGCATAGACTCCTGCGATAGCGGTCGCTTGTTTCTGTCCGCCTGAAAGGCGATGAGGAGCCCTCTGTTCAAGGCCTTGAAGCCTCATGCCTTCTATGGCGCGGGTGATCCTCTCCATGATGGTTTCATAATCAAACCCGAGGTTAGCCGGGCCAAAGGCTACATCCTCTTCTACCGTCATTCCGAAGAGTTGCGTATCCGGGTCGCCGAACACCAGTCCTACTCTAGACGCCATCTGGGCGGTTCCCACGTCATTTGGGATCTGGCCGTCAACAACCACGTCTCCTGTAAGCGTCCCCTCGATAAACCGGGGCACCGTGCCGTTTATGACACACGCGAGAGTGCTCTTACCCGCGCCGGTGGGGCCGAGTATGGCTACGCACTCACCCTCTTTGACATCGAGGGAGATACCTTTTAGGGCTTGTCGTTTTGAGCCCTTGTAAGCAAAGGTCACGTCTTTAAGTGAAACAATCGTAGGCTCCAAGTGGAACACCTCTCACATCTTGAAACTTTAGTCCTCACCGGTCCCCGCCGGTGCTCACTCAGGCCTCAGGCCCCAGGCTCTATGTGCTCATCGATTTCGCGTTTTCCGTGTTTCTGAGCGCTCCTTAGAGCCCGTGCCACTGTCAGGCCGGCAGCCGCATTCACTGCTGAGCCGATCAGCTGGGATGGCAGTAAAGCAATCATCAAGGCAGGGCCTATCATAATCACCCATGGACCCAAGCAAGTCACTGTGTTTACTATCGTGCCGACTATGATTGCAAACAGGATATTAGTCTTCTTCGCCACAAACACTCCGAGCGTGACTGTAAAAGCCATTGCGCACATGTAGATCGGAACCATCGGGAACCAGCTGGCGAAGCCTCCCAGAGCGTTTGCCAGGAAGGTTCCTATCACAGCCACCGTGGCACCGACAGGCCATCCGAAATACGCAGCAGCAAAATAACCGGCAGCAGCATCAAGGGCAATGGTGGTAGCAGGTCCCGGTATCTTAATCATCGCGCCTGCCCCTGCCACTGCAGCTAATATCGTCACACGAGAAATTGTGCGCGTGTCCCATACGACACCGTGTTCTTCAGGATACTGCTTGCTCAATATGCCTCCGAGAAGCCTCATCAGAAGTAGATAACCAACTGCCAATACGTATGACACCCCAAGCCCTAAAGCTCCTTGCCCAAGCGGCATTCAGATTACCCCCTTAGTTTGATTTGACGGGATCAAAATAGGCTCGATACCGTAAGACAAACGTCATCACGGCGATCATCACGATGGTCATCATGATGCCATTTCCAGCACCCTTCGAGCAGCTACATCATCAGTAATTAACACATCCACGACACCGGTTCTGAGCGCTCCGAGTATTGCCTGGGCTTTGTTCACACCGCCTGCAACCGCCACAACACACTCTATACTCTTTAACTGCTCCAGACTTGCCCCGATGATCCGTTCCCCCAGCGGAGTATTGACAGGTTCGCCATGCACATCGAAGAATCTCATGCAAATATCGCCGACTACCCCCATTTTCGCAAGTTCGATTAACTCGTCAGGAGGAAAGCCTCCTTCCTCCAGCAAAGTTGAAGGAGGGACGAAACAGCCTATTCCCATTACGGCCACGTCCGCGGTTGCCCACTTGTCCGCGACGTTCTTTATGTTGCTGTCGTTCAGCATCGTAGCGCGTGCTTCAGGAGTATCAACAAATGAAGGAGCATGCAGGTATAGGTGGGACCCGCTAAAAGTCATAGAGACACGGGATGCGATATCGTTTACTTGAAGGTCGGGACTGGCCTGTCCCTGACCGCCGAGAAGCGGAACTACCATTATCTCTCTGGGGGTCGGTTTTGTCTCACTAAAGGCTGCGACGAGTTCGCGGAGAGTCGCCCCCCACGATACCCCTACCACATGGCCGGCCTTCAGCGTCTTGTCGAGATACTTGGCGCCTGCCATGCCCAAGTTTTGTGTAAGCAGCCTGGACGAGCCGGCGCTGCCTAAGATGACCGCTGCGTCGCGAAGGCCGAAGACGGAGCACAGTTTGGCTTCGAGGTCAGTGAAATCAAACTCAGGAGGGATTACGTGTATCACGACGATCCCTTCATCCTGCGCTTGTTTCAGGGCTCTTGAAACCTGGCTTCTGGATATGCCTAAACTGTCGGCAATTTCGTTTTGCGTTTTGCCCAGCTCGTGGTAGTGCCTGGCGATTTCATATAGCGTGCGTTCATCAAAAGCCATTCTTACACCCCTGGGAATCATATTACCGGCGTGCAGCCGCACAGCGCGCCATGTGCAGCGGCGGAGCGCACCGCGGCAGGTGAGCATAGGCCCTGCGAAATCCGAGAGTATTCAGAGGCCGCACTGATGCTTCTGCTTGCACATATGTTCCGCACAAATGTGCCATTGTAGCTTATCATTCTACGGCACTTCTGATATTCCTTCCCAAACCTAAATGTTTTTCAATGTTTTTCGAGCCATGTTGGCCTTTTCGTCAAATTTGGAGGTGCGAGATCTCCGTCTGATCCTATTCGTCTACCGTTCATCTACTACTCGTCTACTACTCGTCCAAAAAATGTAAGCCTCAGCTCCACGTCCCGACGGTGAGCTCCAACGCTCAACCTTAACTGCATTGAGTCCTTTGACTTTAAGCCCCTTGACCTTAAGTCCCTTGATTCCGAACCTTCACTGTAAGCGTCATGCTGTAAACCTCATATTGTGAGCCTCATACTGTAAGCCTCATGCGGTGTGGTCGTAAAACGACCACAAATTCTCTTTTGCTGTATGATTTTCTACCACTTTTTCGAGAGGGATCGCCTGAGTGGTTGATAATCGACCACGTCGAGGCTTGTTAGTGGTCGGTTATCGACCAGGCCCAAGCGTCAAGGTGGTAGGATATAGACCACCTCATCACAGAGAACCCCTTCACATAAGGATCGTGGATACAAAATCAACCACATTTTTCAAAAAGGTGAGCGAAAAACTGCCACCTTTTCCAAAAAAGTGGTAGAAAACCTTCCACCTGCGCCTCAAAGAGGCATTGAAATCCTTCATTAGCCCAAAGATGTGGTCGAAAAACAACCACCGTTGCCGTTGGAGGTGGTCGAGAACCTATCACTTATGCATTTTTTATTCCAACAATCCCATTAGGTGGTAGAAATTGAAGCAACGTCTTGAAAAAAGTGGTTGGAAATCGACCACCTCTTCAGAGCGACGGCACGCATGCACTTCCCACACGTGTTTTGCAAGGAAGTGCAAATTGGAATGTAGATAATTCTGTGTAGATGACTGGCCGGCAGCATTCTATGTAGTCGGCACCACCCTATGTGGAAGCCCTTAGGCACTTACTAAAAGATAAGCTTGAAACCCTGTTAAGCAGGTAAGTTCACAATGACTAAAAAAGCGGTACACTCAAATGCGCGAGATAACATTGTGCGGGAGTCAGTAGAGCTATGGAAGATGACACCGTCTACCTTCACCACATACTAGATTGCATTCAGGCAATTGAACAGTATGGAATGTCGTTCACCGCGAGCTGCCTTCTGTGAAGAACATGATCAGACAGACTGTAGGACACGCCGATTAGTCAGTCTGAGGCCTGGCGGATCATTTTCGGGGCCGTTGCCTGATCACTGAATGGACCGCGCGCCAAAGCTTCCCAATAGCCTGTCCTTTCCTTGATGGAATCGTATGAAAATAGGACTATCCCAGGTGTTCCAAGTTCCCTTGCAGCATCAATCTTTTCTATGCAGTCCTTGGGATCGTCCAGCATAAGATAAACCCCGACACCGGCCAAAGCCTTTCCGCCGGGCGGCGTTTCCACAGCCGTTCTGATATGGCCTATGAACTTCTGGGTATCCGGCGTATACGCCATTGGCACTACGAAGTCTACAATGCCTTCTTGAATCCAGCTCCGCCAATCCTGCATTCTCAAGGCACGAGACTGATCCGCATCGGGGAACACAGCACAAGACACTACTACATCAGGCTTTGCCCGCTTAACATCTTGATAGACTCTCCGCACCACCTCAGTCACTTGCTCACAGCGAAACTCGTCCCACCTATCGCTGAGACTCTCAAAGAGGTCGTTCCCATCTATGATTGTGCCGCGCAAGGCCTCCGGCTGCTTTACAAGGTCCAGCGGATCATAGCCTGTGAGTTCTCTGAACCCATCCCTAGCCTCTTGGCCATACCCATACTTCTTACCGGGATATCTAATGTAGTCGAAATGGACACCGTCCACATCGTAGTTAGTGACTACCTCCATGAACACCTCACGGACGTACTCCTTTACGCCCTCTATTGCAGGATCCAGCATCACTGAAACAAGTTCACCCCTGGCCGTCCCCGGGGTATAATCAAAGGTCGAAACCTGGTCGAGATCTACCAGTGACCACTCAGGATGCTGACTAAGCACATGCTTCTCTTGATAATCACTACGCCCTAACACACCTACAGTAAAAGCATTGATCCATGCGTGCACCTCTATGCCTGCAGCATGGGCCTTTTGGATGCAAAACGCCAGAGGATCAAATCCTTCAGGCACATCCGGCATCCTGGGCACGATGTCACTTTCATAATACGCTTCCCCGCGCCCATTGACCTGGACTAAGATGGCGTTGAAATTGCTTTCTACAGCTCTCTCGATCACCTGCTCAATTGATTCTTGAGATTGCATGCTTGTGCGTACAACCCACAGCCCTCGGAACTCTTCATTCATTGCAGCCTCCGGATGCACATCGGTTCCGGCCATGATACATAAAGCCCCTCCGGCTATTAATAAGACAGCCATCAAAAAGGGTATATGATATTTTGAGCTTGCCTGCTCAAAGCCTTTAATCATCCTGATGACGAACTGTTTCACTGCCTCAATATGCGCCCCCTTGTAATCGCAGAGAATAGTCGCGCAGAATAAGCCCACACAATAATCGTGCAGAGTCCATTACTTGTCAATAGAATAAATTCAATGCTGAAATGCAAATACCTGCTAAACCCCGCATATGTCAGGAGATTACCACTGAATATGGCAAACGTCATACCTGTCTCCGGGTGGCTTCGTTTTGCCATAAGTCGCTTCTCGACATGTCGCTCTGCGATACTTCGCATAAGTGTTTTGTTGAGGAAATATTCGGACTCACATGAAGTTTCTGGAAGGATAAATCTGTTGAAAGGTGAATAATGTCGTTAGTATGACGACAAAAAGGGGTGAGTTCTCTTGGGAAAGGGAAAGGCTGATTTGGGCAAACGACTTATTGCGGCACTAATTGATACAGTTATAGCAGCGGTGGTGTCAAGTATTATCCCGTTTCGCGGAATAGGGTCTCTGATTGGGGGCGCGTATATCCTAGTTAAGGACGCCATAATGTTTGAACTACTGAAGGATCCGGCGTGGAAGAACCAAAGTATTGGTAAAAGGGTTATGCGTCTCGAGGTTGTAGGACCGGGTGGCAGTGATGTGGATATTCAATTGTCCGCCAGACGTAACTGGCCTCTGGCAATAGGACAGCTTCTGTCATTCGTAATTTCGTTGCTGTCTTATCGAGCACTGGCATGGTCCAGTTGGTCTCTGTTGACAGGCGTAACTACCATCATCGGCATTATTGAAATTGCGTTGGTGTTTACGGATCCGGAAGGGAAGAGACTCGGTGACAGACTGGCAGACACCCGCGTAAGAGAACTGGCGGAGGAAGTGCCTTCAGCCGGTTAGGAGCTTCGGCTTGCCGCATATGGAAAGAGATCAAAACCTTTATATATTTGACTTGGCATAAAAAAGGGACATCCTCACTATACTGGTAGTATAAGCCATGTAGGGAGAGGATGGGCAACATGACCACTTTATTGAAGCTCAGGCAAAAGGCGGGCATAAGCGCCAAAGAGCTTTCGATACGCACAGGAATCCCTTTTGAACTTGTAGTTAAGGCGGAATTAGGTGTTGTGAAACTCCGTCCGCAACAAGCAAGATTAATTATAAGCGCACTTAACCGTGGGATGCCAAGCAAGTAAGGGCAAGTAAAGGGAATTGAAATGTATGTGTTATATGGAAGAAGACTTTTACTGGGCCTAATTGCCGTCATCAGTATTGTGATAACATTAAAAGGTATCCCTCATCGACCGGTTGCAGGGATACCTTTATCTCTGGAAAGAGTAATTAACATGCGCCTTGACATGCTTCTTACCGGCAGGGCTAAGGCTATTGTCAACGGAGACACAGACACGTTGATGTCCCATTATGATCTTGATTCCCGTTACGGACAGTGGGCTTTTGAGCATGAAACCAGAAGGAGTGCGTACCTTCAAGCGTGGAGCGCTGCCCGTAGTATCAGGTTTCTCGATACTGAGGTTCAGTTTAGAATCACCTCAATAGAACTCAAAGGGACTACCGCCTGGATCGAGCTGGATGAGAGCGTCAGAATCTGCTACAAACATGAATCCGTATCTGAGTCCGAACCAGACTACTTCGGCATTGGTACCGAACACTTGCTGGAGCTTACATTCAAAGACGGGGAATGGGTCATCAGACGGGATTGGTATTTAGATCCCTTGGACGTAGATGCAAGCTCCATAAGCTCAGCGACTGCACTTGGTTCATCCTTTGAGATATATGTCACATCATCGGATGATTTCATGTTCCCACAGCTTACAGCCATTCCTGCTTCAGCATATTCATCGCCATACGCGTCGGGAAATCTGTCCGGAACCACTGACGAAGCGGACGCCAAAGAACGTGCTTACCTCTATAATAGAGAGAACGCAGTCGCCTATGCAAACAAGTATTGTGGGTTAGCATGGGGCTGCGGCAATAACCGCAAGTATAACCCTGCATATAAGAACTACACAGGCCTTGGAGGTGATTGCACGAATTTCGCGTCCCAAGTGTTAGGTGATGCAGAAGCCGGCAATCTTCCTATGACTTATGCTTGGAGGTATGCTCCGTACGGACACGCCGCGGGAGCGACGTCTGCTTGGGCCCAGGCATCGAGTTTGCTTAGTTTCTTGTTGAGCAGCGGACGAGCTCAAAGGCTCGCCCGCGGCACATATGCTGACCTAATAACAACCAGCGAAGCACACCCCGCAGGGGCCATAGGGGCGCTCAACAGAGGAGACCTCATTGCCTATGAGGAAAACGGCAGGATTGCGCATTTTGCGGTAGTCGTCGGCGCAGACTCCGGCTTATACCTGCTAGTGAACTCTCATACCGCTGACCGTTATCATGTCCCATGGGATCTGGGATGGGATTCCAGCACGATATTTTGGCTGTTGAAGATTGTTATGTAAGCCCCCTAAATACACTGATAACCTAGTAATCTTCGTTTGAAACCTCAGATTTCAAAGTGTCCCAGGAGCTCACTGATGCTCCGCAAACCGGACAAGATACCATCCCTTCTGATGACATATCGCCGACATTAACCATGTTTCCACATTGCTTGCACTTTACGCTGCTTTCTGCATTGTCAGGCATGTGAGGATGTTTTCCGCATTCGTTATTCTTCATGATACTCCCCCTTCGCACACTTTTTGTGCCGCTGTGCGTCCTTTACTACTATACCCCGTGGATCTCAATTGTATTTTCTCCCTTCTCGGGATTTCTTAAGAGTCTATGGCTCATGTTTTGATGAAAGTTTGGCATCGTCCATGCCTGCTAATTCTAGTAATGACTTTCCGACGAAGTTCCAAAATACTCTTGAATAGGAAGAAAAGTTTAAAGTGAAGGATTTAAGGGCAAGATGACGAAGAATATTTTTGTACCAAAAAGAATACATGCAAATTAATGGCATTTTGGGCAAAAAGGAGGATATGTCATGAATTCCATTAGAATCGTTACGGACAGTACAGCCGCTTTGCCCGATGACTGGCGTGAAGCTCACAATGTTGCCGTTGTGCCTTTACTTGTTAACATAGAATCAGAAGTCTGCAAAGAAGGTGTTGAAATCACTAATCGCGATTTCTATGCCAGATTGAGAAAGGTACAAGAGCTTCCCACCACTTCACAGCCATCATCAGGTGACTTTCTTGGGACTTACAAGCGCCTCTTGGAAGAAGGCGCCAATACCATTATTTCCATACACATTTCAAGCGGCATCAGCGGAACTGTCAACTCCGCCTCCACCGCAGCCGGAATGATAGAAGACATGGACGCTGACATAGTCGTTATTGACTCAAAGCAAACCGGGCCTGCCCTCGGTTTCATCGTGAAAGAAGCCGTAGCGTTGGCTGAAGCAGGTAATAATAAGGAAGAGATCATAAACCGCGTGCACGAAGTCATGGACTCTATGAGGACTCTCTTCGTCGTCAATGATCTTATGTTTCTGCATAAAGGAGGCCGTCTGTCAGGCGCCAAAGCAGTGATAGGATCTCTCTTGCAGGTCAAACCTATTCTTCATTTTGTGCGTGATGAAGGACGAATTGAAGTCCTTGAGCAAGTCAGAACTGAGAAGCGTGCCTTGAGGAGAATCACGGATCTCATGATAGCCGAAGGAGGCGGGGAGCGACTTCCGACAAACATTGCCATAGCATATGCTGATAACCGGGAAAAAGCTGATGAAGTCGCAAGATCCTTGGAGGAGCAATTCCCCGGTATTGGAGCGCAGCCAATAGAAATCGGACCGATAATCGGCACCCACGTGGGTCCGGGACTCATTGGATTTCAGTTTTATTACTGCTGATACTGAATTGGGAATGTATTATACATTTGGGACGTATTACACGATTTATGCCCTCTCGTAAAACGCTTCCGGACTTATGTGTATGTGTGGAGGAACCACAGGCCGTCCTTTTGAGACGGCCTGCTTCATATGCTTACTGCCTCGTATATCTATGATTTATACAGGCTGGATAGGTTCATTATAACCTGTCTGCCCCGCTCCATAGCCGGTCTGAGTGAAGGACTGGGTGACGCCTTGCTGGGTGAGGCCGGCCTGGAATCCTGCTTTGACTCCGGCCATAGTGCCTTCTATCAGCGACCGCTGGGCAGCCTCTATCATCCTGCGAACCATCTGTCCGCCGACTGCGCCACATTGAGCTGAAGGCAAGTTCCCCCAGTATCCCGTGTTTATGATATTGCCAGGCAGGTTCAGTTCGTTTGCAATTTCGTACTTAAACCTATCAAGCGCTGCAAGGGCCTCAGGGACAACCGGGCGATTCCTTCTACGTGAGCCACGTGCCATTATATTTCACCACCCTCCACGCTTTTCTGCTTATAGTGTCACACAAATGCATGAAGGTATGCTAGGAAACCGATGGAGAGTATCGGTCATAATTAGTATATCTGGTCGTCTCTATTGGATAGCAGGTGCCGAGGAGCATACCTGAGTAATTGTGGCAGTGCTGGCAACTGTTGTAATGAAATAAAAAAAGGTAACCGGGCACAGATTGAGGTTTCTGTGCCCAGCCGGTGGATGCTCTACAATTCAGACGGTATCTCCACGTCTGTTTCCGGAGGAAGCCCTAAACCGGATCGGAATCCCGCTATGGCTTGAGCTGCTGCTTCCTCAGCGATGGCCTTTTGAGCAGCCTCTATCATTCTTTTGACCATCTGGCCGCCCACGGCTCCACACTGCCTGGAAGACAGATTCCCCCAATAACCCTCCTCAAATACCTCTTTGGGAAGGTCGAGTTCCCTGGCAACTTCGTATTTCAGCGAATCCAATGGGCGTTTAGCCCTAGCTTTAGCAGGTCTTTTCTTCCTGGCCGGCACTGAAAGTCCCCTCCTTGTTCACTTGTCACCTTTTATGTTTCCCCACAAAGGCTGGGCATATGTGACATAGCTACAAACCGGGGACAAGCATCATTCCACCCCATAAGGTAATTCCCAGGACTGCCGCCAAAAAAATGCAAATTATCGGGTGTATTTTCATCTTGAATATCCCGAATAATACTAGTCCAACAATTACTATACCTTGCACATCAATAATGGATGCTTTCGCCATTGAAAAGGCTGCGCTGGCTATCATTGCCGTGACTGCAGCTCTGAGCCCTTTTGAGATAGCCTTCACAGCGGGAGCATCCTTGTATTTTAGGAATAGGGAGGCCAAGGAGATGACTATTACAAATGACGGTAAGACCACGCCTACCGTGGCAAACGCTGCGCCCCAGACTCCGGCCATTTTGTAGCCTACATAAGTGGCCGAATTGACGGCAATAGGCCCGGGAGTCACTTCTGCGATAGCGATGATGTCCACAAATTCCTTCATTGACAGCCACTTGTTTGCTTGTATTATTTCCTTCTCCATCAGGGGAATCATGGCGTATCCTCCGCCAAATGTAAAAAGGCCGATTTTTGAAAAAGTAAATAGCAGCTTAAATAGAATGCTTGTCATTGTTTCGTCAGCCCCTAGTAAGTCCTATTAGTCAGTCAACCTGATTGTTTAGCCCGGGAATCTTATCATCTCTAAAGAACGCATAACCCAGCGCAGCGCTTCCCAAGATCACGGGTATCGGATGTATGCCTCCGACTGTGACGGCAAGAAAGGCAAGAATACTAATGCCTACTCCCTTCAGATCGCGAAGCGCTGTCTTGCCGATATTAATGGCTGCGCTTACCACAAGCGCTACTACTGCAGGCCTTATTCCGGAGAAGGCTGCGTTTATAACGGCAGAATCAGTAATTTTCGTGAAATACATGGCAACAACAAGAATTACAATGAAGGACGGCAGTATCGTCCCTGCCAGAGCCCAGACCGCGCCTGGGATACCGACAAGTTTATATCCTACAAAAACTGATGTATTGGCAGCCACAGGGCCGGGAGCAGTCTGAGCCAAAGCCAGTATGTCTATGAAGTCTTCTGCCTCAATCCATCCCTTTTCATCTACGACTTCTTTTTGGATAAGAGGAACCATGGCATGGCCCCCTCCAAACGTGAACGCGCCTATTTTAAAGAATGATGTGAAAAGTTCCAGTAAGAATCGCATGCTTAGGTGCAGCCTCCCTTTATGCTTTTGTGGCTGTCTCTGTTAACGCCCAATTTGGGTTCGGCAACTACTGATAATACTCATGCTAGGTGTGGACAGTTGCGTCTCTACACCATAATACCACGCATTGTCGTGTATACAAAAATCGGATACGGTTATAATAGCCTTTAGCTGCCACTAAGAGATGGCGGCAATTGGGCCACGGTCAACCCGCAAGCGGGATTGCTCACGCAAACGCCTTGCGAAAGCCCGGTTGGCCGATGATGATAGGAAGCAGGGAAAAAGAAATCCTCCCTGCTTCCGCACACATTGGAACTACCCAGTGACTACCTGGATTCGGACTCTCTAGCTTGCTTCACAATCTTGACGCCTGCGCTTGCTCCGATCCGAGTTGCGCCTGCATGTATCATTCGTAGCATAGATTCATAGTCTCGGATGCCTCCTGAGGCTTTCACACCCATGTCCGAGCCGACTGCCTTCCGCATGAGTCTGATATCTTCAACAGTGGCTCCTCCGGGGCCGAATCCTGTAGATGTCTTCACAAAGTCAGCTCCGGCCAGTTTTGCCAGCAGGCATCCTTTCACCTTTTCTTCATCAGTAAGAAGGGCAGTCTCCAGAATCACCTTGACCAGGGCTTTACCGCCGGCTGCGTCCACGACAGCCTCGATATCCGCCAGCACTTGATTATCATCGCCTGACTTCAGAGCACCGACATTAATGACCATGTCTACTTCGGATGCTCCGTTCACAATTGCATCTCTGGTTTCTATTGCCTTAGTCACAGAAGTATTTGCGCCTAAGGGAAACCCTATGACTGTGCATACTTTCACCGGTGTGTTTTTGAGAAGGTTCGAGGCCAAGCTCACATTTGTCGGGTTCACACAGACGGAAGCAAAGCAGTATTCTTTTGCTTCCTCACAGAACCTGACTATTTGCTCACGTGTGGAATCCGGTTTGAGCAACGTATGGTCAATGAAGCGAGCTATTTCTTGCGAAGCGCAGGCTGTCTGCGACGCAGGCGAAGATTGCAAGCCCTGCAGATCCTGTGGCTCCCGCTTGAATTCCTTCATGAGTTCGACTGTAACCTTTTCTATAAGCTGATCAAGTTCCATTAAACAAACCACATCCCGTCTATAGATTAAACTCCCATCACTGAAATCGTTCTCTATAGAAACCGAAATTCCTACATATCAAGGGCTAATTGCGATTCTTCAGAGTATCCGGGTTGGGTGTCTTTATTACCAGAACGCTAAAGTCAGTCTCTTCACCTGCTTTTAAGCCGTGAGGTATGTTCTTAGGGCTGGGAACCATATCACCGGCGGAGACTTCGATATTCTCATCATCAATAACGACATAACCTGAACCTGAGTGCACATAGAATAGCACATCCACTGGAGTCTTGTGAGACGGCAATACCTGACCGGGTTCGAGAACTACGTTGGCAACGGCAACGTCATCTGTAGACACCACTTTTCTGATCTTCGGGCCTCTTGGTGAAGTCACCATTGGAAGCTCCTCGAGTCTAATTCTTTTCATTGATATCCCTCCATGTTATTGATTTTTCTCTTTATCTTAAGTTGCTCTTTTGAATTCTTTGTTCTGCATCTGTATTGCGGACACTCGTTCCAAATCATTGCACGTGACGACTAAGAACATGAGGATAGGGGAAATAGATCCAATCATAGAATATATTACTAAGTTCATCACTTATATTATATCCGGCACTCATCTTTTGTCAATCCCACATTACTGACATCCCACATTACAGATCCCATATTACAGATCCCATATTACTGATCCCGTATTACTGATCTTCACGAATCACTAAACTGTGAGCGTCAAATAGCCCCCACCTAGGAGCTCGTCAGTGGAAATGCGATAAACTGAATTTGCCGATCATTGATCTTTACCGACGACCTATGTATAGGAGTATCTGACTTCCTTCCACCTGCTTGCTTGTCTCGCCGAGGTGTTCGATTTTCGAACATGCTTTTGGAGAGCGTGTACTATTTTCGAGCACACTTTCACAAATAAGCCGGAGGGTGCCTGAAAATCAATGATTTTCTGGAAGCAGTGTACTATTTTCGAGCACACCTTCTGGGTTTGGTGTTCGATTTTCGATCACCAAACCCAAATGACTCTACATAATGAGCGACTTCTGACAGCGCCTGTTCGAAATCCGAACACAGGTTCGGAGAACCGTGTACTATTCTCGAACACGAGTTCGGAATTCGTGATCGAAAACCGGACACCCCAGGGGTCTCTAGGAAAGACGTGCGCTATTTTCGAACACAGATCAGGGTTGGGGTGTTCGAAATTCGATCACCTTGCCCGGGGGATTCAAGCTTTTTCAACTTATTCTCCAAAATATGGAATGTCATTCGGCCGTCGCTGGGGATTTTCTAGAAACCGTGTTCTATTTTCGAACACCCTCCCTGCGAAGATGCGCCTTTTCGCTTGCTGGTAAATATTAGATGGCAGCCATCCTGCCATCGCAGGAAGGCCAACAGAAAACGTGCCTGAGTTTCAACCACCGACGAGCGTTTGGATGGTTCGAGGGATTCGACCACGTTCAGCAAAGACGTGTCAGGTATTCGTAGATATTCTGGCAGCCGACGAAAAGAAGGTGACAAGTATTCGCGCACACCAGACAGGCTAAGAAAACACGTATCTCAGAAGGATTCTACAACTCTACGGAGAATTTGTAATGTCCACAGTTCATTGGCTAATCTTGGTTGGCAATCTCGCATCGGTGTAGACTTGGCGACCGTAGTCGACAATCCTGGTTGACAGTCTTGGTTGTGGGCTCGGCAACACCTTTGGTTGAGAATTTCACATAGTTGTCAGCTTCATCGGTGTGAACTTGATGATGGAGCAGATCAACGACATAATAGGTTTAGGGTATCAGGCGAATGATAAGCATAGAAAAAATACGAGAGAGATGGAGGCATCAAAATGCAACTTAAAGGATCTAGGACTGAAGCCAATCTGAAGGCCGCCTTTGCCGGTGAATCCGAGGCTCGGAACAAATATACATACTTCGCTTCCGTAGCACGCAGAGAAGGTTATCAGCAAATTGCTGCCATATTCGAAGAGACAGCAGACAATGAAAAAGAGCACGCAAAATTGTGGGCTAAAGCCCTGGGCATGATTTCAGATACTGCGGCTAATTTAGACGACGCCATCAAAGGTGAAAACTACGAGTGGACCTCAATGTATAAGGAATTTGCCGAAGTCGCACGGGAAGAGGGCTTTGAAGATCTCGCAGCAACTTTTGAAGAGGTAGGGGAAGTCGAGGAGGCACACGAAAAGCGATATAAGGCGCTATTGGCAAGGATTCAGGACGGAACGACTTTCCGCAGAGATGAGCCGATTAAGTGGCACTGCCGCAACTGCGGATATGTCCATGAAGGGGCGGAGGCGCCTGAAGCATGTCCTGCTTGTAAACATCCGAGGGCATTCTTTCAACCCCTATGTGAGAGCTACTGACACTACTCAGCCGGCTTAGGACACAACGTCGGGCCGGCTCGTAGTGGGCTAACTCGTTCTGGACTAACCCGTGCTGAACTCACTCATTGACAAGGGGCGCGTTAATGCGCCCCTTTTCCACGATCTATGTATCATATGTTTGTGCTCACCCTTGTCTACCACGCGAACAGTTAACAGTTGCAGTAGTTGCAGTTGCTCTTTTGCGTCCTGCGGCAGCGATGTTCGCGCTCAGCGTCAACCTTCGCCTTTGACGGTAATAATGTTTGCACCCGGACCAACTCTCGCCCATAGTGCCAACAGAAGCCGACACCAGCCTATACCTGGTATCCAAGTTTACTTGACACGTCGACTCATACTGCTCCCGCCCGCCGCGACCGACTCACTTATTTAATCCCGCTATTTCGCTTATCTTTTCCGCGAATCCTTCCGCATACTCGGCTGCAGCGGCATGAGTAGTAGCTTCAGAGTAAATATGAACAGTCGCCTCTGCGGGGTCAGGCAATATAAGAACCCATCCGTCATCTCGGAACATGCGAAGACCGTCAATGAATTCTCTTCTTGTCCCTTCCGATTCCTGCGCCAGAACCCTCATTACCCGGCCCTTATGTTCCCACGGACACGTAACTGCTTTTCTCACCATAGGCGGAATATCCAAGCTATCGACGACACTCGAAAGCTCCAAGCCCTCCCCGGCCAGGAACTGAAGTACTTTTGCAAGGGTAAACATTGCATCAAAGGCAGGCTGAAAACTTGGGAAGATAAAACCTCCGTCTCCGTCTCCTGCAAACAGGACCTCCTGCCCTGGACGAAGCAGAAACTCCATGAGAGATCGCGGATCCTGCCTCGTTCTAAACACCTCAGCCCCGAAGCCTCCGGCTATTTCCTCTACTGCCCCGGTAGCGTCCACCGTAACAGCGACTCGCAAAGGATACAACGGGTATTCCAGGCCCTCCTTACCATTTCCGGCGCTCGTTCGAGCTGAAGCATCCTTTAACGCAAGCCACGCTATGGCAGCAAGCAGGGTGTTCCCTTCAATAATCCTTCCTCCTTCATCTACCAGCGACAACCTCTCTCCGTCGCTTTCGATGAGGACCCCTATATCCGCCTTCAGAGTGCTTACAGTCTTAGACAACCTATCAAGATGAATTTTTCTGTCCTCAGCGGTCTTAGGAATTCTGGAATGATCCGGATAGGCATTCAGCGCCACCATTTCGCATCCCAACCGCCCGAAGATACTGGGGAAAAACATGGACAGCCTGCTATATGCGTAGTCTATGACAATACTCTTTCTTGAGCTTAGAATTGCCCCTATGTCCACATAGTTAAAGAACGCTTCCACGTACGAGTCAAGGACTCGCCCGGGAAACTCCAACTTCCCGACCTCATCCGCGTCAGTGCGTCTGAAATCCTCTCTGAAGAAAAGGTTCTCAACTTTTCGCTCATGAGATCTGGGAAGATTGATTCCTTGTCTATTGAAGAGCTCGACCAGTGTATACCTGGGGTTATCGGGGGAAATTCGGATATGCAGACCGCCGTCCACGCCAAGAGTCTTGATATTATACCTGCTCACCGGAAGCGGGGTCGACCGAAGATCCAGGATGTTTACGCCTACTGTCATGAGTCCGCAAATGATGGACCTCAGAATCATCCTGGATGACGGGTGATCATCTCGGCTGGTGGTGACAGTAGCACCTTTGCCAATAGAGCTTCCAAAGGATGCCCCTAGTTTCATTGCAAATTCCGGAGTCAACTCAATGTTAGTCAGTCCGGTAACGCCCCGCTCTTTGAATATGGAACCCGGCCATTTTGTGCCCCATATCAAGCTCATAGCAACGCGCGACCCGGATTCAATGACTTTATTAGGCCAAATCTTGACATGTGGCTGCAGAGTTGCGCCTTGCCCGATTCTGCACCTATCTCCTATGACAACCCCTTCGTGGCAAGTGACAAAATCCTTAACAATCGCATGCTGGCCTACAAGGGTTCCTCCTATTTCAGCGCTCTGGCCTAAAAACGAGTCCGGCCATAAAACGCTCCGATGAATTCTTACATCCTCTTCAATAATGCAATTGTCCCCTATGAAGCTGTATTCAAAACAGCCTGCCCCTTTGCCGATTCGACAATTCCTGCCGATTACCAGGGGACCGGCGAGGGTTGCCCCAGGATCAATCTCTGTCCCTTCGCCGACCCAGATATCATGTCTTATCTTTGCGCCGGGGATTGTCACATTTACCTTACCGGTGACAGCGTCTATCTGCGCTTCCCTATATTGCTGCAGATTACCCACGTCACACCAGTAGTCAGTTGTCACAAATCCGAACAATCTCTCTCCCTCATGGAGGAGCTTCGGAAACACGTCCTGACTGAAATCCACAGGCCTGCCCGGGTCAATGTAATCAAGCACTTCCGGCTCAAGGACATAAATGCCGGTATTCACAGTGTCGCTGAAAACCTGACCCCAACTGGGCTTCTCCAGAAATCTCCTGATTCGCCCCTCTTCATCAAACACAACGATCCCGTACTCAAGAGGGTTAGGAACCCTGGTGGTAACAATGGTAGCCATGGCTGATTTAGCTTCGTGAAACCTGATTACCTCATCAAGGTCGATGTCAGTCAAAGCGTCTCCTGATATTACTATGACTCGCTCTCGCCCAAGCATTTCACAAGCCTTTCTGACGCTGCCCGCTGTCCCCAAAGGCACATCCTCAATAGAGTAGGAAAGCTTAAGGCCCAGTTCTGACCCGTCACCGAAAAAGCTTTCGATTTCATCAGCAAGATAGTACAAGGTAACCGCTATATCAGTAATAGAATGGCGTCTCAAAAGCTCGAATATATGCTGGATGATAGGCTTGTTTACCACAGGGACCATGGGTTTTGGCCGGTTGCAGGTAAGGGGTCTAAGCCTTGTTCCTTCCCCACCTGCCATGACCACAGCCTTCATAAAGACGCCCCCTTTCGCTCGTGTCAGCCTTACTCATTGTCCTCCTTCTCCCGGTTCTCATGATCCTGCCTGCCAAGGACGGAGAACCTAAGGCCAGGGAAGGGATTATCAAGTTCACTCACATAGGAGAGGTAGCCGATGATTTCTTCCTCTGACACTTTAGACTCCTCTCCGTCCAGAATTGCTTCTGCATAATCCATCAGCCTGTCGAACCTCTCTGCATGCTCCCGGAATCGCCTCGCCCCATAATCCTCTGCTTGCCTCTCTGTGACGAGGAACGGCCAATCGCTGGACGTTAAAAGGAGAAACTCCCTCAGCGCCTGGGTTTTGAGGAGGTCAAGGAGATCAGTATCTTCTGTTCCAGGGCTGAGCGCAGCAAGCCGCTTGATCCGGGCTTCTGCAGCATGAATCATATCCCACATCCATGCTGTCTCATCATTTAGCCAGACCTCATGCCTCCCGCCTCTCCCCCATGAGGATTCAGGCAGCTTAATGGTCTCAGAAGGAGGATGATGATCAAGGAGTTCGCCTGCAGAAGAGATACCCACAGTAGAGCTGCCCAAGAACTCTCTTAAGGTTTCAGAGAGCCAGAGGACGCCTTCATACCACCAATGGCCGAAGAGTTCCATATCATATGGCGCCACGATCAGAGCGTGCTCACCGGTGGTTTTGTTCCAGTCATTGATGAGCTCGTGCACCAGCCCGACGAAGTGAGCTGCATGCTCCTTGCCCCTAAGGGCTGCCTTTTCCCGGTCATAGACTTCTTTCTTTCCAAGATCCACGTCTCTGCCGGTAACGCGCCAGTACTGCAAGCCTGTTACGTCGTCTTTCCTGTGAAACTCCCTGTATAAACCATCGCCTGGATATCCCAGCCAAGAGGACCATACCTGCGTCGTTACTCGTTCATTTCTGCCCATGCATACTACATTTGAGCGGTTAACCAGGTATGGCATGTAGGTCGTGCCCCTCTTTTCATCGCCGAATGCCGCATGGTTTGCACGAACCTCTCTGGCCTCATCGCCACTGGAGATACCGATCGGGGCCCCACCTTCAATAGCATGTCTGTCCACGAAGAAGTACTCAAGCCCTAAAGCCTCCAGGTATTCCTCAAGGCCCGGTCGATAGGCACACTCAGGGAGCCAGATCCCTCTCGAAGGCCGTCCGAACCTCATCTCATGGGTTTCACAACCTACTGCCAATTGCGCACGAATAGATGTATCTTCATTCAGAAGAGGCAAGTAGCCATGGGTAGCAGCAGACGTAATAATCTCTACCACGCCCCGCCTCTCGAGTTCAGCTAAAGCGCTGACTATGTCGCCTGCATAGTCGTTACAAAACGTCCTGAGAGCTTGCCTGTATTCGTCAAAGTATGAGCCTGCCAGGCATTCCAAATCCTCATCACCTGTGAGTTTGAAGCGTTTTCTGTCTTCGTCAGCACGCTTTATCCGGGCTTGAGTCCACTTGATGAATCCTTCACGCATATAGTCGTCATCCAACTGATCCAAAAGAATGGGCGTGACCCCTATGGTGACACTGACAGGCAATTCGGAGGAAGAGTCTGATCGGCCTGATTCACCTTGGCCATAAGGTATGGAACGGAGAACGTCCAGAAAGGGTATATATGATCCGAGCATAGCTTCATACAGCCATTCTTCGCCAAACGGCCACATGCCCGATTTGCGGCAATAGGGTATGTGACTGTGGAACACAAAAACCAAAGAACCTCGGGTCAAGTCTATCACGCGACGTCACATTGGCGACGCCGCTCCCCCCTTTCACGCTGAAATTCAGCCTCTCGTCGCCGGTATTTCTTTCGCTTTTCACATCCGGCACACTGCTTGCCTGCTATATCCTGCTTAGTGTTTCATGCCGGATGATAGAGCATGGAACCGGTCATAGTTGGTTTATGACCACGGCACACTCCTTGCCTCGCTTAATACACGCCTGTAAACACACGAAGTCAAGTCTGCAACGCGGTCCCAGCTAAACCTTTCTCTGACCTCAGCCGGACCGTTTTCTCTAAGCCTCGTCCGCAAGGATTCATCCAAAAGGACCCGCTTAATCCCCCATGCCAAAGAATCCGCGTCGCCTGAATAAACCTTGAGCCCGGTTTTCTCATGCCTGACGACTTCTCGAAGCCCTCCTGTGTCGGATACCACAACAGGAGTCCCTCTTGCCATCGCCTCCAACGCGACTATGCCGAAAGGTTCATAGAGACTGGGGAACACTGCTACGTCAGCTGCAGCATAAAGGGCATCCCGTTCCCGGTCACTGATACGGCCTGTGAACGAAACATATCCGCCAATACGCAGCTTTTCTGCTTTTTCCCGCAGGACACCTGCGTAATAACCGTCGCCTGCTACGACGAATCTTGTATTTGCGGCTTCTTCCAGGACCTTTGGAACAGAAGAAAGGAGCACATGGACGCCTTTTTCGTAAACAAGCCGGCCGACATAGAATACTAACCGCTCACCTGAACCGGCATATTGGGACCTTATCTCATCAACAACCTTCGGCTCAGGTATGGCTGCCTGGTCCACTCCGTTTGGGATGACATCAATCTTGTCTTCCGGTAGCGAGAAGATTCGTCTTAGTTCATCAGACATGTAGTTACTGCAGCAGATGACCCTCCAAGCTTCATACGTGCCCATCCATTCGATTTCGTGGATGTACCGCTGCAGATCTGAATGAATACCTCGATTCCTGCCGTGTTCGGTGGAGTGAACAGTGAACACAAGCGGAATCCTTAAGGCATGTTTGAGTGACTTGGCTGAAAAGGCGCTGTGCCAGTCATGGGCGTGAATAATGTCGTAAGGCTCGGTGCGTGTAGCCTCGGCAAAGCCTCTGCTTGCAAGGCCAAAATTCGCTTCCATTGCGACACGGAGGAAATCGGAGTCGCCCCCACTGCCGTAGGGATCGAATCTCTCGGCGAATGTTGTTCGCGCCGACCTGGAGACCATGACGCCATCTAGGAGCTGAGGAGCTTCATCTCCCGTGGAGCTTGCACTGACTACGTGTACGTGATCACCTCTATGGACTAATGCACGGGCAAGGCCTGAAACGGCTGCACCCAACCCTCCAACCACTTCCGGAGGATACTCATACGATAGCATTAGTACACGCATAGAGTTGCCTCCTTTCAAGTAGATACTTCGACGGCACGTGGTCATGTCCTTCAATACGCGGAACTCTCAGAACTTCCTGTAATGACAAGGAATCTCCCACATGCATGTAGTAGTTTATTAGAGTGTATAGCTACATACAAGAAGACAAACATTCGCAGTTGCCAAAAGGACTGATACCCTGGAAGCAGCGGCAAGCGATGAAAGGAGAGGTGACGTATTAGTGGAGCTCATGGAGATAATCGCAAAACGCAGAAGCGTAAGGGCATACAAGAGCCAGGAGGTCCCAGAGGAGATACTCGGCAGAATCCTTGAAGCTGCCAGGCTCGCTCCTTCAGCTTCTAACAGACAACCGTGGAAATTCGTCGTGGTACAGGATCCGCAGAAAAGGCGAGAGCTGGCCAAGGCAGCCCGGGGCCAAGCATTCGTAGGTGAAGCGCCTGTAGTCATAGTAGGAGTAGCTCTTGAGCCGGAGCGGGTTATGAGTTGCGGAGTGCCTGCTTACGCCGTAGATCTTGCAATTGCACTTACACACATTACTCTGGCAGCTCAAAAGGAAGGCCTGGGAACATGTTGGATCGGAGCGTTTTCGCAAGAGGAAACAAAGCAGATTGTGGGAGTCCCGGATTCATATAAAATCGTAGCCTTAATGCCTCTGGGTTATCCTAAGGATGCGCCCGGGCTGACAACACGCAAGCCGCAAGAAGATATCGTGTGTTATGAGCGGTTTTCAGAATAGGCGCCCTAGTTCTTTATGAAATGTCAGCCGCACAATCTGCCTGGTTCCTCATGAAAATGCCGGCCGCATTTCCTATCGCAGAAAACAGAAATAGCGGGGGAGCAGGAATGCCCTGGATCCCCCGCTCTCATGTACCGCTAAACTTTCTTGATCTGAACCGCCTGCCATCTGTTTCCGCACGCTTCGCATTCCATCCAATAAGTATAGAGCCAGCCTTGTCGGCTCGCGGTGATTCCTATGGTATACTCTCTACCTGCCTCCTTGCCGCATTTAGGACATCTTCTCAGCACATGAAGCCCACCTTTTTGCTTTCATAGTTGATTACTGAAGCAGTTGTCTTCCGGGAACCAAAGAAAAGGCCCTCGGTGATTATCCTATGTTGGGCCTCTTCAGTTTGGTGCGTGACTTGTGTGTGGTCTTCAAGGCATTTTGGACTGTATCTTCTAAATGGGCGTAAAGGCCCTTACCTTCTTAAGATTCGGCTCTTGAAACTCGTGCCGGCAAGATCTGTCTCGATTTCCAGAAGATCTGCGATTGTAAGGCCAAGATCCGCAAAAGAACTACGCGTCCCGAGAAAGGCTCCCTGTTCTATGTGTCTGCCATACACAAGAACCGGGACGTGCTCTCTGGAATGATCAGTGCCGCGAGTGGTAGGGTCACAGCCGTGATCTGCGGTTACTACAACGACATCCCCTTCCTGCAAGCTCCCTTCGAGATCCCTTATCATTTCGTCGATTTCCTCCAGAGCACATGCATACCCTTGTGGATTATTCCTATGGCCATAGAGCATATCGAAGTCAATAAGGTTAGCGATTATCAGTCCCCTACCGCCTTCCTTCACAAATCCGGTGACAGATTCCACTGTGTCTTTGTTGTTGCCTGTATGGTCTGACTGGGTCAATCCGCGGAAAGCAAAGATGTCTTCAATCTTGCCGACCCCGATTACGTCCATCCCTGCCTCCTTCACATAGTCCAGAAGAGTCTTACGAGGAGGTTTTATGGAAAAGTCTTTACGCCGCTCCGTTCTTGTGAATTCTCCCTTTGCGCCTATGAAAGGACGGGCAATCACTCGCCCTACGCCATGCTCACCTATAAGGATGGATCTGGCAATATCGCACATCTCATAGAGTCTGGGAACAGGGATTACATCTTCATGGGCTGCAATTTGAAAGACACTGTCAGCAGAAGTATATACTATGGGATAACCTGTCCTTGAGTGTTCTTCGCCCAGCTCATTGATGATTTCTGTGCCTGAAGCAGGCTTGTTGCCAAGGATTCTTGTGGAGATTGCCTCCTCGAACGGCTCGATTACTTCAGGAGGGAAACCATGTGGGTAAACGGGGAAAGGTTTATCCAAAACAATGCCTGCAATCTCCCAGTGGCCGGTAGTTGTGTCCTTCCCCGGCGATTTCGGAGCCATCCTACCATAAGCTGCCAAAGGCGCGGAAACCGGCTGCAGTCCCAGGATAGGCTCGCCAAATGCCTCTGCCAGGTTTCCGAGGCCCAGCCGGGCAAGGTACGGGAGCCTAAGCCCGCCTACAGCTTTTGCCGTATTGCGCAGAGTGTCACTACCGGCATCCCCGTAGAGGTGAGCATCAGGCGCTTGGCCAATCCCTACACTGTCCAAGATCAGCAGAATAACCTGTTTGACACCGTCGTATATCATGAGAAAACCGCCTCATTTGACCAAGATTTGCTATCGACAACATATCATGTGTCCGTCAAAAGTGTCAACAACGGTGTTTCTTTGGCAAAAGAAATGGTGCACTCAGAAACTACTGAAATTATGCAGGACTTTCCCAACATAAGGTGAATTTCAAATATTCATACAGGATAGTATCCCCAAACCGGGCACGTCCACACGCAACCTGACCTTAGATAAACCGAAGGAAGTGCATACGCTGTGAAAGTAGAGGATGGTAGAGTAGAGTCCGGCTATGCAGACCTGAAACGCGCCGCGTGGCTTGAGGTGGACCTTGAGGCTATCAGGTATAACCTACGTGCGCTTAGAGGGTTAATTGGACCACGGGTAAAAATCATGGCAGTGATAAAGGCAAACGGCTATGGCCATGGCATTATCCAGGCGGCCAAGACTGCGATGGAAGGCGGAGCTCAGCAGCTAGGCGTCGCCATGCTTCAAGAAGCGCTTGAGTTGCGCAAAGCAAACATAGCATGTCCCATTCTCGTGCTGGGATGTAGCTTACCTGAAATGGCGCATGACATTATACACAACAGGCTCACCCAAACAGTCAGCTCTGTCCAGACGGGCAAAGCTCTGTCAGAAGCTGCATGTTCGCTTGGTAAGACAGCCTATGTGCACATCAAGGTAGATACAGGCATGGGAAGGCTGGGGATGGATGTGCCGAGAACCGTCGAATTCGTCATGGAGCTTCAAAAGCTGCCTGGCCTGGTCATTTCAGGGATCTTCACTCATTTGGCGTGTGCAGACGAAGATGATGATTCGGTTTCTCAATTACAACTTGAGAATTTCCGGAAGACGCTTCGGGAATTAGCTTCATTCGGCGTCAATACAGGAATCGTCCACGCAGCTAACAGCGCGGGAATAGTGAAGTATCCCGAAGCACATTTCGACATGGTCAGGCCCGGGCTGGCACTATATGGTTTGCCTCCCTACCCCACTGCTTTCGAGACGATTTCACTGTGCCCCTCTCTTTCATTGAAGGCCCGAACAGTTCAAGTAAAGGGCTTCTCCCGCGGCAGCTCCATAGGTTACGGCCAAACTTATACATTGCCGGAAGATACGGTATTGGCAGTAGTGCCGGTAGGATATGCTGACGGCTTACCCCGGGCCTTATCAAATAAAGGATATGTCTTGGTAAGAGGCAAGAAGGCGCCGATTGTCGGGCGAGTTTGCATGGACCAATTCATGATCGACGTTGGCCACATCCCGCATGTGGAACCCGGCGAAGTAGTCACAATCATCGGCAAGAGCGAGGAAGAGTACATCAGCGCACGCGACATTGCAGACGCTTCCGGGACAATACAGAACGAAATAGTGTCTTCGCTGACTGAACGATTGCCCAGGCTATACATGAATGAATAGCCAAAAATCAGAATAGGGCAAGGAAGAATTCTAAAAACACATGCCCCACATTACTCAAGCATCATTGCCTGGAAAGACGCGCCAGTTGACGCCTGAGCCTCGCCTCAACGCTTTCGGGTAAGCGTTTCATGGGAAGCTCAACAACCTCATCTAAAGACCCCTGTGGATCCAAAGCTCCGCGCAAACCCGGCTCTTTGGTGCACAAGGCATCGTACCCGCCGGATTCACTGTCCCATTCAGCCGATGTAGATAGATAATGCGGTATTTTGACAGGCTTCGGAGTGTACGGTTCTTTGTCCAGGAGGCTGTGAAGAAGGATAAGCGCAGCCTCCTTGTCAGGGATGCGGCCTCTGGGAGAGGTATCCGGGTCATTCTGGGCGAAAGGAGGCACAGGCGCTCCTACGCAAGACGGGCAACCGTCTTCACACTCACAAGCCATTACCAGTTGCAAGCATGCCTCCAACACATCCTCAAGCACCCGGTATGTCCTCTCTGCAAATCCTATGCCCCCCGGATATCGATCGTAGACAAACAAAGTAGGCGACCCTGTGTTCAGAGAATCCACCACTGCTCCTACATCCCTGGGGTCACACATTGCATAAAGGGGCACGACTTCAGTGATTACGTTTCCGATCCCGTATAACCCTTCAGACGGATCCCGTCCCCACTTCCTAACCAAGTTAAGGGCAGAAAGGGGAGGGATCAACCAGAGGGCTGCTGTATCCATCACCTGGGGAGGAAGGGTTATCTTTCCAAATCCTATACTATCCCGGCTGTGGAACTTAATCTTTTTGAACATGAAAACAAGAGATGTTACCGTAACATCTCCAAAGGCTACATTAGCCTCATGAAATTGCCTCTTCTCGTCTTCGCTCTCAACTTTCACCCGGGTTTCCGTTATCGATTGTGTGAAATAGTCTACGTCCGCCTTCTCGACATATGCAACTTTCTTATCTGTCTCGAGGTCAGAGACAAAATATGTCTCGCCGTCGTGGAGGTAAATCGCTTCCGGGTGGATCTGTTCAAAGGCTGACAGTTCGTCCATGGTACCGATAACGCGATTCTTGGCTGAGCCTCCTTGACCCTCCTCGTATCCTGCAGGCGACGTAGTAGTGTCAATAATGGTATAGGTGTTATCAGACATGCTACGCAGCTTCACACCTACTGAGGGATAGCCTGAACTCGTCCAGAACCACCGATTCCCTCGACGAACGATCTCCTTCCGCTCCTGGAAAATTTCGAGGATAGCAGGCATGTAGTCACCGAATCTTGCCAAGTCATTCACGGTGATGGGGAGCTCAAACGCAGCGCACCTCAAGTGTTTTGCAAGGACATATGGATTTAGAGGATCAATTACTGCACTCTCAGTGGTCCGCTCGAAGAAGTATTCAGGATGATTCATGAGATATTGGTCTATCGGTGTACTCTGCCCTACCAAAATCACTAAGGCTTCATCCCTGCCGCGCCCTGCGCGTCCTGCTTGTTGCCATGTGCTGGCCACGTTTCCGGGGTAGCCGGTAAGTATTGCAGCATCCAGGCTTCCTATATCTATACCCAGCTCCAGGGCATTTGTGGAGGTCACTCCAAGGAGTTCACCGGAGAATAGCCGTTTTTCGATATCACGCCTTTCTTCAGGAAGATAACCGCCTCTATAAGGTTTTATAGAGTTTGCCAGTGACGGGCTGATTTTCTGCAGTCGCTCCTGCGTAAACCTGTAAATAAGTTCAGCCACTACCCGCGCTTTCACAAAAGTGATAGTCTGAACCCTGTCTTGAATCAGCTTCGTAAGGAGTTGCTCTGCCTCAAAGCTCGAGCCCCTCCTCTCTGTACGGGTGGCGTCAATGAAAGGAGGGTTCCAGAACACGAACTTCTTGGGCCCGCGGGGCGCTCCGTCATCATCAATAAGGGTTACAGGCCTGTCTATCAGCTTCTCAGCAAGCTCCTTCGGATTTGCAATAGTAGCTGAGCAGCACACAAATTGTGGCCTTCCGCCGTAGTGCTCACAAATCCGGCTGAGCCGCCTGATTACACAAGCTACATTTGAACCGAAAACACCCCTATAGGTGTGCATCTCATCAATAACCACATAAGCCAGATTCGCGAAAAACCGTCCCCATGAAGGATGTCTCGGGAGAATCCCCTGATGAAGCATGTCCGGGTTAGTCAAAATGATATTACCTTCATCCCTTAGTTTGCGCCTGGCGTTAGGAGGCGTATCACCATCATACGTGCCTGGGATCATAGGAAGTGAAGGATCCAGTTCCACGTAACGGACAAGTCCTCTTAGTTGATCCTGGGCTAAGGCCTTAGTGGGAAAAAGATAAAGCGCTTTGGCATTTGGGTTCGTGACCAACCGCTCCAGGACAGGCACATTATAGCAGAGGGTTTTACCGCTGGCAGTTGATGTCACGATTGCGACATCTTGTCCACCTCTGATAGCGTCGATAGCTTGAACCTGGTGAGTGTAGAACCGCTCTATACCTGTGTCTTCAAGGACTTTCGCAACTCTGGGCGGGAGAGGGGACATAAGCTCTCCGTATCTTGCTTCCCGTTCAGGAATGTCCTGGATATGGACTATTTGATCCCGGTACCCAGGTTCCAACATCAGCCTTTCGATAAATCTCGATACATCCATATTTGCCAGCTCGAACCGCCCTCCTTTGTATCAGCCTGCATCCGGCATACCCTTTTATTCGAGCATGACGAGGGAATACCAATTCTCCTTACAGCTTTCGTCAGCCAAAGTCTCTATGGGAAGCCCTTGACCCCTTGCTGTAGCGAATACGTCTATCCCCATTGCCTGCATAGCAGGTCTTGCCTTCCGCGGGAAGCGGCACGGTTCCCTGTCAGGAAATGAGCACTCTTGACAGAGACCGCAGTCGCTCATACTGAACGCAAAGTAGTAACCGTCAACGAAAGCCTTGCTTTCTATTGAAAGAGATATCATCTGTGACGTGTCTTTATCATGGGTATGGATAATCAAGGCCTTCTTATAGCGGGAGAGCACATCCTTGGCTTCCCACGGTTTCAGCGCACCGGGAGCGGACGGACATATCCAGCTTTTACCCCAAGTAGAACAACCATACATGCACTTGATGTAAGTCCTGGGGTCAAACACGATATCCCGGAGACTGATGACAATAGCGTCAACAGCCCCTAGCTCCCTGGCGAGCACTGCATATTTTTCGAAATTACTCTCCAACCCTGATCCCTTCCTTCTCCGGACCCTTCTTTCTTTTGCCCCAAGTAGAGCAATCATCCCAATGGTTTGGTAAAGGAGACAACCATCACAGATGATTCTACAAGAGAGTCTCGCTCTCCTTGTCAGATAATTCCACTGTTACTTGAGTTCTGCACATATCCTCTATCAAATCACATTCCATCACTCTACCGCATGCAACAGAGACTTCGCTAAAGCGCCTGCCCCCTATTCGCACTATGGTTACGGGACCGGGTTTCATATCCCCCTCCAGAGCAGTCCCAATCCCTGATTCAAAATGCGATCGTATTCTATATGCGCTCGTCATAGTCCGAGGAATCGTGCAATGGGAAAACCGTATCATACCTGATTCCACATCTATGACTGACGGATTTGCCATGAAACTAGGCTGTGAAGTAAGTTCATGGATAAACAGCATGCCCACACAGGAAAGGATGTCTGCCTCACAGGCAGCAGGGATCCCTTCTTCGCTGAGGCGAGCCAGGCCATAACAACCAGTGTTGTTGCACGGCTGCAATAGGTCAAAGCACTTCACTGTTATCGCGTCCAGTTGATGTTCCTCTACCAGTCTCCTTAAGGCCAGGTAGATCCGGGCTGAGCCTTCCAGTGCGTCGTCTTCCGGTTCGAAGATACACGTTGCCCGCCGGGCAAATTCGAATGCTGCATCTTTCGCTTCTTGTGGAGATACAGCTCCGATAGCATCTATGAGCTCATCCATGTCAAAACTGACCAGACGCGGGCCCCAGACCTGTCGTACTGCCTTAGTCAACCTCCAGTGCGGTACAGCCTCTATCTCTCTCTTGCCGAATACACCCAACCTCGCTCTTTTCATTCGTGCCCTGGCATCGAACATTTTTAGCAGCCCAGAGAGCTCTTCTTGCCATCCGGGTGTCGCTTGCACGAGGCGTGCGACGTGCCCGTCAGCATCAAGAAGCGCAAGTATCTCAAGAGAGGCTGCCAGTGCATTATCTGATGGATGCGTTAAGATAAGCGTCGGCGCATCAAGGTAAGCTAAGAATTCAAGGACTTCCAGCTCTGTCCCTCCGCTTAGCACTAAAGGCAATGTGAT
Organism: Bacillota bacterium; assembly: GCA_012841305.1. Lineage (GTDB taxonomy): Bacteria > Bacillota > SHA-98 > UBA4971 > UBA4971 > UBA4971. Next base: position 26,770 of record DUVA01000048.1, on the reverse strand, counting down.
GTCGCTGTCTTGATGCGCATGATCAGAGAATGATAGCATACGTTCACGATCAGGTGAGGATAAATGGAATTCAAAGCCTGGGATTTTCTGTAGATCCTCAACATATCCGGAAATTCGCGCTTGAATTTGCTCCTCATCTCGCAACTTAGACGCAAACGGAACTACGTTTATCCTAGCCGGTCTTAGCGCCTTTGACATATTCATACATTCAGCCCTTTTCGAGACGTATGCGAAGGAGTTGAGTCCCTCTCTGCCAGCAGCCTGACCCCTTCTATCGCCACTTTGATGATATCATCTTCAGTAATCCTCTGTCTCTCCTCTTCGGAAAGGGGAGGCAAAAGCCGGTTGCCTGCCACCAAACATACACCGCCTGCCCTGACTCCCAGGGCGGACGCCGCAATGAAAATACCTGCACACTCCATCTCAGAGGCAAGGGCTCCACACTTCATCCACGCCTTTTGCCTGGCCTTGAGCATATCGTGCATAGGCATTCTGCAAGGCTCATGTTGTCCGTAGAAGGAATCATGTGTATGGACAATTCCTACATGATACTTGGCCCCTATTTGCTTTGAGCCTGCAATAAGCGCATTTACCACTTCAATTGATGCAATAGCAGGGAATTCAAGTGGCACATAGTGCACACCGGTGCCCTCGTCCCTGATAGCGCCTTGGGCAATGACTACGTCACCGGGCTTGACAAACTCCTGCATGCCTCCTGCGGTACCAACTCGTATGAAAGTATCAGCTCCGCACTTAGTCAGCTCCTCTACTGCTATTACCGCTGATGGACACCCTATTCCTGTGGAAGCCACTGAAATCGGGATACCGTCCACTGTCCCGGTATAGGTGACATACTCCCTGGACTCCGCTATCAGCTTGGCATCATCAAAGAATGTAGCAATTCTATGAGCTCGCCCCGGGTCTCCGGGGAGAAGCACATATCGTGCAATATCCCCTACCTTACACCTAATATGATGCTGCATCCGGTCTGCCATTCGCGATACCTCCATACCTCCGTCCTGTTTCACTTCTTAGAGATTCTTTGATTTTCTTCTGCTTCCTGCTTTTTGCGTTTTCCTGTAAGGAATAGTTGAAGGGGTATGAGTTCATTAGTTTTCTCTCGTTTTCCGAGGTCTTGGGTGGCCCTGCACGATACGTATACTTTCTGGAACCGGCGATTACTTGTGGTGGAGACCGTTGAACTTCTCCAGTAACTGCCAATTTCGCCCAAGATGGCGACCAGTTTCTGCGATTCAAGCGAGCTGCGTTAACATAATATGGGAGAGAACAACGGTCTCATAGTGATCTACTTAGGTGACTTTTGCGTAACGGCTATTATGGAATCACCAACGTGTCGCCGACTACTATTCGATCCGGATCTTGAATGCTATTTGCCTGTACTATCGCGTCAACGGTGGTGCCATATCTCTGTGCTATTCGGAACACAGTATCCCCAATCTGGACTACGTAGACTCTACCTCCTGCGCTTGATGAGCTTTGTGAACTTGAGCTAACCGGTGGCCCCGGCAACTCTCCCCCTCCGGGAACGCTTGTTCCGGGTGGCGTCACGGTTCCTGGTGGCACTTCAGTTCCCGGTGGCACCACTATTCCAGGCGGAACTTGCCCTGCCCCTTGAGAACGAATATCGACTACCGTAGGGACGGTATCGATCCTTGTCACCATTCCCCAGCCTCGCAACGTTACCCTGACATTTGCGATCTTAGGCTGCACCGGGACTGCCACTACCCTAACCACGGTTACTTCCGCTGTTCCGAAGAAAGCCGGAACAGCCCCGGGTATACGTAGTGTCACTGAAAAGGGCACTGTCTCAACATGAGCAAACACTTTCTGGCTGGGCAGTTCAGAGAAGAGTATAGTAATCCTCAGAGTCCCCTGAACTATGATTACACCATCGAGAACTATGGTCTTGGTAATCCTGGCTTGAGCAAAGGACTGTATGACCCTTCCAATACCGGGGAGCGTGGCAGGAACTACGATTTGCACCGTAACCGTGGAATCATCCTGTACTTGACCCACGATCTCCTCCACAAGGAAGTCCTGGGTGATAGGCACAAGCGTAGGCGGAAGAGCTCCTATGCCGGTCACGAGGGGAAGCTCTCTTTCTACCGTAACGACCACTGAGACTTTGACCACTGCCCTTATACGCAAGGTGCGAGCATTCACAATAGTCGTGTCCACTGCCTCAATCTGCACAGCCGCAAACGCAAACATTCCTACTTCTACCCCGGGAAGATCTACAATTACGCTGAAGGGGATGACTCCGTCCACGGAGAAAACAGGCTGTGCAGGACTCAGGCCTACATAGAGAGTGCGTGTGGATACAACCCCGTCAACCACTACCTTACCTCTCAGCACGTTAGCCCGGGTAACAGATCCGGCAGCGCTGGTTCGAATGATATCCGATGCGCCTGGCTTATCAGGCGGTATGGATATAGTCCCTACAGCAATCGTCTGGGCTTCTCCTTGCAGCACAGCACGTTCCACCGTGACGACCCTGCGTTGGACTATAGGAACTACAGGCACGGTTACAGTAGGCACAATAATCGTTTTCGGGACTTCACTGACTATCGGCAGGACCTGTTCTCTTAGGACCTTCACCCTTACCGTGACTAACACGTTAACTTCAACTGTTCTGGGATCCACAAGACGAGATGTGGCATAAACACTCGTTACCACTACTTCAGGAGTCATTCCCGGAAAAATCCCAGGCACATTGACACTTCCGAACAGGGATAAGGTCCCTTCGAAGAAGTGAACCGGCTGGGAAGGCGCGGTGGAAACATATGTTATGTCCACTATCACGTTTCCCTGGATCACGACGGTTCCGGAAACGACTGAGACACGGCTAATAGTAACCTCGGCCTGAGTATCCAGAATCGAAGCTATGTCAGGCTTCGGAGGCGGCACGGTAAGTTGACCGCTGGCGACAATAGTGGCGCTTACATCAGCAACTATTACCTCCACTTTTACCTTCTTGTGATGAACACCGGAGATGGTCAAATCCTCTGACATCTCCCTCCCTCCCTCTCTGGTAACACATCTACCAGAATATGATATGCCGGGTGAGGAAAGTGCGTCACTTGGAACCACGTACGGGAACTACTTCGGCAGATTGTCGTATTACTTCTTAGTGGAACAAAAGGAGGGCCTTTCATGTCAAGACCAGGCAACCCAAAGAGCTTCAACACTAAGAGAACATATCCGGCGTTTATCCTGATTCTAGCTGCAGGCCTTCTCCTTGCGGCAATTTACCGGGTACCGGGGTGTTTTGCAGCCCGCCCGGAAGACCTCGTGAATAAACCTGCTCCTTCATTCGTTGTAACCGATCTTGACGGAACACGCATTAACCTTACTGACCCAGGCCAGGTAACACTCATAGATTTCTGGGCTACCTGGTGCGGCCCGTGTAGAGAGATCACTCCGGTAATAATCGCTCTTCATAAAACTTACGCTGACCAAGGCTTAGCCGTTCTTGGAATTGCAGTAAACGATACCCGAAAGAATGTGGAAAAATATGTTGAGGACAATGGAATTCCATATTCTATCATAGCGGCCACTTCCAAGGGCGATACCCCCCTTACCAAAATCATACAGGACTATGGGGTGAGAGCTATACCTACACTTGTCCTGGTTGATAAATCCGGCATAGTAAGGCATGTCTCAGTCGGGACAGGCGCCGATAAAGCAAAATTCCAGGAGGAATTAGGCAAGCTCATCTCTGACCTCCTTGAGAAGGAACAGTAAATGAGAGATAAGAAGGCTGATAAGCATGAGAAGATATGTGACAAGGCGCGCGAAGGCCGGGGAAGCCTCCGAACAAAGATTCCCATAAGACCCGGCACATGCCTCTTATTATCGCTGGGAATAGGCTTCATAGTCATCGGCGCTTTCAGGAGTGAATTCGAGACTATCTTACTCAACGCTTTGATCCTATGCGCATCATGTATAGGCCTTAGGTAACCTGTAAGTCTTAAGTGAGAAGGCGGGATTGGAAGATCAAGGGTTCGTGGATTCGTGGTATGACAAGCAAGCCGGCAACTGACAGGCATAAATCTGCTGTCAATCGTGAGCGAGCTATTAATAATGGGCGGGCAGTTAGTAATAAGCCAGCTGTTAGTAATAGGCCGGTTGTTAGTAGTAGGCCGGCTGTCCATAAGCGAACACTGGTCCAACTGGCATCGCTTGTGTTTGCCAACTCCTATGTCTTATCACTTTTGAAGTTTTGCCCTGCGCCCGTACTCAATTGCCACGCATGCCCGCTCGCGGTCATGGCTTGCCCTATCGGGTCGCTCCAGCATTTTATCGGACAAAGGAGATTTCCCTTTGCCCTGGTGGGATTCTTCACGGTCATAGGAGCGCTTGTTGGACGGATGACCTGCGGGTGGGCATGCCCGTTCGGGTTCCTGCAGGATCTCCTTTTCAAAATCAGACTCGGCAGGAAGAAGCTGCAGGTAAAAATCAGACATCACGCCTGGGAAGCCGCCCGGTACCCGGTCTTTGTCGGACTTGTTCTCATTGGGGCGTTCGCCACGGGAGAACCTTTGTTTTGCAAGCTATGTCCGGCAGGTGGCCTCGAAGCCGGGTTGCCTCTGGTGGCCATTGATCCGTCGATCAGGGCTATGGCGGGAACCTTGTTTATCGTGAAAATGGCCATAGTATTGGTTTTCATAGTCGCCGCAATTCTCATCAAAAGACCTTTTTGCAGATTCATCTGTCCCCTTGGAACCATATATTCCCCATTCAACAAAGTAAGCTACGTAAGACTTAAAGTAGATAATGAGCTGTGCAACAAATGCGGGGCCTGCAGAGCAGCTTGCCCCATGGATATTGACCCGTATCTCGATGCAGACTCCAAGGGCTGTATAAAATGCTTAGAATGCACTTCTTGCCCTGCTATTAAGGTGAAGTATGGCACTTCGGCAGAATAAAGCGACCCCGCATTTGGCGCAAACAGGGTCGCTTGTCGAACACGATGAAAGTAGCCTACTGACAGCTTTACGGATCCCGAAATCCCTGAGGAACGATCACATCGATAACTACATACTTCTGGACTGTCTTCGTTACCTTCACAAATACCTCGATAATAGCGTCAACCAGGAGATCCCTCGTGCCGATCTCAGGAGGAGGAGTCACCCCTACCGGCAAGAACTGGACAGTAGCGAATTCCACCCTTGGCCGCACCAGGAGATTCATGCCGGGATAAGCTCCGGGCAGATCCACAAATGTGGTAAACGGTATTTCAACATGGGCATGATGCACAGGTTGGTCAGGTTCAGCTGCAACGTAGATTATTTGGAGGACCAAGGTGCCTTCCAGGATGACCTTGCCATCGAGTATGTCAGACCGTGTTATGTCCACAGTTGAACTGAAGATCTGAAGGATCTTTTGCGCAGGCGGCTTCTCCTCAGGTATTTCTACCTCCCTGTGGATATTGATTTGCTGAGATTTTTCGTTTACCACGTCCTCTATGGCTACAAGCTGTCTTACGGCATTAATCGGAATTCTGTCTGACCTTACGTCTGTAACTACACGGAGTTGTTGAATTTCAGTGACCTTCACAAAGATACTCAGGATCAAGTCTTGCATGACAGTAGTGGGATTTACAATAGACACCTGCACAAACTCTACGCTCGGGAATATCTCTGCCATCAACCCCGGCACCGCCCCGGGTATTCTGATATTTGCCAGGAAATTTACTTCCAAATGCATGTGATGAACAGGTTGATCCGGCTCTGCAGCTACATAAATCACTTGGGTTCTGACCCTACCCTGGATAATTACGAGATCCGGAATAATCCGCACCTCATCTGTTATGATTTCTGTGCTGACAACGTTTAAGATTTTCTGGACAGGCGGTTTGCCGGCAGGCACAGGCAACATGTTACTTAGTATCACCTGGCCTGTATTCTCACCTCTGACACGTTCGACCCGGAAAAGCTGTTTGTCGACTTTAACGGGGACGCTTTTGAACATGACGTCAGTGACTACATCAAGCTGGACTAGCCTAATTACTTTCACAAGGAATTCTATGATGATTTCTATCTCCACTTCCCTTGGCGACCTTATTACTATGTCCGAGAACTTCACCCGAGGCTTCAATATTACTGTCATACCGGGTTGTGTCCCAGGCACATCGGCAAATTGCAGGAAGCTTATGACGTGCTCCATATGGTGGACAGGCTGGTCAGGCAGTGCAGCTACGTATATAGTCTGGACTGTTGCGGTGCCTTCAATTACGACTTTATTGGGTAGCGGCGTCCCTGTTGCTGAGACTGTTACATTAGCTATGCTCAAGATCTTCTGGACGTCAGGTTTCCCCGCAGGCACTGACTGAATACTCCTCAGCGTAACAGTGGTCACAGTCTCGCTGACGACTTCGAAGAGCTTGAGGCGTTCCCTTCTCAGAACCATCTCCTATTTCCCTCCCTTTCAAACCATCCTTGAGAACTCCACGCCAAACCTCAAACCCACTCCTTCTTGCAGGCCGATCCTCACCCCTTAGGAGCAGGGCAGGCAGGGATCTGTATTACCTGGCCCACCTGGAGGTTCTCCGGCTGTATCCCGGGGTTCGCCTGAATAATCGCTTCGACTGTCGTATTATACTTCCTGGCCAACGCCCAGAGAGTATCACCCGGCTGAATCGTCACCATGACAATGGTAGGCTGTGGGCATGGCGCTGGCGGAGCAGGTGAAACAACAACTACATTGACGACTACATTAAGTTGCACCGGCTCAGTCACTTTCGCGAATACGCCGACAAGCACTTTAGCAGTGAACCGTCTGTCTTCAACAAGCTCAAAGTCGACATGTTCGACGGCTACGCGAGTTTCTGCAGTGAAGCCCTCTTGTGTGCCTGGTATCTCCACGAAAAGAGTGAACTTCACCCGATGGGACATATGATGTACAGGCTGGTCTCCTTCAGGTGTTTGCGCCACGTAAAGAGTTTGGAGTTCTATAACTCCTTCAATGATTACCTTGCCGTCAATGATCCTCCACGATGTTTCCTTCACTGAAGTATCAATGCGGAGGATACGTTCAATATTGGGCTTCTCTCTTGGCACCTCCAGGACTTCTTTGATAATGGTCTGAGCTATGTCTTCCCCTATAACATCTTCTACTCTAAGGAGACGCTTTTCTACGTCAAGGACTTCACTGGCAGAAGTCACATCTGTGACAATTTCCAGTTGCCTGACAATAGTTACTTTGGCAACGATTTTCAGGACTACGTCCACAGTTACGGTGCGGAAATCCAGTTCAGTAAAGCTGACTGTTTCAAAGATTATTCTGGCCTGGGCAACCATGCCGACTGCTGCACCTGGGACTTCTACTACCTGGGAGAATCGCAATTGACTCGAGAAGAAGTGAACCGGCAGTTTCACGCCTTCAGGAGTTGGGTCCTGGGGCACTGCAGCGTAAAGAACGTCAACATCTATTAAGCCTTCAACAACTACCTGGCCGTCGAGAACTTGCACATCTGTGAGGCGCGGTTTAGCCTCGACGCTTATGACAGAATCTATATCCGGCTTCTCAAACGGGACTATGAGCCTACCGGTTACAAGAGCCTGTGCTTGAGCGTCACCAATTACATCCTCGACTTTTAGGAGCTCCCTCGTAACCTGCAAATCCGCGGGCCCGGTCACCTCTGTGACCACCTCTAATTGCTCAGTTACAGTGACCTTAACCCTGGCAGAAATCACAACGCGTACATCAACAGTCCTGATGTCAACCAGATCGAAGGCTATATCATGGACGTCCACCTGCACCCAGGCATTCATTAACGGTTCAGTCCCAGGCACTTCAGCGATAAGCTCAAATGATATGTCTTCTTCGAATACCTGAACCGGCTGCGCTCCGGTAGCCTCCCGAGCTACGTAGAGAATTCTTACCTTAGCTGTCCCTTCAACTAAGATCTTGTTCTTAATCAGCTGAAAAGACGTGGTGAGAATGATAACATCCACACTGATAATCTTCTCAGCAGTAGGTAGGGTGTCTGCTATTTTGATGACTTCTCGCAGGACCTTCCGCGCCGTGGTTTCGCCAATGACCTGTTCAACTTTTAGGAGTTCCTCTTTGAGCTCGATACCCACAGCCATCTCTTTTCCTCCTTTCCCATTACACACATGGAGCCGTACACTTCTTTTTCATTTCTACTATATGCGGGCAACTTACCGAAATGTGCATATATTTCTAAATACAAGATTACGCCTTACGCACGGCGAAAGCCCAAGAACTAGACACATGACCCGTATATACCAAGCGCATCTACTTGAAACCCCGATCCCCACCTCCATCCTTTACCACCTTGAACCTGGCCTTGAGCGTAGACCAAACCCATGGATCCACATCCTCCAAATCGGCAATGGCAATGCCGGCTACGCCATATCTTTGCGCCAGATCTGCATAGGTGCCAATGCTCTCTGCATCCTCGAAATACACAGTATGACTGACACGAAATGATCTGTACCTGAAAACTTTAGACTTTTCCCCGTCAGGCTGTGACACCGTAGGTTTGAAGAGCTCCATTATCTCCATGATCTCCCGATGCCTCTTTCGAAGGGGAGTTGTGCCAAGGCCTGAAGAGAAGTCGACACCGAAAGCAGGCATGACAACTATCGTTTTCCAGAAATCCAGTGCTCGGGCAAGGCTTTTCAATGCAGTTCTGCAACGGTTAATAGATACTATGGGTTCGGGAGATGTAAACTCCCACGGATCTTTATACGCCTTGAGAAAGACCAGGTGAACAACGGACGCAATACCCTCTAAATCCTGTATGCCTTTTCTACGATCCTGTCCCTGACAGGATACGGCATCCTCAGGCAAAGGAACTTCAACTGCCAGCATAAGCCCCTCTTGCTTGAGGGCGTTCCGAATCTTGCGGAGGAAGGATTGAAATGCATAGACGTCTTTTTCATGAATAGTTCCTGCAGAAATGATGAATCCTTTAGTTCGCATTCGAGTCGCAAGAGCCGATAAACCTTTTATTGCCTTGGAATAAGCTAAGCTGTCTGAGAGCACGTTATCAAGAGGGTCTCGGATCTCGACTCCTTCCTCGCGGGGTCCGGGTCTTGCGATACTTACTACAGGCCATAGCTCTACACCTGTCATCTGTGCCAAAGCAGCAAGCCTCCTGTCGGGCGCGCCTTGAATATCCCCATGCTCATCAACAAAGAACCATCGAGGCGCAATTGCCGTAAGGAATGGTAACACGTATTCGTGGGAACATACGGGCTCTCCGGGAACCGGAGGGGAGCAGAATCCGAAAAGGCGCAATACAGGAATCATCAGACTGTCGCCTTCTTCAACTTTCTCCGTCCTTAAGGAATTTGCCGTGACAAGCAATTCTTGAGGGACTTTATGTTTACCGGCAATGCCGGCAAGGGTCTCGCCTTTCGTAACTATGTGCTCAATCTTTTCTCGCTCAAGCCCCGACTTAAGAAGACTGAAGACTTCCTTGCCTGCAATACCGTCAACCCTTAACCTGTGGGCTTTCTGAAAGTCAAATACAGCGCCCTTTGTAAGAAGGCCATACACTCCGTCACATGCCCCTGTATAGTAACGGAGCTCAGCCAAACGTCGTTGAAGCGCTGCCACATCCTGGCCTTTCATATCGGGTCTCAGGGTTCTTTTCCAAAGGATCTCCCTTTGAGATGATGCCATGGCAAGAACGTCCTCCATGCAGGTGAATGAAGACAGATTCCCGTACCTTGCGAATTTATTGTATGCCTGGGCCAACAGGTTTGTGACGTTTTCGTCATTGTCACCCACGGCAAGCTAACGATTCCTTCGGAGGACACCCGCGATCTGGTTGAACAGGTTGCCTATGGTGGCCAGGAAGCGAAATCGGGCTGGAAATCCTTCGTCCTCTGAGACCCGGCAAGTATCTCGTTCCAACATAACCCCGGTCACAACGTGGAGAATACGCTTCTCAAGGACAAGCCCTTCAATGAAAGCGACAGCTTCAATAACCATTTCACCGTCTATTTCATCAGGAGCCACTTCAATGTCTTCAACACGAAATTTGGCCTCTATGCGCATGGAAGAGCTGATTTCCGGGATTCTTATAAGTGTTCGCATCTTATGAATCAAGGACACTGCCTGAATTTCACCATCACACGGTAAGTAGACCCATATTGAAAGATCCAAAGAGGCAATGGCAGAGCCATCTAGGATTTCCCATGACAGAGATAGTAAGTCGATGGTAATCCCGAAGGGTTGTTGCCTGGATAGATCTTCTACTACATGTGAAGCTCTTATGGATGCACTATGAGTGAAACGAGTTATGACTTGTTCGATCTGCACTTCTCGGCTCTCTATTGTAAGACAGCCCAAAATGTGCACCTCTCTTCTCCTATCCGGCTGCCGCAAAGTATGTATGGCCCACTGTACTGAATCCCTATTCACAGGAGTTTTCCGGTATTCTGTCATGAATTGGTGTCCGAGGAGAAAAGGAGGGCATTAATTCGGGGACTGCCGGATGAAATCACCGGCAATCCCCCTGTAGGCTGGCACCAGTACTAAGGAGTCATCCAGGACGAAGCCTCATGTGCTTACTTGACGGTATCGGCTGGACAACCCTCCTTGATCGGCCAAAGGTCGTTGCCGGGACAGCCGCCAATGACCACTACCGGTATTTGAATATGATTCGTCACTACTACCTGTATGCCGATGATAACCTTCTCCGTAAGCTCGCCTGTGGCAGGGTCGAATTCCCATACGATATTCTCAATAAATGAGTGATCCTGTTGATCCATGCCTTCCTCCACAGGGAATTCCGGATTTATCGGGGGTATCTCTATCATTTCGCTAAAAGGCAGATCCTCTGCAAGATGATGGACAAGGTCGTCTGTACCGACATAGAATATCTGCTTGTGGACAGTCCCTTGCACTATGACTTTGCCGTTCTTGACTATGGACGTTATTTCACTGATCCTGGCATCGATATCTACGATTTTAATGGCTGTCAGGGTCTTTGTCTCCTCAACCAGCTTCTCGGCGCATCCCATCCCAATGATTTGGTTAGCGCTGATAAGCGTTCCCGCGGTTCCTTCAATCACCGGCACCCCGCATGTCTCCGTAACCTTCACGGACAGGGCAAGGATAATCTTTTGAGTGAGAGCACCGGTAGCAGGGTCGAATTCAAACACAAGGTTATCTACGAAGGAATGGTCTTGAGAGTTCATTCCCTCACATGCGTATGGCACTATCACAAGATCACTGAATGGAATGTCTTCTGCCAGGTGATGAACTAGGTCGTCTGTACCTACGTAGAATATCTGCTTATGAACGATACCTTGGACCAGGACTTTTCCGTTCTTGACTGTGTGCCTGATCTGAGATATTCGTGGGACGATTTCAATGACCTTAATTGCAGGAATGACTTTCGTCTCCTCAATGAACTTCTGCTTTGTGCCTTCACCGACTACAACAGCAGCCTTGATCAGCGTGCCCTGACAACCAACCCCCACCTCAAGTTGTTCTGTTTCAGTTACCTTCACACACAATCTAAGGATGATCTTCTGCGTCAAAGCGCCGGTATCCGGGTCAAACTCAAACACGCTGTTCTCAATTACAGAGAAGTCCTGCTGATTCATGCCTTCTCGCACCGGACACATAGGATTCAACGGCTCGATATCAACAAGCTCACTGAAATCCATATCCTCTGCAAGGTGATGTTCCAGTTCGTCAGTACCAATGTAGAATATCTGCTTGTGGACAGTGCCTTGGATAATGACTTTGCCGTCCTTTACTATGGAACGAATATTGATGAGCGTAGGAATGATTTCCACTATCTTGATCCCGGGTATAGTGTTTGTCTCCTCCAAAAGGACCTGCTTTGAACCATGGCCTACAACCCTTTCCACCTTAAGACACGCTGTTTGAACCTGACTGTACTTCTCGATATTCAGCATATGCGAGCCTCCTTCCCTAAGCCTGAATGGGCTTTCCATCAAACGATTAAGAAATACGGGTCGCGCCTCCCTTGGGCCCTCTGTCGCCTGAGACTGATGTTGGACAGGTACATGTTCTTGTTCCTCTGCATCCTCTTCCCGATCATGAGAGATAGGATACAGAAACCCTAACCTGGCGTCGTCATGATCTTCTGACGAAGTACAGGGAGCTTCCGGCAAAAAGTTAGATTCACTCTGACAGCACATAATCTGGCCTAGACTATCGAAAGATTCCGCCCTGAGAGTTATTTCGCTGGGCAGATCCATGTGAATTTCGCTTGAAGAAGGTTGGAATGTGATTGTGATCGCCGGTTCAGAAGTGCATGTGGGTGCAGGTGTGGCATTTCCGGCATGCCACGAACCAGGGGCACGCAGCATGAGATTCCTTTTGGCCTGGACAGCTTCGGAGCATACTGTCTCTTGGTTGACCTCCGCCCCTCCGCCGTCCTCCAAAAGGTCGCAGTCAACCGCAAAAGCTACTTCACCTATATGTTGTGCTAATGCCGGCTGAGGATTGCTGTGCCCTAATGATAGTTCTAGGCCATTGTCATCATCAGGATAATCGACGCCAAGAAGTGTTTCAACCATGCGCCTGCGACGCGGTATCAGCAAAAGTCCCAGGAGGACAAGGGCAATAGCAGCCACAATTACGCCTGATTGCCATAGCCCTATGAACATATCGGTCAGTCCCCCTCTGAGCCTTTCTTCCCTATATCGTATTGAAATCTACCTAAAAATGTGATGCGCTAAAGCCCAGACTAAATCTTAAATGTAGCGTTCGTTACTACAGACACAGGCACAGGGCCAACAGTCCCGTTCACAATTACTACGAGGAGAAGCGTCTCTTTCGTAACTGTGTCTACGTTGGGCCCGGTAAGATCTGTAACCACATCAAGCGGCACAGGGTTCGGGTTACCATCATCGACAACATCGACAAGGACCTTTGTCTTGGTTTGGAAAACACCGGGGCCTGTCACGTTTACCACCACTTGAACGATTCTCTCTTCGGCTGATGTGACAGTAACAAGTAAGACTATCAGTTGCTGAATCTTGCTTCCCCCACAGATGAGGTTCTGAACAAGGCTCTCCACTACTACATCCACAGTAACTGTTGCGCCTTCCACAATTCCGGGCACATCGACAAACCCGCTGAATGGGACGATCTCTTGGATATGGTGGACTATGTTATCAAGCCCGACCACAAATACGTCCTTTTTGACTTCACCTTCAACAAGAACCTGCTCCCCAACGATCTCAAAGGTCACATTCTGAACCGTGGATTCTACTGACTTGATCTTTTTGGCGATGAACGGCAGGCAAATTGAGTTCTCTACGAGCAGCTGCTTCTCAGCCTCTACCGCCTCTCCCACACGTATTCTTTCAAATTCTATGGTAATGGGAAGCACAGGCACGGGTATTCCTTCAGCGCAAACCTGTGCTGTACCTTCTCCGATCACTTTCTGGACCTTGAACAGGGTACCGGTGGGATCCTCTTCAACTTCGATTTTCACTGTCTCTGTAATGATGGCCTCAATCTCTGCAAGATCCTTCTCTGTTATCTCCGTTCCGGTCTGCGAAGGATCAAATACTACCGGTAAAGCCTGTGCGAGGACAAAAACGTTAAGCCCGGGCGTAACCCCTGGTGCCGGTATGAAAGTGCTGAAGGGAATAGTGAAGGACTCCAGGACCTCCACATCGTCTTCGTTAATGTAATACACGTCTTTTACGAAGACGCCCTGTATGATGACTTTATCTGCAATTGTACGGCCTCTGGCATCCTGTACAACCAGCTCTATGTCCTTGATCTTGATGGCGGGTTGCGCCAAAACAACAGTGACTTCTTCCATTATCTGAGTTGAAGCAGAGGCAATTACCTGCTCAGTCTTGATAGTCAAGTCGTCGCCTAACGCCAGTGATACCTCAACGGTCTGAGTGACCTTTGCGAATACGTCAAGGACCACTTCCTGACTGACAAAAGCGCCTGTCGGATCCAAGGTGAAATTCACGTCTGCTACAGTAGCACGCGCCTGGACATTCATGCCCGGCTGTGCGCCGGGGATATCTATCATTATCGCGAACGGTACCACGACAGCTTGATGGCGGCCTACCTGATCAAGATCAATGAAGAAGATCTGTTTTAGAATATTCCCTTGGACCACTACTTTGTCTTCTTTTACCGTAACCTGAGTAATCTCAGGATTTACGCGGATGTCAGTTACCTTGACTGCAGGCGTAACCAAAGTCACAGTCCCTGATTCAAGAATCTGGCCTGTGTCTTCTCCTATCACTTCTTCTGTCAGGACACTGGGCCCCTCAGGGTCTTCCTCAAGGGGCACCTGAGCAAACTGGGTGACGGTCACGTCCACATCGATAATGACCTTTTGCGTTATTTGAGTGCCGTCAGGGCTCAAGGTAGCAATAATATTGAATACCCTAGGATGAGCCTGCACCACCACCTCAGGGCCCGGCACAACCGCGGGTATCTCAATCAAAGCCGAGAAACGCGCTTGTTCAGGGAAGTGATGGACAATGTTGTCTTCCCCTACAAAGAACACTTGCTTCTGAAGCGTCCCTTGGACTATCACCTTACCTGGAATTACATGTGTCGTAACGCTGTCAACGTGAGCACGGATCTCCTTTATCTTGATTGCCGGAATAGGCAACGTAAGAGTCATCTCGGAACAGGATCTATGAGTTACATCAGAACAACACCTATGAGATGCATATGCCATAAGCTTATCCCCCTCGAATATCACAAACTTAGAAGGCAAGCGTAGGATCTTACACTATCTTATGAACGCACAGCTTCTTTTGCCTATGAAGGGACAGCTTCTTTTGCTGTTCTAAGAAGACCTTGAGCCCACTGCATGCGGGCAAGTATCTTCCTGGCGTCACGCCTGTTGTCCTGTCCGATCCTTCAGGGATTAACGAGGGTTCATCAGAATATAGTTCTCTGTAGGAGGTGCCTGCATGAGAAAGAAAATCCTAGTAGTCGTTGCAACGGGCAGAGGCACGATTGGTCTCCTTCTTGGAACCTCAGTTCTGTTATTGCTTGTTCTTACCACAGGAAGAACAATACCTGCCTTGGCGCCCCTTCACCCTGCGATGGTAGGCAAAGTTATAACAGTCGACCCAGGGCATGGCGGTATTGACCCCGGCTCCCACGACAGTGAAGGTATTCTTGAGAAAGACATTGTGCTGGAGATAGCCAGAGATGTGTGCTACCTGCTGGCCAGGGCAAGGGCTGTCCCTATCTTAACCAGGCATGGGGACTGGGAGATGAGCCCTCTGTGGCCTGAAGAGAAAACCAGGCACAGGCAGGATTTGGCTGCGCGAATCCATATCGCACATCGCACTAATTCAGATGTATTTGTCAGTATACATGTGAATAAAATCGGTTCTAAGTCTACCTCGGGGGCAATTGTTTTCTATAGCAAGAACAAGCCTGAAAGCAAGCGCTTGGCAACTTGTATCCAACAAGCGATAAAGGACGTCGCCCCTTTCCGCGGCCAGTCTGTGCTGGAGGGCGATTATTATGTGTTAAATGCTGCAAACCTCCCTGCCGTTATTGTGGAAGTCGGGTTCATTTCCAGCCCCGCGGAGAAGGAACTGCTTCTCACTCCTTCTCATAGAGGACGTCTGGCTGAAGCCATTTTCCGTGGCCTCTTGTCTTTCTTTGAAGGCTCATAAGACAGGCCTCCTCATCCCTGGTGGACAAGGAGGCCTGTCCCATGGCTTAGCATATCTGTTTGTAATCGATCAGCCTCTAGGAATCAACGGCTTTGCCAAGTGTTTACCATGTGCCGATGAATAGCTGGGTATACATGCTGCCGTAAGGACCTCCGGTAGCGATCCCTACACCAACCTTGTTGTATGACGGGCTAAGGATGTTCTGACGGTGCCCTGCGCTATTCATAAGAGCTGAATGCGCTTGATCCACGGTTCTGGCCCCTGCTAAGTTCTCACCTGCAGTTCGATAGCTGATCCCTGCTGCGGTCATCATCTTGAAAGGATCACCGTAAGTCGGGGATGTGTGGCTGAAATAGTTGTTCGTAATCATATCCTGACTCTTCTTGCGGGCCAGGTCAACCAGCCTCAAGTCAACAGTGAGAGGTGCAAGCCCTGCTTTTGCTCTTTCCTGATTAATCAAATCCACCATCCTCTGCTCGTCAGCGGTGAGCCCCGGTGTAGGAGTGGGCTCCGGTTGAGGTGTGGGTTCCGGGTTTGGCTCAGGCGTGGGAGTCGGTTGAGGAGTTGGGGTCGGAGTAGGCCTGGAAGGCGTGTACGAACCACCGCCATAATACCAGGTGTTGCCTGAGTTGTAGTAATAAGTCTTACTACCGGAATTCGAGTACGACCTTCCGCTGTAGTAGTAGGTAGATCCCCCTGATGAGTTACTGTTGTAGTAATAGGTTGATCCTGAACCGCTTGAGTAGTAATTGCTGCCAGGATACTGATAACCGGAACTTCCGGAGCTTGAGTAGTACGTTGTAGCTGCAGAGGCGTAAGTAGGCATGATAAGCGCTACCACAAGTGCAGCTGCAATCATCACTGCCATAGTAATTCGTCTATTCATGTGTAACCCTCCCCTTGGTTCCTCTTACTTTTAATGTTAGAGAGTTCTCCATGAGATTTCAATAGGGAAAATCATCCAATGCAGCGTCTAGCAGGGTGGGAGGACTCATGAAACCTGCATCAGAGGGAATTGTCGAGCTGTACGCCTTATGTCCCCACGCTGTAGCTAGGGGCCTTACGGCCTGTTCAAGTAAGAAGAAAGGGGAAGAAAACCTGCGTGTACACAGAGAGCCCTGTGTACACAAGAACGGGCAAGGTCATAAATACTACCCTGCCCGTTACTCAAATTAAAGACTTATTCCGGTTCTAGCCCGCGCAGCCGATTCTCTTCTCCTCATCCCTACACCGAACAGACAGTTTTACTGTTTCAGTCAAAACATCGGCGTAGGTATAGGAGACTCGTTTCACTAATCCCGGTTTATCAGACAACTTTACCACAAATAGTCTGGGGTATGTGTTCTCAAGAATCCCTTCAGTTTCAAAGACCTTCCTGCGTCCCTGATTTGCCCTGACCATGACCTTCTTACCGACAAATGGCTCAAGATCTCGCTTAATGATTTCGAGGGCATTTCTGCCTGCCATTTTACCACCTTCCTCGGCGGGCCATACCTAACTAATTCTAGCACGCCTCCGGTTTTATGTCAAGGAAAAGGAATAAGTATAACAACATGCCGGTATCATGTCAATAGGGTATTTCATATGTATTGAGTAGACAAGCCTCATAGCCCTTAAAAATTGTGATCTACATCTCTCGATCTAAAGATTGCTAAAGAACTCTCTCGCCTTCTCCACAAAACAAGTCACTTGTGATTTGACACTGTATTCGGTAAGCTGAGACGCAACTTCCCTCTGGTTTCTATGCCGCCGATTCCGTTCAGCCCGCTGATTATGTTTTCAGCTACCTGGTTCACATGAACAATGGTATCAAATGGGGTATGGGATATCTTCTCCGCGACAAGTAGCGGGTCAGCGCAATGAATGAATATTCTTTGCGGGGAGCTCGCGAAATTTGCTCCCGCATCTATCAAAGCTTCATAATATGACTGGCATGCCCCGGCAATGATCACGAGAGAATCCTTGTCAGGCTGTACCTGTCGGGCCTTCTTTACTGCTTCCACAAAGTACCTTGATGTTCTGTAGCTGTCCAGGTTTAGCTTATCGCCTACACGCGCGATAAATCCGTCATGGCCTGTAATTACCAAAATGTCCGGAAGGTGCTCTCTGAAAAGTGCTGCAACCTTCGACGGCTGTGCCTCTTCCGAGACATGATATCCTACAGCAGGCACGCCAAGTTCTTGGTAGTACTTCAGGCAATGCTTCAGGTAGTCCCCGTCCCCGTCAAGATGAAGGACTTTTCCCGGGAAATGACGATAATCAATGCCCGAAGGCAGAATTGCGTCATCACGCCCTCGATAATCTATGCTGAAATCCTCTGCCATGCGCCTTAGAAATACCTTCTCCACCAGTTGCCGTGTCTCTTGGTGAAGATTCTGAAATGATGATTCCACCTCTTCATTACGAATAGTCACAAGGTCATCAACGGGGGCGTCTGCCATGAGCCTCATATTCAAGCCTCGCAGAAGAACCCTTGCAACCTTCACTCGAGCCGTAACTATCTTTAGGACCACGAAGATTACGTCTGACCCGTAAGATCTCCGCGCCACCTTATCTCCGATTTTTATCTCGCCCACGCTCTCCCCTCCAAAGGGATCAAGTCCATGATATGACATACTATGAGGTGGACGAGAAAAGGTGAAGGCTCTTTATAATAAAGAACACGCCCTCCTAATCTAAGGAAGGCATGCCGCAAATCGCAAGGCAAAAGACTTCCGAGAGAGGGTAAACAGTGCAGATCTCAGTTAAGATCAAGCTTGAGCCGACTAAAGAGCAGCGCCAAATAGTCCCCGCCTGGGATCACGCCGGTTAACACGAACATGGTCGATTCTCAACCACCTTTTGGGTTTTCTGCAGTAAAGAGCCGATAAGCGGTCTGTTTTCGACCACGCAGACTATCGCCTCGCATAAGGTGGCGGAAAATCATGCAGCAAAAAACGATTGCTACTAAAGAGGAGCTCTGTTTCCTTGAATACGCAATGAGGGATTACATACCGGCATTCGCCGGACGGCAAGAACAAGCCGTAAAGGGGAGTGTCAATGGCCGTCTATTTACTGTGCTTATCCGCGACTTTTGTTGCTCCATAAGCATCCGGCTTGATCTTAGCTTCAAATCCGGTGCCTGTTACCATACCGACAATCTCTCTGATAAGATCTTTCGTCTCTCCGTTCTGACCGATATCCAGATGGATTTCAACATTTAAATCCCCGTATCCGTTTTGAGCAAGCTTCTCAGCAAGCCTGCTGGCGATTCCCAGGCTTTTTGCAGCCTCAAAGAAGATCCTCTGCTTCAAACTGCGACCCATTCTTTCGTTTTCCTTGGTATAGTAATAGCGTCCGCCTTTACCCACTCTGTGAATGACTATGGCAGTAACAAAACAAGCATCCTCTCGCAACTGAGAATCAGTGCCGATAATCAGCCTGTACGGAATGCCGGGCATTTCCTGCATATAGCCGACGATATCCTTAAAAGCCTCGTCGAAACTCATTTTTCCCTTTGAGGGACTAATGAACATCATGTTTCTCACCCTGACTAAGTTCACCACGTTCCAATGCGATTGCGTCTGCTATTCTGCCGAACTCCTCTAATGATAGAGTCTCAGCTCTTCTCTCTGAATCCACGCCAACCTCGGCAAGGATCCTCCTTATGCTATCCTCCTTGACGGACGCAAGCTCCGGATAGGTCTTTCCCGCCATGGAAAGCGCTCTCAGAATTGTCTTTCGCCTTTTTGCAAAACCGCCTCTGACTACCGCAAAGAAGATTCCCTCATCAACTGTTTTTACCCGGGGGGCTTCGCGAATCATCATCTTGACCACAGCAGAGTCCACTTTGGGTTGAGGCCAAAACGCCTCAGGAGGCACGATTGCCATAATCTCCGGATCCGCGTGATACTGCACAGCTACGGAAAATGCTCCGTACCTCTTGGAGCCCGGAGCTGCGACAATTCGCTCTGCGACTTCCTTCTGAACCAGAACCACCAATCGTTCGAAAAGCTCGGCATGACGAAATAATTCCAAAATAATAGGAGACGTAATATAGTAAGGCAAATTGGCAACCACTTTAGATTTCTCTGAAATCAGTGTACTAGAAGCGGTTAGCTCTGTCAAGTTTAGCTGCAGAAAGTCCCCTTTTACAATCTCTACATCGGGATATTGAAAGAACTTTTGTCGAAGCAGGGAAACCAATCTCTCATCTATTTCAACAGCAACGACATGACCGGCGTCCCTTGAAAGCGCCTCAGTCAGCGTCCCGGTGCCTGCACCAATCTCTAAAACCAAATCATCCTTGGTTAACTTGGCAGCATTAACAATGACTTCCAAAATGGAGCGGTCGATAAGAAAATTCTGGCCGAGGTGTTTCCTCGGCCGAATTTTAGATTCTTTACTCATATTCGTTATTTGCTTTTTCATGGCTCCAGAATATAAACTTTCACCTTCCGTCTTCCGTACCGTAGTGCCTCCTCTACAGTCTCAAAGAGCAAGTCGATTCTGTTGCCTTTGATAGCGCCTCCCACATCACCTGCGATTGCAGGTCCATAACCCTCCACATACAGCTTAGTGCGAAGAGGTATGACCTTTGGATCTACGGCAGCAATGCCGGGGACGGCCTTCAGGCCGATAGCTGTATAGCCGTCCGCCCACTTTCCGCAACTGGTAGGGCCCGGCTCATAAGCAGTGGCTGTCATGGTTTTGACTTCCCGGTACCTAAAGGTACCTCTTGAAGTAAGCAAGGTTCTGATTGGATTGCGAGTGCCTACTCTCACCACTCTTGAGACTGCTTCCCGCAATACTCTGCTGGACAGCACAGTCTCATTGACGACTCTGCCATCCTCATAGGTCACACGAACTTCCTCTTCACGAAGGCCTTCGATTCCCTGCTTGATAACCTTAGATTCACCGCGATCCATACCTGAATCAGGTCTTTCCTCAGTGCGATACGGGATACGGACCTGTCGCACGACCACCTCAGATGTCACTCGAGTCACTTTGATGTTCATACCGGGAGTAAGTCCGGCTTCCATTCCCGGACTGACCTTGTCCTCAGGCCTCAGCAGGATTCCGGACTCAGCCAGAACATGTTTAACCATCGGACCTGTTGAACGGAGCCCAACTTTCGAGCCGTCTACTGTAAGCTCTACAGGAACTGCACGGGTAACAGTGATGACACCTCTCCCACGTACACGCTCTGATATTTGAGGTGTCACTTTATCGCCGTCTTGTAATTCCACCCCGGCCTGTTTCAGGACATCTCCCACCCTAAGAGCAGGGGCCGCGGCAACCGCTATAACCTCATTATCAACAATTATTCTTATTTCCCGCGCTGCTCCTGCAAGCCCAGTCACTAAGAGCACCACGCAACATGAAACAAGAGCGATTTCTCTTCTGCGTTCGACAAATACCGACGCTCGCTCCTGCCTATAACAGGGGCTGGACGTCATGATCCCATCCTCCTTGCAGTGTATAATAACCCTGCTTTTCTTGATATCAATTCCGGCACTCATCCGGCACCAGGTCTTTTGGCCATATTATTCGGCCAAAAATCCTAAACTCCTTCTTTAGAGCCGGAACTGGAATCCTATACCAGATGTTCTCTACTATACATCATTATCGGCATGTAGTCACCTAATTTATTCAAAGCTGGATAAAGGTGTTACGGTTGACATATCCTAATTCGTGTTTTGTCTCGTAGGATAGGTTTTAACATATCATACCTCAACTGTCAACCTCTGCCGATGCATTACTGCCGGTACATTGCACGAATTCCGCAAACGCCCTTATCCCTGGATATGCGTTCCAGCTGGCACTCTGGTTATAGCCGTCAGATTGGATGGGAGCTTTGTCCATCTATGAAAAGCATATAGGGAGGGGCCCCTTACAGGGTCTCTTCGTCGAGCATGGCTCTTCCTGAGAGCCACCCAGGCGAATCTGATTGCCGGCCGATCGCTGAGTGGCCCTCCCCGAGCCACTTCGGCGGATTTGGTGTCCCTCCGGCTATCGCTTGCCTCTTCCGGAGAGCCATTCCGGCGAATTTTGGGGCCTCACTGGGGAGTGTGAGCGACTGGCTCGCCCAGTAGGCCGATGCAATCGATCCGCCAATGAGTTCGGTATATAAATGAATTCGACTGCATGTCCGGAGTGTGAATAATTCTGTGTATATGATATTTCACAGCATGTCTCAGTGACGTGCTCGATTATCGAACACCAAACCCAAATAACTCTACATAGTGAGCGACTTTTGATGGTGCCTGATTGAAATTCGAGCACCGGTGTAGACGGCCGTGTGCTATTTTCGAACACACTTTCACGAATAAGCCGGAGGGCACCTGAAAATCGGTGATTCTCCGGAAGCCGTGTCCTATTTTCGAGCACACCCTCCGGGTTTGGTGTTCGATTTTGGATCACTAAACCCGAACGACGCTACATATTAAGCGATTTCTAACGGTGCCTGATCGAAATTCGAACACAAGTTTGGAGAACCGTGCGCTATTTTCGAGCACGTTTTCGGAATCCGTGATCGAAAACCGGACACCGCAGGGGTCTTCACAAAGGACGTGTACTATTTTCGAGCACAGATCAGGGTTTAGGTGTGCGAAATTCGATCACCTCTCAGCATCATGCAGGCGTTGTTTAAACTCATCAGGGCTCAAAGCCCCTCTCCAAAACTGATCCATCATGGGACTGATTACTTGTTCTCGCAAAAGCTTCTCTTTTTCCTTCATCTCAGAAGATAGGTTGCGGTACATCCGGCCGGATGACGCGGCGCCCAGAAGAAAACGCCGGCTGGCGCCGTCAGGCCGGGTGGCCAGATCAAACCCATGTTGACGGTCTTTGGTTCTGGCAGGCACCACAGGCAACTCGCCTGCAAGCCACAAGGCCTCTTTTCTGGCCAGGGCTTCCGAAAGCCTGACAGCCAGATATGCAGTGTCTTCCCCGCCTGTGCCCGGATATGTCAATACCGCAGCTGCATGCACAGTGATACATGGAGAGCTCATGCCTCCTGTAGGATGAGGCACAGGCAGAAGTACAGGCTCGACCGTTTCCTTTCCGGAGAACACACCACCTGCGGTTATCCTATCCTGCCTTTCACGGACATGTCTTAGAAAACCAGGGCCTACCGGCCCTATCACAGCTGCCCTACCTGTCCAAAAAAGCTCGAGCATTCTCTCAGTCATCATGTGGATCGGCTCGGGAAAGCCATTCATTGCGTTAACATCC
Organism: Bacillota bacterium; assembly: GCA_012841305.1. Classification (GTDB taxonomy): domain Bacteria; phylum Bacillota; class SHA-98; order UBA4971; family UBA4971; genus UBA4971. Next base: position 3,896 of record DUVA01000048.1, on the reverse strand, counting down.
TGAAGAAAAGACAAGCTGGATCTTATGGCCTCTCCTTGCCACATAAGGTCGCCATCCTCTGATAGCACAAGCCCTCGTCCGGTCGCCTCCATAAGTGTGTCAAGGACATGAGTAGCTGTTGTATCCAGGACAAGACCATATGTCATGTATTGCTCCGGCACTCCGGCTTCCCGCGCCCTTAGAGTCTCTATCATTGTCAAGATATCTTCATACGACCATCCGTAAAGCATGACTCGCTCAACATCAATGCCCACCTCTCTCAGGATCGCTGCATTTCCTGCCCAAGATTTCACTGCTATCCATGAAGGCCATGCCCACAGGCGATTGCCTGCGGATACAGCCTGTAAAGAAGAGAGTTCGAAGTCTGTAGCCGGGGTAGCCTTAATATCGTCTCTTGGTTCGTCACACATAAACATGTTGATAGGCACGACTAATCCACTGTCAACAAGGGATGGATCGAACGGAGCTATGCATATGTTAGGAGGAGTTGCGTTTTCAACCGCCTCAGCTATTGCCCTTCCGACTTCATCTAACGGTAAAAGCACATATTCAACATCTACATTCCGGTAATCAGCCTGAAATTTGTCAATTACTTCTTCGATAAGATCGTCATATCCGTAGCCGTCCCGAAACATAGGCCAACGAGTGCTCCATATCTTCAATGTATATTGCTTAGTCGGATCGATTTTCACCCAGGGGTGGACACGGTACCCCCTAAACTGCGACACCAATGCTCGAGGATGATATGGCCCTGGGGGCATAAGTTCCGGCCGGTTGAATACCACAGCACCGTATATGATAATACCTGCCAGCAAGGTTACCAGGACTACCAAGGCAACTTTAATAGCCTTTCCAGTTCCAGACACGCAAATCCCTCCTACACGCAATTCCTTCCTGCGTATTATGAGAGCGGCCGTCAAATCAAATCATCGCACTTGCCAGCCGGTGCGCTACATACCGGTGTGCAGCCTTACTAAGTAGATCACCATGAGACCGTTGAGTTCTCCCAGTTAAATGTAAATATGGACTGTACATTGACAAACAGTGTAATGCCATAATCCTGCTTTATGATAGGTACAGTCCATGTGAAAATAGTCTCGGCATAACCACAAAGACCCAGGATGCCTGGCCGCTATTGGGAGAAATCAACGATCTCCACCATAAGCAATCGCCGGTTCCAGAAAGCGTACGTACCGTGCGGGGCCACCCAAGACCTCGGAAAACCAGCAAAAATTGATGAACTCATACCTAGACCGGGCACAGCCGAAAGAGCCTCGTGGTTTTGGAAGCCACGCTTAGCGCAGCCCCAAAAGGTATAGCTCGTTTACACTGACTCGGCCTGTAGGCGGGAGTCCGTAGAGCTTCTGCATCTCTCTTACTGCAGATTCAACACGAACACCAAACCTTCCGTCTAAAGGGCCGGCGTCAAAGGCTCCTCGTCGAAGGTGGAGTTGAAGCACTTGGACATCGTGGCCCATATCTCCAATTTCAAGGGTGCGTGTAATATCTCCCTCAGGCTCTTCTCCGATTATTTCAACCAGAGTCTTGACTGTAACCAGTTCGAAAAGCTCTTCTACGTCTTCGTTGAACATCCTGATACACCCTGCGCTGGCTGCGCTACCGATTGACCACGGTTTGTTTGTGCCGTGAATTCCGTACCCTCCCCATGGGACATTAAGCCCCATCCATCTGCTTCCGAACGCCCCACCGGGCGCATAGTCTTTGCTAAGGATAACAAATTCCCCTATGGGTGTCGGGGTGTGCCACTTTCCAATCGCTATCGGGTACTTCTTGATGACTTCATCACCTACATAGAGAGTTAGAACGAGCCTATTAACGTCAACAACAATCTTTCGCACGCCTTTGGGAAGTTCAGCAATTGCAGGCAGAGTACGTGACGGGCCTGTGGCCATACGAAGCCATACTGAATCTGTGACAAGGCCGGTAGGTTCCATGCTGACAGCCTTCTGGAATTCTCGCACGGCGGAATCAGTTGAGACGCCGAATACGCCGTCAACCTTCCCCCGAAAGAAGCCTAAGGAAAGAAGACGCTCTTGAAGTTCAGCAACATCGTGCCCACGTAAATGGGGATGAGTAAGGCACAAGCTCCGGTAAGTTGAGCTGCATTCACACTTTGGGACAGTGATTTGGTAACTACCGGGGTTTGCCTCCACAGACACTGGAAACTTACCCGATTTGCCTGTAGAAACAATAAGAAGCAGGGTAGAAGCAGCAACGACTGAGATCACCAAGAAGACAAGAGCTCTCCGTACGATGCGAGAAGGCATAGCGTTCACCCCCACACTACAGATAATCTATGAGGGTGAACGCGCCAAAATGAACAGTTCCGGAATTACCGGCTCAGTTACCGGGCCAATAGAAAGTCACGTTGTTCGTCTTTACTTTAGGCTTTGTAAGAATCTCTCCGAATACTTGGTATTCTCCTGGTGCTACCTGCGCACCTCCAAGGTCGCTGCCGTCCCAGACAACTGAGTATACGGCAAGCTCATCTGAGGCAATATCGCGTTCTGTCAACATCATGGTAGCTACCTTGTCATGGGACCAGCGCCATATCTCAGTATCCCCTGACACCACCACGAAATCGAATTGCATACCACTGGAAAACTGGAGCTTGACATTTTCCTCTCCTGTGTTTAGAGCTGCTACGGTAAACACTTGGAAGTTTTGCCCGTCTACTCGTACCGGGCTTGCGCCTACTTGAACCTTCAGATTCCGGAAAGCGTCCACAGAACACCCGGCAACGAGGACACAGGCAACAAATACCAATATCATGCATAGGACGATCTTGTTACCGGCAAGCATCCGTGTCCAAAACATCACAATCACCTTCCTTTGTCCGGGAGGCCAATAAAGCCTAATAATCCTCACTTAGCTTCAATGTCCCTGTTATCCCGGATCCGACGTTAGGACTCACACGAAGTTCGATCCCTGTCAGAACTTCACCGCTCAAAGTCACCTTACTTGATGTGCGTCCGAAGTAGTCTCCTTCGTCCACGACTCCGTTGTTGTTTATGTCTATCCATCCATATATGTACCATGAACCCTTTTCAACATTCGGTATTTCAAAGAAACCACCTGCTGTGGGATTTCCCATGTCGCTGCGGGGAGTTGCGCTTGTCCCATCATCGTCTCCTGCAAAGACTTTCATGTTAGTGATCAGAGCGCCGTTTACTGCTGCATGAGCATTAACGAGGCCCCAGCCGTAAACGTCATCGTACCCCGGCGTGCCCAAATCCATGGCAGTGTCATGAAGGATGCGCCTTATGTTCTCAGGGCCTCTCACTCCTTGGGCGATGAGAAGGGCCGCAACACCTGCGACTTGAGGCGCTGCCATAGATGTGCCTGAAGCAGACGCAAAAGTATTCATTGGCCACGTGCTGACAATACTGTCGCCTGGGGCTGCCACATCAATGTTATTGCCGTAGTTGCTCCAACTTGCACGGTTAAGGTCAGGGCCGATAGCACTGACTGCAATGACCTTTGAATGTCTGGCAGGATATGCCAGCCATCCCTGCCCTTCATTTCCTGCAGCTGCTACCATTGTCACGCCCTTATTATACGCATATTCAATTGCCTCTTCCATGAAGAAGTCTTCACCGCTTGAAGCGCCTCCTATTTGAAAGCTCATGTTGACCACGTCAGCCCCGTTATCCGCTGCATAGCGCAAGGCTTCGATGATCTCCGAAAGACTTAGGTACCCTGCGCCTGAATCATCAGCAGCTTTAAGAGCCATTATTGATACATCCCAGTTTATCCCGGAAATACCCAGGCCGTTGTTGGTAACAGCACCGATTATCCCTGCAACGTGTGTCCCATGTCCGTTATGATCAGTCACTTGAGTTGTATCATTGTAGAAGTCATAGCCTGAACTGATG
>DUVA01000047.1 GCA_012841305.1 Bacillota bacterium | reverse complement strand
CTACGAGGATGGTCAGGGATGCGCTTGACCGGGCGGCCCAGGGCAAGTCCTTAGAAGAAAGTATAGTCGGTGTCGATAAGGATGTACGGTTTTACATACTTGGCCTTGCGCCGAACAATGCCCGTCTTTCAGTGAGATACTGGCATGTTGATACGTTTGGGAACTTACTGGAGAAGATCGGTCAGCACTATTCTGATATGGCCATCATTCTTCCACCATGGGAAACAGGGTCATTTCCGGTATGGATGATAGTAAACTCAACTGCGCCACTTATTGAAGGTAAGCGTGACGGTAGGAGGGCATCACCGCTTTTAGGTGGAGCGCTCACCCGAGCAGTGCTGATGGGCACTCATTATCCACAAGGCATGTACACTGCGCTTCTTGCAAGGATCCGAGCTGAACAGGAAGTGAGTCCTATACAAGTTGCTATGATTAAGGCTTGCTTGGTTAGAAGCGCAAGGATATCGGGCAGCAAAGCAAAGGAGGGGAATTACACAGTGAGTCTCAATGAGGACTGGACGAATACCGCTTATCTCTTGGGCAGGCTTTTTGCGACCTTGGAGAAGGCACAGCAAGACGCGGCCTCCGGCGCCAAGCTTAACGCGACTATTCGTGATCGGTATTTTGGGGCAGCGTCAGCCACACCCCGGAGTGTCTTCCCGGTGTTATTGAGGTTAGCACAGCACCACATAGCCAAAGCTGAGTACGGGGGAATAGTGGACAGGCAGATTGAGGCTATCGTAGGCAGACTTGACAGTTTCCCTGCCCATCTGAACCTTGAGGAGCAGGGGAATTTCGTGCTTGGTTACTATCATCAGCGTCAGGATTTTTATCGGAAAAGATCACCTGAAACCCAGGAAACAGCAGGGGAGGGTCAATAATGGCTAAGGTTATCGACAAGCGTTATGAATTTGTGCTGTTCTTTGACGTGGAGAACGGTAACCCTAACGGCGATCCGGACGCGGGCAATATGCCCCGCATTGATCCTGAAACCAGTCTTGGATTAGTAACTGATGTGTGTTTGAAGCGAAAGATCCGTAACTATGTAGAGCTGACCAAGGATGGTCAAGAGGGCTTCGATATCTATGTGAAAGAAGGAGCGGTCCTCAATACTCAACACCGTAAGGCGTATACGCATTATGACATGGAGCCTCGACCCAAGAAACTGGGAAGCGAGAAACTCACCCGGTTCATGTGCGATCACTTCTATGACATTCGTGCTTTCGGGGCTGTGATGACTACTGAAATAAATTGCGGACAGGTTCGGGGACCTGTGCAACTTAACTTCGCGCGGAGTATGGATCCCATTGTACAGCAGGAGATAACAATCACGCGAGTAGCGGTTACCAGCGAGAAGGATGCCGAGAGGAAAGACCGTGAAATAGGTAGGAAACATATTGTGCCGTACGGCCTATATCGTGGTGAAGGCTATGTATCCGCTCCTTTGGCTGAACGAACCGGGTTTTCTGTCGACGACTTGGACTTGCTGTGGGAAGCCCTTGTAAATATGTTTGACCACGACCGTTCAGCTGCCCGTGGGAAGATGTCTTCACGCAAGCTATTCGTTTTCGAGCATGAAAGTAGGATAGGGAACGCGCCGGCTTATAAACTATTTGATTTGATTGAAGCTGTGCGCCGTGATCCTACGACACCTCCCAGGCGATTTGATGACTACGAAGTGACAGTAGATGAAACAGCCTTGCCCAGTGGGGTTAAGCTGGTTACGTTAATATGACGGGCGACAATGATGACGATAGCTTCCTGCCGCTTTCGGGCATACAGCACCTTGCGTTCTGTGAGCGGCAGTGGGCGCTTATACACATCGAGCGTCAGTGGGCAGAAAACGTGCGTACGGTCGAAGGTAAGATCATGCATGAGCGGGTACATAATCCCAAGCTCATTGATTACGACAGCGAGCATATTGTTGCACGATCCGTGCCTCTGATTTGCCATAGGCTTGGGCTATACGGCCAAGCTGATGTGGTGGAATTCTGGCCTGCCGGAGACGAAGTCGACGGAGGCGTCTCCTTGCCAGGACG
>DUVA01000046.1 GCA_012841305.1 Bacillota bacterium | reverse complement strand
TGGATGCTCGAAGCTGCGCTGCAGGAGTTCATGAAGAGGTATCACCTGCCCGGCGTGTTCCAGGTGATGGATTGGCACCGCGCTGTAAGGGAGTTCTTCTATCCTGTTGACCGGGAAAACAGTCTGGAGACGCATTTTGTCCATGCTGATGAGGCTGAAACATCGGTAGGCCTTTTGATGTTCCCCGAAGGTATGGTGGACATGAGCGTGGTAGTGGATGCAGACGGCAAAGGATACTTGCCTGACGGGCATTTTGACAAATCAGTGGAACCCTTCCGCCGCCCGCATCGCTGGTCCGAAGGCGAAGGCCATATGGCAATTGAGAGAGCGGCTACTCCTGAAGGTGTGGTAGGGAAACCAAGCCTATCTTCGGCAGACAAGGCGAAGAGACCGATAGCAGCTATCCTTAAGTATCTGACTCAGGTTGTCGATCAAATCCTTGAAGTATTCCCACCGGGAGAAGTCCCGCCTGTGGAAGAAGTCACTCTAAGAACAGCCAAGGAGATGGAGCCGTTCCTGAAGGAACCGGGTAGTCCCGGATGGAAATCAGTCTATGAGTTGCCGAGAATCGGTTTTTGAGTGAAATTTGCACACAGCAGATAACCTCGTAAAGCAACTTGATAAGCGAAGGGGGAGTCCGGTCCGGAGGGATTGAGAAAGCCGGTCATGACTCCTCTTTCCTTTTCAATATGCGCGATTTCAATATACGCGATTTCAATATACGCGATCCGTGGGGTATGAAGCATCGAGGAAGAATTGCTTCCTCTATTGAAGGAGAGCCGGTTATTAAAGGAAAGATGGGTATTAAAGGAAGCCGGGTATTAAAAGAAAGACAGGCGAAGCTCGTAGCCCGTGGATAAGGGGGAGTCAACATGCTATTGGGGTTTAACGGCGCGACCAGTATGAATTATGATCTCGAGACAGATATCCGCATTGCACAGCAGGCAGGATTCGACCTGCTTGAGATTTGGGCTGCTAAGCTAAACAATTACTTGGAGGACAATTCCCTGGAAAGCCTGAAGCAGCGCCTTGAAGAAGCGCATGTGAAACCTTACAGCATTAATTCTATAGAATTCATTACCTTCAAAGAAGGCAGAGACTACGAAGAGATTAAAACCGAGTGCAGGCGTCTATGCAGCATAGCTAAGGAACTGGATTGTCCTAAGATAGTAGTGGTTCCCAGTCCGACACCGGAAGGTGCGACTGAAGAGGACATAATTGCCGAATCAGTAAGGGTATTGCGGGAGCTTTCAGCGATTGCGTCTGAGTACGATGTGGACTTAGCCTTTGAATTCCTTGGATTCTCTCATATCTCCGTGTCAACGCTTGACCTGTGCTATAGGATTGTCCGTGAAACAGACAGGCCCAACATCGGCCTGGTGTTGGATACGTTCCACTTCTATGCAGGCGGTTCAGGCGTAGAGGAAATAGAGGCTGTGGATAAGGACAAAATCTTCATATTCCACATTAATGATGCTGAGGATAGGGAAAGAAGCCGGCTGGAAGATGCCCACCGCTTGTTCCCCGGGGAGGGCGTTATCCCGTTGACCGACATATTGAAGGGTCTGAAGAAGGTAGGCTATAATAATATGGTATCAATCGAGCTCTTCCGGCCGGAGTATTGGGAGTTGCCTCCTCGGGAATTGGGAGCCCGCTCATTTGATACTATAAAACAGGCTTTAAGAGGGATCTATCGATAAGTTAAAGCATGAAGTAAGATTGCAGTTTCAGGACAGAACTTAAAAAAGGGTGGATGATGAAGACTCTAAGCAGCATTAATCCCAGACGGTTCTTTTTGAGACTTCGCTAGGAGGATCGCGCCGGTTAACATGAACATGGTCGATTTTGAACCACTCTTTTCAAAACGCTGCTTCAATTTCAACCACCTTTTTGGATTTTTGCAGCAAAAAGCCAGCAAGTGTTCTGTTCTCGACCACCCCCAACGGCAATAGCGGTTGATTTTCGACCATCTTTTTGGGCTGAAGCGAGATTTTGATAGGTCTTTGAGGCTCAGGTGGAAGGTTTTCTACCACTTTTGTGGAAAAGGTGGTAGCTTTTCGCTCACCGTTTTGAGAAATGTGGTCGATTCTCGAACAGCACTCCCGCAGTGAGCCCATTTCTCCCAATCAAGTGTTCTATATTCGACCACCTTGGGGCGTGATCGTGGTCGAAAATGTGCCATTAACAGGCCTTGGGGTGGTCGACTTTCAACCAGCCAGGTGGTTGCGCTGAAAAAAGTGGTGGAAAATCGCACAGCAAAAAAGGATCTGTGGTCCATTCTCAACCATCCAGACAATTGTGCCGCAATTGGGGCCTGGTCCACAGGTGGCATGACTTGCAAACTGCCTTTATGAACAGCATTTGCAGGAGGTGACTCTATGGAATCTGCGGAATCTGCGATCACACAAGAAACGCTGAAGAAACTCAAGGACTTTCAAAGGAATGAAGTTACCGAGTACCACATCTATACGCGACTCTCCCAGAGGGTTAAAGGCGAGCGCAACAGAGAAGTCCTAAGAAGGATCGCCAAAGATGAACTGCGGCATTACAACTTCTATAAGGGATACACCCAGGAAGACGTGGAGCCTAGTCAGCGGAAAATCACTGCATTCTATTGGATCAGCAGGATCTTCGGGTTGACTTTCGGTCTCAAGTTGATGGAGAAAGGCGAAGAGCGGGCAAAACACGTCTACAAGGAGGTGGCTCTCGAGATTCCTGACGTGCAACATGTCGCGGAGGAAGAGGACAGGCATGAGCACGAACTTCTTGACCTCATTGAGGAGGAGGGTCTTGAGTATGTAAGTTCCATTGTTCTGGGTTTAAATGATGCCTTGGTTGAGCTCACCGGAACCTTGGCCGGACTCACCTTTGCCCTGCAAAACACAAGATTGATTGCTTTGACAGGCCTGATTACCGGGATTGCGGCTTCATTTTCAATGGGAGCGTCGGAATACCTGTCCACCAAGGCAGAAGGCACAGATAGTCGTCGCGCATTTAAGTCCTCACTATATACATGGACAGCCTATTTGATCACGGTTATTGCTTTGATACTGCCATTCTTGCTTGTTTCGAATTACTTTGTCAGCCTTGTACTTACGTTAGTGATAGGCATATTGATAATTCTGGTCTTCAATTTCTATATCTCCGTTGCCAAGGACTTGCCTTTCTGGAAACGCTTTTTCGAAATGTCTGCAATCAGCTTGGGCGTAGCTGCCCTCAGTTTTGGAATAGGTGTCCTTATCAGGACCTTTCTTGGCGTGGATATCTGAGCAATCTTTGAGCATTCGGATCGTTCCGTTCTCGGAAGGGACATCTAAGTCGTCCTGAAACATCCGGATCTTTCTCAAGCGCCCCTGGGCTGCTCGATTTTCGATCACACATTGCAGAACCGTGTTCGAATATAGTACACGTTTTTCAGAAAATCCTCCGTGACCGGGAAGTGCGTTCCATATTTTGGCAGCACAACCAGAAAAGCCTGTATTTCTTAAACAAGTTGATCGAATTTCGCACACCCTGAGCGTGATCTGTGTTCGAAAATAGGACACGTCTATCTTCGGGGCCCCTAGGGTGTCCGGTTTTCGATCACTAATTCCAAAAGCGTGTGCGAAAATAGGACACGGTTCTCGGAACCGGTGTTCGAATTTCGATCAGGCACCATGGAGAGTCGCCTAATATGCAGAGTCATTTGGGTTTGGTGTTCGAAAATCGAACACCAAACCCGGAAGGTGTGCTCGAAAATAGTACACGGCTTCAGGAAAATAACCGATTTAGAGGCCCCCTCCGGCTTATTCCAGAAAGCATGTTCGAAAATAGCACACGCTTTCCAAGAGCGTGTGCGAAAATCGAGCACCC
>DUVA01000045.1 GCA_012841305.1 Bacillota bacterium | reverse complement strand
CTGCAGCCTGTGTCCCGGCGTTTCCAAGCGCCCAGGACATAGCATTCTCATCCAAATTCAGTAGCTTCCCGGCTGCTGCCGCCGCTCCGAAAACTCCGCAAGTACCCGTGGTGTGCCATGTTTCATAGTGGGTCTCCCCTGCCGCCTCACCGATCCCTACACCGGCCTCATATCCGACAACTATCGCAGTCAGCAAGTCCAATCCCGAGACACGCATCTTCTCACCCGGGGCAAACACAGCTGGAATTACCACAGCGCCCGGGTGGAACATGGAGCCTCTGTGGACATTGTCTAATTCGAGCATGAGTTCTTGGGCTTCCAATTTCAACCCGGAATAGTCTTTACCAAGCTGGGCTGTGGTGAAGATCTTCATGGCATTCCCGAGTTCTGCGCCACATCCCTTAAAGCTAAGGATAATATCGAGGAATTCCTGTTCAGGTACGTAGTCAAACTAAAAATTGGGAACCCCCAACCCGGAGTTATCCCCTGGATTGCTTCGGGTCATGGTAGACGCTGTCAGCGCAAGTCGACTGGACACGCAACATGCTTGGGGTTAGCAAAATGAACTATTCCCAAGTACTCCTTACTGTCTCAACCAACTTAGCAGTCCGCGCCCTGATTTCCTCAGGTGATACTTCCACCCTTGCAACGCCTGAAGATTCTGCAGCTTGTGCTACTTTAGCAGCCACAGCAGGCGCGACTCTCTCATCGAACGGTCCTGGAATTATATAATCAGCGTTCAGCTCTTCATCGGTGATGATGTCGCTTATTGCATACACTGCAGCTAATTTCATATCCTCATTGATAGCCTTTGCTCTCGCATCAAGCGCTCCTCTGAAAATACCCGGGAACGCCAGCACGTTATTGATTTGGTTCGGGAAGTCGGACCGTCCTGTAGCAATAACCTTTGCCCCTGCTGCCTTGGCCTCATCAGGCATGATCTCGGGAACAGGATTTGCCATTGCGAATACTATGGCATCCTCGGCCATACCGGCTACCATCTCGCGAGTAAGACATCCGGCTACTGAAACGCCGATGAAGACATCTGCACCTTTGATCACATCTGCGAGCTGTCCTTGGAGTTTGTGCGGATTGGTGACTTTTGCGATCTCTTCCTTGTAAGGATTCATGCGGTAGGTCCTACCCTCGAAGATCGCGCCTTTAGAATCACACAGCACGACATCCTTGACACCAAGGGTCATAAGTAGTTTCGTAACTGCAATTCCCGCTGCACCGGCGCCGTTTACTATTACACGGACTTCTGACGCGCTCTTTGAGACTAATTTCAGTGCATTGACCATAGCAGCGCATGAGACGATTGCAGTTCCATGCTGGTCGTCGTGGAAGACCGGTATGTTCAACATGTCCTTGAGCTTGGCTTCAATTTCAAAACACGCCGGAGCTGAAATATCCTCCAGGTTTATACCGCCGAACACAGGCTCCAAGCATTTTACAACATTTACAATCTCATCAGGATCTTTAGTATTGAGGCATATCGGGAATGCGTCTACGCCTGCGAAGGTCTTGAACAGAACCGCTTTGCCTTCCATTACAGGCATGCCTGCAGCCGGTCCAATGTCGCCCAGTCCCAAAACTGCAGTGCCGTTGCTGACTACTGCTACCATGTTCCCTTTGCAAGTGTACTCGTACACTTTGTCAGGACAGGCGTGGATCTCCTTACATGGCTCCGCTACGCCCGGAGTATAAGCGAGACTGAGATCTTGTTTGTTCCTAAGAGGAGTCTTGCTTACGACCTCTATCTTACCCCTGTGAGTCCTATGCATCTCGAGAGCTTGTTCCTTCAGTGTCACGCGGGCTCCTCCTTCCGGGTTTTACAAAGTGTTTTCCTATGTGAGTCTCCAGTAATCTTGCAGTAAGATTCGAATCCTTGTCT
>DUVA01000044.1 GCA_012841305.1 Bacillota bacterium | reverse complement strand
TGGGCAGCATTATCTTGAAAGCATTGTCTGAGATTTCTATAACCGGCTGTGCCTTTTGGCCACGGTAGCACTCCATAATCTTGGGGATCCCTGTGCCGAACGCCTCTATCAGGCGTAGACGGTAAAACACATGAGCAAGGCGGTCATTGCGCAGGACGGAAACGCCCAGCATCAAGTCGCTGTACGTTATGCCTTTTGGAAGCCCGCCGAGCGAGACGAATTCGATGCGGTCATCAAAAAGGCTGATGAGGGCACTGCCTCTGTATGAGTAGTCACGATGAACAATGGATTCTAGTCATATTTGCAAAGCATTTTGATTCGAATCGCTTCTAATCAGATTTGTGTTCTACGTCAGGTGATCTCCGAACCTGCCTCCCTACGAGTGATATCAGGGCCAGGCATAGAGCAGCAGTTACAAGGCATGGGGCCAGCGCCCTTGAGTACACTACGCCACCTTGGAGTCCTTGAGCAGTCAGGCGATCCATGAACGAGCCGACAAGAGGAGGCATAATAGCTGCTCCCAATGTAGACATGACATTCACAAGGCCTATGACAAGCCCGGATACCTTCTCTGGGAACAAGCTTTTCGCTATTCCAAAGACCAGGCTAGCTGAACTGACAGACATGCCCATGATGAAAAGCAGCACGTACATGGCATTAAAGGGCAAGATTCCCGGGGCCAGGACGATGGGCACCCACGTTATGACGTAGGCAAGTGTAGTTGCTATGAGCAGGCGCAGCCGGGCAACGAGGATGTCCGTGCCGCGTGCAGCCATGGTGTCTGCAAGCTTCCCCATGACCGGGGCAGCCAGGACATAACCTACGGCTATCATGGTCAGGGCAGAAGCAGCCGAAGTTAGGTTTACGTTATAGACGCTTGAGATATACGGGACTCCCCACAGACCCTGGAAAGCCGTTTGAGAACCGTATTTCGCAAACATAAACAAGGAAAGTAACCAGAGCTCGCGACTGCGTATCAGATCTCTGTAGGAACCCGGTTCGTCTGCGGAATCCGAGTCCGGCATTTCCCGCGTGGATTGTCTCTTAGCGAATACGAGGCACAGCGCAGCGAGGACGACAGCCAGAGCGGCTAGCCCTCTAAAGACCGGCCGCCACCCGGCCAAGGTTGTCAGCCAGGAAAGCGGCGCAGCTCCCATCAGGGAACCTGCGTTTCCAATGGCTATGAACAACGAGCTATACGTGGAGAATGTCTCAGGCGGGAACATGGCGCCGATGACTTGCATGCCAGGGATGAACCCGGCTGAGAGGCCTGCGCCCATCAGGATCCGTCCCAGGAAAGCAGGGGTGAATCCATTGGCGCCGGCGAATAGGAACGATCCAAAAGCTGCGATCACCAATGCGCCGACGCTTACCCGTACCGGACCTGCCTTGTCACAAAGAAACCCCATAACCGGTTGGGTTATTGCATACGCTATGAAGAACCCGGACGACATAAAACCCAGTGCTACGCCGTCGAGCCCAAGGTCGATTGCAAGGTCATCAGCAACTACGGACACCGCTACACGCTGAAGAAAAGACAAGAAATAAATCGCAGCAAACAACCCAAATACGAAGAGCCTCAGCCGGTTAGAAGAATCGGCTTTGTTCATATCTTGCAAGAAACAACACATCCTAGCACAGTTACTTCAAAATTGCCCTGACAGGCAGTGATCATTCATTGCCACACACAGAAGATACAGTGTCCTCTAGATAATAGCATTTAATTGCAGGGCGTGGGAAGGGAAAACCATAGTCGCCGGGGATTTCACAAGCACTGCTCTCCCTGTTTCCACTGGGTCTACCAGTAATCCGACTTTCTTTGCGGTAATCCGACTTTGTTGGACATTTTTCGATCTTTAATGTAATGTACACGGGAAAGATCTTACACCTATTCCTTCTACTACTTATTATATTTAAAGGGAGAGAATTGTTTAAATGGGACGAGAAAGGGCGCAAAGGGAGAGTTGGGGGACACGGTTTGGTTTCTTAATGGCGGCAGCCGGTTCAGCTGTCGGTCTGGGAAATATCTGGAGATTTCCTTATTTGACCGGCGAAAATGGTGGTAGTGCATTTATCATAATATATTTGATTTGTATCGCAATCGTCGGACTTA
>DUVA01000043.1 GCA_012841305.1 Bacillota bacterium | reverse complement strand
TCCCAGGCGGGAACGGTTGATGAACTCCTAACGGCAGTAAGCGAAATGACAAGAGCTGCCAAGGGGTCAGAACTTCGCAAGGCATCCATCTTGGTGAATGGGACGAGCATTACTTCCCTTAAGTTGCTTAGGACTCCTGTTACGTCCGGGGATGAGGTAGTGCTGCTTTCACCTGTTGGAGGAGGATAGGATCAGTAGGGGGGTAGGGGATAGCGAAGATGAAGGAAGATGAGAGAAGATGAAGAGGGAAGCAAGCAAACCTAAGGTAAAGGATTGCGCTATGGACAATTCGGCAGGAAATACTCAAGAGAAGATTATCGAGGCAGCAAGTAAGCTCATGACTGAAGAAGGTGTCACAGATACCAGTCTCGCTGATATTGCAAATGAAGTAGGAATCAGCAGGGGGACGTTGTTCTACTACTATTCATCCAAGAACGACCTGGTTTATGATGTGGCTGAACGGAATCTGGACTTGATTACCGAAGACATCCTGTCATGGATTGAAAGTATCCGAGGGCAAGTCGCGCCTTCCGAAATCCTTAAGGTCGCCATGGAGCGGATTGTCCATGCAGATACCAGGGGTAAGCTTCATATATACCTGCTCCGCGATGCAGCTTCTGATGCTCACTTAAGAGAGAGGTTCCAGGCTACGTATCTGAAGTGGAAACAGATGATAGAGGATGCGCTCAGGTCAATCTACAGAGACGACAGGTCCGGCCTCGATGTTCAGGCGGATATTATTCTTTCAGTCATAGATGGTCTAACCATACAGAAGGTGCTCGGGATTAATGATGCGCCCATTGAGCGCATGGCCAGGTGGCTCGCCTAGGCCTTAGCCCGGAGCAGGCAAACTACTTTAGCTTTCGTTGTTTTAGGCAATTACCCCCAGCTTCAGAATTTAACCTCTTCACGCCTTTTATGCTGAAAAAAGAAGGAATAACGAACTTTATGTCATATATAGTGATCAGATGATGTCATGAGGTCATGATGTCATGCTCTCACATAGCGGTGTAAACTTCATCTCACATCGACTCAGGTTGGGTCATGAAACAGCAAGGTGGTGCAAAGTCATGCATGTTGCTGATAAATCCCCTTTATATCACAAGATCTATGTAGACCTTAAGAGACGTATGGAATTCGGTGAATTCAAACCCGGAGATTACATTCCAACTGAGAAACAACTTCAAGATTACTACTCTGTCAGTCGCACTACAGTTCGAACAGCAGTTGCTGCGCTGGAGGATGATGGCTTAGTTGCAGTGCAGCGAGGCAAAGGAGTTCAAGTAGTGCCGAAAACCCTCCGTCAGAGATGGACAAGACTCTCGAGCTTTACCGACCTTGTGCTTGCGCAAGGCCTAACCCCGGGGATAAGAGATATTGAAATAGTCGCCACACGCTCCGTGCCTTCACCGTTCGACGAGGTTATTCCACCTGAGGACCAGGAAGACCTCTTGAGAGTCAGAAGGGTTCGTACAGCAGACGAGAGTGTTGTCAGCATACACGAATCCTATTTTCCAAGATCCAGAGTGCCAAGGATAGATGAAATCGAACTAGTTAAGGCCCAATCCTTATATAAACTCCTTCAGAATCGCTTTAACATAGTGGTCAACGCTGTAGAAGATGAGTTAACTGCAAGAAAAGCCACGTCCTCGGAAGCCAAGATACTCGGCATACCAAGCGGAGATCCGGTTTTGCATGTAAACCGTCTGGGTTATGAGGCAGACAGTAACCTTATCGAACTTGCAACGATAGTCATCCGCAGCGATATCTACCGGTATATTGCTCGACTTGAAAGATAGACAAATAAGTCGGAAAACTAGGTAAGGAAGGGGAAGAATCATGCCTGACACGGATAGCTCCGATAAGCGTCAACTGTTATTTGAGAAAATCTGGGGATCCTTGGCAGCGCTTGCAGTAGGTGACGCCTTGGGGTATCCGGCCCACGAAATGCCGAGAGAACTCATCATCCGTGAGTTCGGAGGCTGGATAACAGAATTCAAAGATGCACCTGAAATCAACATCCTTCATCCTTC
>DUVA01000042.1 GCA_012841305.1 Bacillota bacterium | reverse complement strand
CGGCCAGGCAACTGTAATAGAAGAGTTATGTATATCCTGCGGCTATTGTGTAAGGGTCTGCGCCCAACACGCAAAGCACATCAGGGAAGACTCGGTTTCAGTCAAGAACGCGCTAACAACAGGTAAGGCTTGTGCCCTGCTGGCACCTGCTTTCGCAGTGGAGTTCCATAGAGAACTAAGGCCCGGTCAGGTTGTGTCAGCCCTAAAGCAGCTGGGGTTTAGCGGAGTGTATGAAGTTGCATGGGGTGCGGAACGTGTAACCCAAGAGTATATGAAGATCATCGAAGGCAAGCACGAGCCGGGTATCATTTCCACGCCTTGTCCCGCCATAGTTAACCTCGTCGAGGTTAAGTATCCTCACCTGGTTTCGAGGCTTGCTCCTGCAGTCTCACCTATGATAGCTGCCGGAAGAATGATAAAGCAGGAACATAAAGGCGCCTATACCGTGTTCATAGGGCCTTGTGTAGCCAAGAAAAGCGAAATGCTGGACCCGTCAGTTGCTGACGCTATTGATGCGGTTCTTACGTTCACAGAACTGAGAGAGCTTCTAAAGGAGCTCCCTATGGACTTGAGAGATCTCCCTGATACTGATTTCCAAAGAGAAGAGGCACATTTAGGCAGGTTGTATCCGGTATCCGGCGGGCTGCTTAGAAGTGCGGCGCTCTCCGCGGATATGGTTGACAATGAAATCCTCGTTGTTGAAGGTAAAGATAATTGTATAGATTTTCTTGAGGCATTAAGTGTGGAAAAAGACGGTCCTGAATTTGTGGACATGTTATTTTGTGAAGGATGCATAAACGGTCCTATGATGACCACAGGCCTTCCCAGCTATGCCCGGCGAGTAGCCGCTGTAGATTTCGCGAAGCAGTCGGAACGGACAGGTTCAAGCATAAGTCAAGTTGAGCCCGCATTCCCCCGAATTGAGGCGACTCGTAAGTTCTCACCTAAAAGCATAAATATGCCAATTCCTACAGACGAGGACAT
This sequence comes from Bacillota bacterium, assembly GCA_012841305.1. Classification (GTDB taxonomy): domain Bacteria; phylum Bacillota; class SHA-98; order UBA4971; family UBA4971; genus UBA4971. The sequence goes on along the minus strand of DUVA01000042.1, from coordinate 610 downwards.
AGAGAGAATACTACGGGAGCTTGACAAGAATGAACCTGAAGATGAGGTGGACTGCGGTGCATGCGGATACAGCACGTGCCGGGAGAAAGCTGTAGCAGTATTCAGGGGACTTGCCGAAAATAAGATGTGCCTCCCGTACCTGATAACACAACTTGAGGTGCACAACATGGAACTGGCAAGACTCAAAGCATACCACGAAGATACAATTGACAGTATTATCGAAGGCATTGTAGTTGTAGACCCTAACATGATCATAACCGGCCTGAACAAATCCGCTGACATGTATTCCACTTCACAATCTATCGGAAGAGACGTATTCACGGTATTTCCCGAACTGGATATTCCCAGGTGTAGGCATGGTTTCGAGCGAGCCATATCGCTGGGTGAGCCGACAGATGTCGGGGAGATGGTTTTTCAACTGGGTGGCGACAAGGTCACGTTGCATATTAAAATCAGTCCGCTCAAGAACAAGAGCGGAGAAGTGTACGGAGCAGTACTCTTAAGTCAAGACACTACCGAAAAACGGAGACTGGAAAGCCAACTGATTCAGTCTGATTGGTTAGCTGCTTTAGGACAACTTGCATCCGGGGTCGCCCATGAGATCAATACT
>DUVA01000041.1 GCA_012841305.1 Bacillota bacterium | reverse complement strand
CGGGGCAAACAAGGAGGAGCAGGTGAATTAGGACACATCACCATCGATCCTGAAGGTCCTGTCTGCCCTTGCGGTAACCACGGATGCCTGGAGGTCATGGCTGCAGGCCCTGCTATTGCGTCTTCTGCTGTCAAGGCAGTCAAGGCAGGAGAAAGCACACTCATTCGTGATCTTGTGGACGGTAACACAGAGGACATCACCGCTGAAATCGTATCCCTGGCAGCCAAGAAAGGCGACGTCCTGGCAGAAGGCCTGATTCGACAGGCAGGCAGGCGCCTTGGAATCGGGATAGCCAACGCGGTTAACATGCTCAGCCCCGAGATAGTCATAATCGGTGGAGGCGTCTCACGGGCAGGAGATGTTTTCTTTGAAGAAATCCGAGACACAGTCAAGAAGCGCGCATTCACCGCTATGGTGAATCTACCGCCGATAGTCGCTTCTACCCAGGGCGAAGAGGCAAGCTCAGTAGGTGCTGCAGCGCTGGTACTAGAAGAGATGCTGGCAGTCGGCAATATGTCACACCTGATGCCCTTCCACCTTAATTATCCCTTCAATGCCCCGGCCAGTAAGCCTCGAACAAAATAGCGGCCCAGCAGGATGTAAATAAGTACAGTGGGAAGGGCTGCAAGAATCGACCCTGCCATCGGCAGGTTCCATGAGACTGCCTGGCCTCCGGCTAAGTTTGCCAGGGCTACAGTGATAGGCTGAGCGTCCGGCCTGGTCAGAGTCACTGCAAAAAGGAATTCGTTCCATATCTGCGTGAATTGCCAGATACAGACTACCAGAAACGGAGGGCCTGAGAGAGGGATTATTACGTACTTGAAAATGCCAAAGAAGTCCGCCCCGTCGATACCGGCTGCTCCGAAAAGCTCATCAGGTATCTCTTGATAGAAGCTCCTGAAAAGCAAGGTTGTAATTGGAAGACCGTAAACCACATGGACAAGGATTAGTCCCGGGAGTCCTCCATACAATTTCGTCTTCTGCATGAATTGAAAGAGAGGGACAAGGATACTCTGGTAAGGTATGAACATGCCGAAGACAATCAGCGGCATGATCGCCCGCCCCCCTGGGAGCTTGTACTTACATAACACGTACCCATTGAGAGAACCCATCACAGCTGAAAGCAGAGTAGCGCAAACAGCCAATATGAAGCTGTTCTTGAGATAAGGGGCGAACTGCCGGAACGCAACGGAATAACCTGCCCAGTTCAATTTCGACGGAAGCCTCCAGGCAGTCATCAGGTTTATTTCCTCAGGCGACTTTAGGCTTGTGACTATCGTCATGTAGACGGGGATCAAGTAGGCAATAGCCAAAAGAACCGCTAACGTCTGGACAAACACTCTTGTTACGCCTTTAGGTTTCATCTTGGATCACTGCTCTCCCGTCTTAAATGAATTGGCCAAATAAGGAATGATGAGTAGTGAGACCAGAATCAGTAGAATGATGCCGATGGAAGAACCAACGGCAAGTTCGTTCCCGCGAAAAGTCTTCAAGAACATGGTTATCGCAGGGACTGATGTCGGCACATGGTCAGGGCCTGCCATGGCGAATATAAGGTCAAAAATCTTAAGGGCTATGTGTCCCAATATGACAACTGCGCTTACAGTGATGGGTTTTAGCAGCGGCAAATCCACGTACCTGTAAATCTGAAACTTGCCTGCCCCATCCACCCTGGCAGCTTCGCGAAGCTCGTCAGATATGGTGCGAAGTCCTGCAAGATAGAGCGCCATTGTGTATCCTGACATCTGCCACACAGCAGCCATGACCACGCCCCAGATTGCCTTGTTAAAACCGTGCTCTTCAGGGTAGTCCAAAAGCGTGATTCCACCGGCAACCCCAATGACCAGGATTCCCATGAGAATAGCCGAGATAACAGCCTTCGTGCGGAATTGCTGTCGTTCTCCCCGCCGGTGATGGCCGTATGCCATAAAAGCCATGACAACCAGGACTATGATGCAGATATAATAAAGGATATGGGACCAATCAAAGACCAGGCTCTGCTCGCGGCTGGACAGCCAAAGGAATTCACCTGCAGGCAGTCCAACCAAAGTAGGCAGCACATTTATTCCGCCTCTGGGCTGCAATAGCCACCGCCATACTGTGCCTGTCACCACGAGAGACAGGGACATTGGGTATAGGAACACAGTTCGGAAGAAAGTCTCACCCCAAACAAGTTGGTCGATGAGAGTGGCGAGAACCAATCCCACAAACAAAGATAGGCCTACAAATGCTAATGTGAAGAAGAACATATTTGCAAGGTCCTGCCTGAACCGCATGTTAAGAAAACCAGTGAACAGCTCATGATAGTTCTTCAGCCCTACGTAGCTGATCTCAGGGTGGAGCGCAAGCGCGGCTTCCCGGCCCCAGTCAGTAAGAGACACCTTGAGAGTTTGACCTATGAATCCATATACGAATATCGCCAGTAATGCAATGGAGGGCAGAATAATCATAATCGCTGCCACCTGATCGCGCCGTGATTGCATTCCCCTCACCGTCCTTATGGCCTGGCATGCCTTCACGGGCCCGCAGCTTGCAAGCGACGGGCCCGTCTTATCACCGTGATCCCATTTAGGGCCGCCTCATTATCTCCCGATACCGGCTTGTATTGCCACTGCTTCCGCTGCATTGGCAGCAGCCTTGGCATTCTTTGTCTGCAAGAAGATTTCCATGACAGTTGCGAAGTCGTTCATGAATCTTTCGTTTGCGGTGACTCCGTGAGCAAGAGAACCCACGATCTTGTTGGATCTCCAATCATTTGCAGCGCTCTGCAGGTAGGCGTCGTACTTGGACAGATCTGAGTCAGTCCTGGCGCTGATGGAGCCTTTCAACGGATTGAAGGCATCCTGTCCGTCACGGCTGCCAAGCATCTTCAGCCAGGCTATGGCGTTCTCCCTGTTCGGGCAGCCCACAGGTAGGCCGAACGAGTCAGAGAGCATCATGAATATCCCGTTAGTACCAGGTGACGCCGCCCATCCGAAACCTGTCCCCGGTTTTAGCTTTAACGTAGTAGTCATGTACCCTGCAGCCCAGTCTCCCATAATATTGAAGGCTGCCTGGCCTTTGACCACCATGTCAGTAGCCTGCTGCCAGGATAGGGATGAAGCATCAGCGTTTGTGTACTCCAGGATGTCCCCGAACATCTCCCATGCCTTAATAACCTCAGGGCTCTTCCAGGACAGTTCACCATTCCACAGCTTCTCCCACTTGTCAGGCCCGAGAACTGAAAGGGCAACACTCTCCCAGAGGTGAGTCTGGGTCCAATTCTCTGCTACTGACAGAGGTATGACGCCTTTAGCTTTAAGATCAGGAGCGATTTTCAGGAACTCCTCCCATGTAGCCGGTACACCTATGCCCCACTTGCTAAGGTTGTCGGGTATGAAGAACATGACGTTTGAACGGTGGATGTTTACAGGGACAGACCAAATTCCTTTATCAGTGCTGAGCAACTTAACCAGGTCGGCAGGGAACACATTGTGCCAGCCTTCCTGCTCATACAGCTTGGTCAGGTCCTCCATCCTGTCAGCAACCACCCAGGTGCCGATGAGCTCCTGTCCTGCATGGACCTGGAACGTATCAGGCGGATCTCCCCCCAGCAATCTGGTTTTCAGAACAGCCTTGGCATGAACACCTGCTCCGCCTGTCACTGTCGAGTTGACGACGTTCACTCCAGGATACATTTTCTCATACTTATCGATCAGCGCTTCAAGCGCAGGGCCTTCGTCTCCTGCCCACCATGAGAAGATCTCCAGCTTTCCGCTGACTGCCGCCTGTGCGACAGAGGCAAACACAAAAACCATTGCCGCACATACGATAGCAAACCTGAGCCATCTCGATATCTTCATTCATATCCCTCCGTGTTTGTTATTGATATCGTCGGCATTCCTCCGACTCAACTTCACGTCGCACAACACTTGCCTCCATGGGTATCTTCCTTCGCTACCACCTCCGAAGCATTGTTCATAACTCCGCGATTCTTGCCCCGTCTACCACATCTATTGCAAAAGCTCTTGGTTCCAACGCTCCCGGCCGCAACGGACTGCGGGGAAGAGCGAGTATTAAGTCGTTCAAAGCATCATTACGGACAAGATTTACGGTACACCCTCCGAAACCGGCTCCTGTCACCCGAGCTCCAAGCACACCACCGATCTCGCAGGCGAGCTTGACTGCCACGTCCAGTTCAGGACAACTGACTTCATATAGATCTCTAAGGCTCTCGTGAGACTTCCGCATCAGATCCGCAAAAGCAAGGAGATCGCCTCGCCCCAATGCAACTACGGCATTTTTGACCCTCTCGTTCTCCTTCACCACATGTTCACAACGACGAGCGACTTCCGGTGGAAGCATTTCTCGCACAGCTTCGAATGTGGCAAGTTCCACGTCTCTCAGACTGTGAATGTCGCTCTGCCCGAGTATACCCGCGATCATCTTCGCACCGGTCTCCACCTCTTGCCTTCTCCGGTTATATTCAGAAGAAACAAGTCCGCGCCTGATACCGGTGTCGTAAACCACAATCGTCACATCTCGGTCATCAAGGCCCAGTCTCACAGGCTCATGCCTAGGGCTCCTGCAATCTAAGTAGATGCCATGGCCTGCCCTGCCCATACACGAAGTCATCTGATCCATGATTCCACAACTGACTCCGACAAAAAGATTCTCAGCTTTCTGACAGGCAACCGCGATCTCGCGCCTGACCTTGAGTCCGCACTCAGACTCAAAGGAGTTTAGGATTATCGGGTCCGTTCCTTTCGCCACCAGCAGTGCAAAAGCGGAGGCTACTTCAAAAGCAGCCGATGAACTGAGCCCTGCACCAATAGGCACATCACCTGATATTACTGCGTCCAGCCCTCTCAGTTCACGATTGTTTCTGCCCAGGCTCAAGGTATTGTCTATGTCTTCACTTTCACCTGAACCTCGGTCCGGGCTTTCATAGGCACCAAGCGCCCACGCCACTCCTCTGAAGAAGTTGCTCCACGGGGCATCAGTTGAAGTATGGATCTCGTCCAGGCAAAACTCACTCATTTGGCGATAGTCGCATGAATAGAGTCGTACAACCCTGTCAGTACGAGGTTTGAATACAATGGCTACGTTATGTCCTATAGCTACAGGAAAGACAAATCCGCCTGAATAATCAGTGTGTTCACCTATGAGATTCACCCTTCCTGGCGCCTGGGAAATCCATAACCCATCTTTCAAGTAACTCCCGAATACTTCTTGAAACTGCTCGAGGAGCCACTTGCTATCTACTGCCACCTGCTCCGCCACCTCTCTCGCCTTTCCCTGAAACAGCACAGGGATTTGGACGGGGCGCACCGGCTGAAAACCCACGGCTGACAGCCAGACGCAGTTTTTCCGCAGTTTCCTCAGGGAGAGTATCGTTTATAAATGTGCCTCCGCCTGATTCACACCCTCCGAGGTATTTCAATTTCGTGGCACTACGGTAAGGCGGATAGAATTCTATATGAAAGTGATAATGGCGAAAATCGCCTTGACTCGTCGGTGTCTGGTGCATAATCATCATATAAGGAAAGGAAAAACCGAAAAGGTGGTCGTACCCGCAAGTAATTGTCTTCAGTATCTCTGCAAGCCACCGTCTCTCGTGGCTATCCAGGTCCGGCAGGGCCGACTTGTGACATCTGGGTATGACATGGATCTCATACGGATAGCGCGCATAGAAAGGCACCACTGCTACGAAACACGAATTCTCCGCAACAATCCGCCGTCCGTCATCGAGCTCGAAAGAAAGCACATCGCAGAGGAGACACTTCTCTGTAGCCTTCATGTATTCGCTTGAAGACTCCAGTTCCTTTTCGGGAATAGGCGGTATGAACGGGAACGCATATATCTGTCCATGAGGATGATGCAGCGTCACTCCTACAGCGTCCCCCTTGTTTTCGAAGATGAGGACATAATCTATATAATCAAGGG
>DUVA01000040.1 GCA_012841305.1 Bacillota bacterium | reverse complement strand
TAGCATCAGCCCTGGCTACTACCACCACTGTGCTGTTCAGAGTGCGTCCTTCCCAAATGACCTGCTCGATTCCAGGATAGACTATCGTAGGCAGCCCGGTGGCCTCCAGGAACAGGCTGGCGCCCATACCGTCAGTGAGTTCCAGGACTCTCGTGGCGAAGTCTTCTTTGGTGGGGTCGATTAAGTAGTCCGCGCCGAGTTTCTTACCTAGTTCAGCTCGCTCTTTCATTGGCTCAGAAAGGATTACACGAGCAGCGCCCATCCGCTTCAGAATTGCGCACGCAGCCACGCCTATCGGACCACCGCCGCAAATGACGACATTATCCCCGGGACGGATCCCGCCGCCGCGCTCAATCACTGCGTTATAGGCCACGGACGTAGGCTCAACTAAGCTGCCTGCCAAGAACAGATCCTCACCTGAATAACGCCTCTTCAGCGGCTCCAGGCTCCAGACTACGCGGGAAGGCACCACAACGTACTTGGTGAATGCCCCGTGGATGTTAAACCCAAGCTCATCGAGTTGTTCACAATGGTTGGGATAACCGTCAGCACACGGCTTACACTGACCGCACCACAGCATCTCTTCTGCTGTAACAGGCTCTCCCGGCGTAAAAGGCTTATTCGTCCTTTTGCTGATTGCCTCCGGGCCTGCCTTTACCACTACACCGGAGAACTCGTGCCCCAGGATGGCAGGGAAACCCGTCAAACCGGGATAGAATATGTACCCGTCATCGTCCGGCTGGGCCATGTGCACATCACTACCGCAAATCCCACAAGCCTTTACCTCGATTAGCACTTCTTCAGGACCGGGCTCGGGTATCTCATGCTCTAGAATCTCAATTCTCGGGTTACGCCAGACCTTGCTCCCGGAATAGGTCTGCTTTTTGTCGATGTCTTTCGAGCCGAGTTTGAACTCTGGCTTCGGATCCCAATCTCCCAGTAAGGTTACGCCTCTCATCTTACCCACGGTTTCTTCATCTCCTTTTGTCTTTTCTAAGCCCATAGGAACCGTCGTGAGGTTCCGTAAACGTTTTAAATCAATAGTAAAGGAACGCCCTCTTGAGCAAGAAGGCTAACTCCGAATACTGTCTACACATGCGAAACTACCGGTTTTGAGGGATTTGAGTGCAGCATACGCCATCTTAAGTGACATTAATCCGTCAATACCGCTTACCGACGGGTCCTTGTCATTGCGGATGCACTCTATGAACTCGCCCATCTCCGCCAGGAAAGAGTCTTCATATCGTTCAATAAAGAAATTGAGCAGTACATCCCCGCTGATAGCATCCTCAGTATGAAGCCTAACCTCAGTCGGGGTCTTGTTACCTACAATGACAGTCCCTTTTGAGCCGTGGATTTCTATTCGTTGGTCATAGCCGTACACAGCCTTTCGGCTATTATCAATAGCGCCCATAGCTCCGTTTTTGTATTTGAGGACGACGATAGCAGTATCAATATCCCCTGCTTCTCCAATCGCAGGATCCACCAGACAATCGCCGTACGCCATTAGTTCGCTCACGTCGTCACTGAGCAAGAAGCGGGCCATATCGAAGTCATGGATCATCATATCCAGGAATAATCCGCCGGAACTCTCTACATATGCGATTGGCGGAGGACCTGGATCTCTGCTTGTTATGCGGACTATGTGAGGAGTTCCGATTTCACCGCTCTTGATCAAACGCTGAGCCTTGTTGAAACTGGGGTCAAACCGCCGGTTGAAACCGACTTGCAGCTTAACTCCTGCCTCTTTTACAGCAGCCAATGCCTTTTCTGTGCGGTCAATCTCCAGTGCGATGGGTTTCTCACAGAAAATATGTTTCCCTTCGGCAGCCGCTTCTTCAGTAATCTGGGCATGTGTACCCGTAGGGGAACAGATCACTACTCCATTAATGTCGTCTCTTTCAAGCAGTTTACGGTAATCAGTTTCTACAACAGGGATAGCCAGTTCCTTGGCGACGGAGCGAGCAGCCTCCTCCATGATGTCTGAGACTGCCGCCAGTTCGGCTCCGGGGATCCGGTATTTCAGGTTGCGAGCATGCATCCTTCCGATCCTTCCCGTGCCGATAAGCCCTAAACGTACCTTCTCCACCATGTCTCACCCCTCTCCTGATTCAACTGGTGTGCCGGATAACTAGGACAGGATCTAAGAGTATTTTTCTACCGCTGGAATACCCTCCTCCTCTTATTAGTTCCATCAATGTGGAAAAAGCCAGTTTCCCCATGTCGTACTTGGGTTGAGATACAGTCGTCAGTTGAATTTCGGGTAACGACGCAAACTCAATATCATCAAAGCCCACGACTGCGACGTCTCCTGGAATACTCAGCCCGTTTTCTTTGACTGCTTGGATAACTCCGAGAGCTAAGAGATCATTGGCAGCAAAAACAGCGGTGGGCCGGTTGCAGTCATCTGATTTCAGGATCTGATTCATAATGAAATACCCGCTGTCTCGCTTGAAACTACCGGTCTTTATCAGGGACTCGTCCAGCGCCAGTCCGTTATTGTTCAAGGCCTGGGTATAGCCTTGCAATCGTTCCCGGTTAGTTGATATGTCTTCCTGTCCGCCGATAAAAGCAATCCTCTGATGACCGCGTTGTATCAGGTACTCTACCGCCTGTTTTGCGCCGAGAATGTTGTCTATGATAATAGAAGTGCTGTTCGTATGATTGATTCCTCTGCTGATAAAAACTGTCTTGATCCCGCTGGCAAGGACTTTCCCCAAGTGGGACACCTCTTCCGAGCTGGGACCGATGATGAGCCCGTCGACCTGTTTCTGTATCAGGACGTCAAAATAACGTTCCTCTCTTTGTGCGTTCCAATTGGTATTGCAGAGAAAGATGGTATATCCGGCTTCGACAGCAGCATCCTCTATTCCGCGGGCCACCTCAGGAAAGAATGGGTTTGTGATGTCGGGAATGATGAGGCCTACAGTTTTCGTCTCTTTCTTGACCAGGCCCTGGGCAATGGCATTAGGTTGGTACCCCATCTCTAAAGCGATCTTCATGATTCGCTTCTTCGTCTCGTCAGAGACTTCCGGATGGTCATTTAGAGCTCTGGAAACCGTCGCATATGAAACCCCGGCTTCCCTTGCCAAATCCTTAATCGTGGGAATAACGCTCATCCTCCTACTCCTACCGTAACCCTACCCCTACTCGCGTCGTAAACGTTTACGGAACTATTATACCAAGCACCCTTATGGAAATCAATAGGCTCATCTACCATTTTGAGTACATTTTTCCATGAGGCAGCCGGCAGGATAAACCCGGAAGCCTGCACTTTTCCTTGGTTAGCGGAGTCGTCACATTCTTTGCACTTCCCCGGCCCAGAATCGGACATACAGCGAGCTCAGGCTTTATAATGAGTCGTCACGTCTTCTGCGCTCTCCCCGGTCCAAAATCCAAAACATAGCCGGTCTGGCTTCAGAAGGAAATTGTACAGACATCACGAATAACATTCACAAGGACTCATCACTGACTCACTGTCAGTCTTCCAAAGAAAAGGCTTCTTCCGTAGGCCGTGTACGTCTTTTCCGGGCCATCACAGCTCCCTTAAGGCTCATGAGATGAGATTCATCAGATGAAATCAGCAGTAAAAGGGGAAAGATCACTTTGACTGCCGGAGACGGGCAGGATTCCGTCAAGACTTGAACTATCTCAAGTGAACGGAGAACCCTTTCTATCGCGTATGATACAATAATGAGTAAGACCCATAGCGCCATTAATAAGGCCCACAGAGCCACTAAGATGAAGGAAGGTGATTATCCTGCTAACAATGAAGGTCTTCGGTATCGCAGCCGGCCCCGACAATGAGTTCTCAGTCCTCCTGGCTGATCCTGACGATAAGTATATCCTTCCTATAGCGATTGGCCCCTTTGAGGCTCAAGCCATAGCTATCCCGCTTTCCGGAGATGAACCTCCCCGCCCCTTGACTCATGATTTGCTAAAATCAGTCTGTGATGCTATGGGCGGAATGGTGCAGCATATAGTCATTACCGGAATCAAAGAAGGCGTCTATTATGCAGAAGTCCATATTCAACATGACGGAAAGGTAACGGTAGTTGACTCCAGGCCCAGCGACGCCATAGCCCTTGCAGTAAGGTGCTTGTGTCCCATTTACATGGTGCCGAGACTCGTGGAGTTCACCATTGAGTATAAGGACATCATAGCGCAGGAGTAAATCATCGTCGCAACACCCGAACCAACGAACCGCCACTTACTGGTCTTGCATAGCATATCTTCAATTCCTGCGGCAGTTTGGATCTGCTTAAGCCTTGGGAATCCCGGGACAACCGGCTCGCGTTTCGTGCTCGCCTAATGCACAAGCCATTCCTGCTCAAACGGGGAAATGGCAGCTGCGATTACATAAACCTCAGCCGCACCGGCGCGGAGCAGGGCGCGCGCGCATTCGTTTGCCGTATTGCCGGTGGTAATCACATCGTCTGCCAGTAGCACGCGCTTTCCGGCAATCCTTGCCGGATACGGCACATTGAACGCTCCTCGGATATGATCCTTGCGAAGCTGCCTCCCCAACTTATTCTGCTCACCGGGTCCGATCAATCTTTCAACACTGTCCTGGACACGCGTTCCGAAACAGAATCCGACCTCCTTCGCAAGGAGCTCTGCTTGATTGTAACCTCGCTCAGCCAACCGAATAGGGTGCAAAGGAACCGGGACAATAATGTCACAACGCCTCATACGAATATCCTGTGACACCTCCCTGGCCATGAGGACACCCAGCCCTTCAGCCAGGTCGCGTCTTCCATAGAACTTAAACTCACGGATGAGGTCTCTCAGCACTCCGTCATACGTGCCAACCGCTCGCGCTCTTAAGAAGAACCTGCCTTGCTTGCCGCAATCGCTGCAAACCGCCCTGCCTGGTGTGCCGGTTGACCCTAATACATCCGACGCATTCCCTTCCACACCCGGAATCAAGGATGCCCGTGTTTTCAGGCGTTCGCGGTCGCCGATACTGGATGGATGTCCCCGTCCGGTAATGTCGACGGCTTGCCCCCTCAGCGGACGGCCGCATACCTCGCAGATGGGTTCTTGCACAAAGGGGATCCGGCCGAGACAGTCACCGCAAATTACGGCGAAGAAGACTTCCTCCGAATGTCTTGAATCTGCAGCTTTCCCACACAGCACGCATCCTTCCTCTTCCGGAAAGACGAAATCAAACACCTTCTTCGCGAACACGGATATGGCATGTGCCACACTGTGCGAGGGGGCCTCAAGATCCTGCGCCAGGCCGGGCCCCGTCACCGGGCCAGGCTTCGTCATCCCGTCCACAATGTGCTCGTTCATAAACCGATGCCCCTTTCGCCTACTTTTCATCGAGCTCAGGGCCTGGCGCCACGCCAACCATATCAAGGCTTCATAGCCTGCTGAATGTCGTGGGATTACCTTGACCCCACGCCGGTCTCCATGCGCGGATCCCTATCGGATACGGAAAACCTTTTACCTTCTCCGGATCCATTGCCTGCAATACCTGATCGTATCCTAACCTCATTTTCACACCGCGCCAATCACCAACAAGAACGGTTTTCAGGTGATTTCACTGTGTCGTCCACCTCTTTTGAAGGTCAGCCCCGCCATGGTGTTGAATGGAAAGATATGGAGGTGGCAAGGCAATGATAGAGAAGCTTTATTTTGTGTATGACGCATTCGCTCCACAGGACACAGCAGGTCACCGCCGTGTTGTCGAAGTCACCCACTATCCCCTGCTCGACCTCAAAGTGCTTTCAGCCCTAGGGTATAGCCACCTGTCTGTAGTTGCCGGGCCTATGCCTTTGGCCTGGGCTGCGCACAGGGCTAACAAGCTCAAGACGCAACTCAAAACGCAACTCGGGACTCAACTCAAGACTCAACTCAGGACTCAACTGAAGACTCAACTAAGGAGGCAACTCGGGAGGCAATTCCGTCCGCAAGCCCCGGGGAAAAGCCTGTTCACACGCTTTCTCGGATCCTTCCTTCCGGATCTTTGCCGCCAGCGGGACGCCTCCCGCTTTGATATCGCTACCATCCACGATTGTCGCAACGTCGTTCTGCCGACTGAAGAGGATCTAAACACACTCGCGGAGACGCTCCGAGGTCGCATCCTTTTTCAGCACGAAATCAGAAAAGCCCTCTTAGAACGTGGACACCACATAACCGGCGATCTCCATGACATACTCCAAACCCTAATCCTACGAGGCGTCATCGGACGAGTCCCGTCCGTTGCAGTTGAGAGGTTCGGGATCCCGTCCTGCAGGCGGTGTGGCAATCCAAGCGTAGTCCAGGCTTCGTATGCCTCATGCTCAAGTCAGACGTGCTTCTATTGCCCTGAGTGCGCATCAATGGGACAGGCAAGGGCTTGCCGTCCCCTATACTATTCACCTGGGGAGAGAGGCCGTATTCCAGATGAATCGCTCACGCAAAATGCTTATTTTTCAGATGAATTCTCTCATCCGGACAAGCCTGGCTTCTCAAATGAATCCTGCAATCAAGACGCGCCCCGCTCTTCAAATGTATCCACCGCTTACACCATAGTATCCCTAGGCACATCCCTGGATGAGACTTCAGTCGATCTGGCAATGGCCAGAAGTACACTGCCCGTCATACAGCCGGGGGGCAATCGCAACTTTGCAGTTAGTCTACCTTTTGAGCTGACCCCGGCGCAGAAACATGCATCACAACTGGTCATGGAATTCCTGCAAAACCCTGAACATAATGAATGCCTTGTCTTTGCAGTGTGTGGCGCAGGGAAAACAGAAGTGGTCTTCGAGGCCATAGCACATGTGCTTAGGCGCGGAGGCAAAGTCCTATTCGCAATCCCAAGAAGCGATGTCGTGGCTGAACTGGTTCCGCGGATCGGCGCTGCCATACCTGATGCCCGTATCCTGGAGCTTCGCAGCGGCGCGAAATCACGTTATCTCGACGCGGATATTGTTGTAGCTACAACCCACCAGGCACTCAGGTTTTTCCGGGCTTTCGATCTTGTCATCTTGGACGAAGTCGACGCGTTCCCTTATCGTGGCAGCGCAATCCTACATTACGCAGTGAGGCGGGCCACTGCTCGACGCGGCAATACGGTCTTCATGACCGCAACCCCTGACCGGGAGCTGCTGCGAAAAGCCGATATGAGCGAAATAACTTTAGTACGGATCTCCGCACGCCACCACGGCAGACCCCTTCCTGAACCGGAAATCACTCAGACTCGCCTGCCTCTGCCGGATGAAACCAGCCGAAGAAGCCCGTTTCCGGGTGCCTTCGACCGAGATACCTCTCGGGGCGTCTTCGGCAGAAATGCCTCCCAAGGCGCCTTCGACCGAAATGCCCGTCGGGGCGTCTTCGACCGAAATACCTCTGCAAGCGGGGCTTCCGACGAGCGCAGCAAAACCAGGCGAGGTGATGCCGAAACCTGCAGGAGCGCAGGTAACGGACTTCGTCTACCGGACAAAGTGCTAGCCATAGTAGAACGTTCACTGAGAGCAGGAAGGAAGGTGTTCGTATTCGTCCCGACAGTGGCACTGTCACGCATGGTCTGCACAGGATTATCTGCTTCATTACAAGTCTCGGCACAGTCGGGACAGTCGCCTGGCAGCCAAAATGCAACTCCTGTCGAAAGCTACTCACCGGCCGGAAGCTCGTCACCCGCCGGAAATTTCTCACCGGCTGGAAGTGCCTCGCAGCTCAAAACACCGAGAATTGCTTCAATTCATGCAGCCCACCCTAACCGGGACTTGCACCGAAAAGCTTTTAGGACAGGCGCACTTGACATCATTGTCTCAACCAGCGTGCTTGAACGAGGCATCACAGTTCAAGATGCTGACGTCCTGGTTCTTTACGCTGACTATGAACGGATATTCGATACCGCAACCCTTACCCAGATGGCAGGCCGCGCCGGACGCACAGAAGACGATACACAAGCCAGAGTGTACTTCGTTGCCCAGCATATCACTGCCTCAATGCGCTCTGCTGTCCGGCTCATTCAGGACATGAATCGCCATGCGGCGAGGTCCGGGTATCTA
>DUVA01000039.1 GCA_012841305.1 Bacillota bacterium | reverse complement strand
GTATCTACGAATCTGCCACCGGGTTCTTTTGTGTCAGGCAGGCCGGCTCGTCCCCACAAGGAACAGCTTAAGATGGAAGCTGCATCCCGAAAGCTGCCGGAGGTTTTAGAGAGATTACGCGAACTGGAGAGAAGGATTGCCGAGATAGAACGAGGTATGTGAAATCGAATGCAGGCGCTTTTTGGATGAATGTGTAAGTAAATCATGTCAAGGTTAATGTAGGAAAACAAGGGTGTGTTGAAGAATAATCCTCCTAAGTGTTATTAAAGGGGGATTGTTTCATGAGAAGAAAGATCAACACATCAAGTCTGGCAACTATTGCAAGCATAATACTGGCGCTGATTGTCAGCGTGTCTCAGTTGACCTTTGCGGCCACATCCCAGTCGGGCAAGAGCGGGCTTTTGCTGGCGCCGTCCGCTGACACTCTGGGACAGGGTAGCTTCGCTATAGGATATAGTCGACTGGGTCTTACTGATTGCGTGTACATAAGTGCAGGAGTCATCCCTAATCTGGAAGTAGGTCTGGGTTCACGAGGCTTCAGCGACGGAGCTACTATCTATCCGATGTTGAAATTCAGGCTTATGGGGGAAGCTGTGGATTTGCCTGCAGTCGCTGTAGGCCTCGAAGGTCAGGCCCTTTACGTTGCTGCCAGTAAACGTCTCATGGCATCCGGGCCCAGAGCCCATTTGGGGTTTGGAACAGGCAGGTTTAACGGCATATTCGTAGGGGTGGATCATATCCTTAATCCTGTAACTATTTCAAGTGGTTCAGGGTTTCAGGCACCCCTTACGACTGTGATGGGAGAATATGTCGGAGGCGCGTTCAATATCGGAGCGCGGTTCGACTTTCCTAAGGGCCTTAGCTTCAGCATAGGGTTACTTGATACCAGCCGTTTGTCAGCAGGGGTATCCTTTACAACGAAGTTCTAGCTAAGTAGATCGCCATAAGTAATGGCCGGTTCCGGAAAGTGTACGTACCGTTGAGGGTTGCCTTGACAAAATCCGGCCTCGTTGCAACACCTGCAACAGAAAACGTACGTACCGTGCGGGGCCACCCAAGACCTCGGAAAACGAGCGAAAACTAATGAACTCATACTTAACGCCTTTGGTCTTCTGACCAGGGGCGTATTTCTTTTTCTGGATACTTTCTCCCACTGGCGCCTAAGAAGGGATTTACGGGGGCAAAGCGAAAATACTATGCGGGGGAGAGGAGAATCTTCTATGGCAAGGCCTGGTAAGTGTGGGCTGTGCTTAATAATTGCTATTCTGGCAATTATGATTGTCGCTTGTGCCTCAGAGCGTGCATGGGCTTGTGTAGGTGCGCGGCAAATGGCAATGGGAGGCACGTTTGTCGGGATCGCAGATGACATGAGTGCCGTGTACTGGAATCCTGCAGGCATCGCCATGTTGGATCAGAGGGGCTTTCATGTCACCTCGACCCTTAGCAATAGGGATACGTACAACTACGATGATTTCTTGGTATGTATTTGGCCTGAACACGGTGACCTCACTGTCGGCCTTAGCTTGATCCGTGAACATCTCGGGGAGTTTGCGGCGAGCGGCCGGTATCAGGCAGCGGATTGGTTCATTTGCTCCATCGCTACAGTGGTAGCTGAAGGGCTTTCAGTTGGAGCGAATTTCAGATACGAAAACTACTCAATGCGACTTATGGGCGAAGATAGCATGGCAGGATCTCGTTTTGGGTTGGATGTGGGGCTTTTATACCATGTAAACAGTAAACTCTCAATTGGTTGCTTACTTCAAGACGCGGGATTATCTGAGTTGTATTGGGATGACGGGAGCAGTGAAAGAATAGGAATCAACATTCGTCCCGGAATCGGATATAGGCCGAATCCTCATACATTAATTGCCCTTGATATATACAACATAGGCGGGCGAGTCTCATCTTCCGGAGAGTATGAGAACGATACGCCGTGTCTCAGAGTCGGAGTGGAGCGGTGGCTGACTCCGAACGTGGCTGCAAGATTCGGTTACTATGGGATAAGGCTAGGTGAGGGGGCTGTAACTTACGGAATCGGATTACATGTTGGGAGATATTCCGTGGATTATGCTTACCTGGATGTTGCCACGGTTCCCGGCCATACCGGTCTGGGTGGCACTCATCAGATAGGAGTGACTGTAAAGTTCTGAAGATTATCGATCGATACATATCAAGAGAGTTTATCTTGCCTTTTCTTGGATGTATAGGCGGATTCATACTGATAATCCTCGCGAGCCAGCTATTTTGGCTCGCGGAATTGATAATTGTGAAGAAAGTGGCTACAAGCACAGTTACAAGATTGCTTCTTTACAAGCTTCCTGATGCCATAGCCCAGTCTATTCCTGTAGCTACTCTTTGTGGCGCCTTGTTGTCCCTGATGCGCCTGGGGAAGGACAGTGAGCTTGCTGCCCTTCGTACCGGCGGAGTCAGGGCTTTCAGAATTGTGCTGCCCCTTCTTGTCCTGGGACTTTTGGCAAGCGCCAGCACATTTGCTTTTAACGATCGTTTAGTTCCCTGGGCTAACCATGAGTTCGAGAACATAATCAGGAGGATAGTCCTAGAGGAGGCTCTCCCGACTGCAGAGGAGAATGTATTCTTCAGAGGCACCGGGGACAGGTTCTTTTACATACGGAAGGTAGATGCGTCTTCTCAAAAATTACGTGATGTTCTGGTTTACGAAGTTCGGAGGGATGGGCTTCCCAGGATTATTACTGCCAAGAGCGGAAGTGCGAAAGGAGTTGTATGGACGCTCTCTGACGGTGTAGTGCACGACTTGGATTCCGAAGGCTACGTGGTCTACGAAGCCAAGTTCAAGGAAATGAATTTGCACATGGATCAGAAATTTGAGTCCTTTTTCGACGGGCAGAAGACTCCAAGCGAGATGAGTAGGAAGGAGTTAAAATCATACATTGATTTATTCGAGGCAGGCGGCGTTAATGTGGCAGCGCTAATCGTAGATTACCAGTTGAAACTCGCTCTTCCCTTTGCTCCATTCATATTTGTTTTGACCGGGGCGCCGATTGCCGCAACCACAGCAAGCCCTAAAACAGGTAGGTTTGCCGGTAAAGTGTCAGGGGGTTGTATCGCTTTTCTCTACTATGCGCTTTCTTCAATCCTGCGTTCTCTGGGGTGTTCCAATGTTTTACCTCCGTTTATCGCGGCATGGACAGGGAACATAATATTCGCGTTGGTGGGAGCTCTGCTTCTTGTCAGCAGCGAGAAGGCGCCTCGAGGCGGCGGACTGTAGAGATGGGTAGGAAGGCTTTCAATTGGCACAAGAGTGCCATGCTACCGGTATTGCTCGCCTCAGTGTCTATTTGTCTCTGTTCCGTCCTTTTGTCGCCTTGTAGTTTTGCATCAGATTCAAGTAGTGCTGTACAGCTAACAGGTGATGCCTTACGCGTTGATCTGGAGAAGAGATCCATCCGGGCTGAAGGCAATGTAATCCTTAAGTACAAGGACATTACTATTTTGTGCCATCTTCTGGAGATGGACGCTATTTCAGGGGAGCTTGCAGCTTCAGGAGATGTAGAATTCCATGACGGCGAGGATGTGGCACGCGGCGAAATCCTCACATACGACTTAACATCGAAGCATGGGGTTTTGCAGTCGGGAAAGGCGACTGTCCAGGGTGACCGTATGGAAGGCCCTATGTACATAACAGGCTCCGAATTTCAGGCTGAACCCGGCAGGGTACGTATAGAAGGCGGAAGCTTCACCACGTGCGACCTGGAGACTCCTCATTACCGGGTCGAGGCCGGCGAAATAAAAATACATGTAGGCGACAGGATGGAGCTCTGGCAGTTGTCCTACTGGGAAGGCAAACTATGTGTTTTCCGCTGGCCATACCTTGTCATTCCCCTCAAAGAGGAGAACAGATTCGATATGCCCCAGGTTGGCTATGGAGCTAAAGAAGGCTGGTTTGTTAAAACCACCTATAACTACTATAGAAGCCCTTCATTCCGCGGTTATTTGTATCTGGACTATTTCAGCAGGCAAGGCCTGGGTCTTGGTGCAAAACACCTTTATAACTTCGGAATCTTAGGGACCGGCTCTCTATACATATACGAGTTAATGAATAGGATGACAAACCATGTCGAGTCCAGGCTGGAACTTGCACACGAATTGCCTGTAGCTTCAGGGACTACATGCTCTTTAGGCCTCAAGTATTCTGATAACCTTTCTCTTACAGGAGTCTTCAATACGCAGATCTCAGGCACGGCAAGGATTAGATACGCTGATGACAGGAGATCCGCGGATTTCGTCGTGGATAAAGCTCAGGTGACAGGGATAGCCCGGTCTGACCGGACACAGGTGACGCTGACAGGGAGATGGAGAGAACCGGAAGGCTTGTCTTTGTCAGGCGACCTCAGGTTCTTCGAGCGCCAAGTTCAGGGCGGGTTGCGGAAAGACGATAAATATCTCAATTACCGTCTCGAAGCATCCAAGGACTTCGAAAAAGCGTCTGCCCGCGCCGTGGCTGAGCAGTATGTGAAACCTGTGGAAAGGCGAGAGAAGGAAGAAGAAGGTGAAGTGGACCCGCTTCCCTATGAAGCTATAGGACGTGCGCCGGAGATAGTCATTGAAGGGCATCCTTTGAAATTCGGAGGATTTCCGCTAAGACTCAAGTGGAATGTAGCCTTCGGCCGGTATGCAGAGAGGACGTCCCTATGGTTTGGCGATCCCATCATTAGAGGAAGTAAGGTGCATATAGGGATTGACGGGGTGGAGCAGTCATATCGTCTGGGGAACTCGACAAGGGCCACTCTATCGGCGGGTTGCGGCTTTGATAACTATTCTACAGGCGATTCCAGGTATGTACTTCAAGGTGCGCTGGCCTTGGAGACCCGGGCTCTAGATAATGCAGTCATCATTTTAGGCAGATATGATTATTGCGGTGTGTTCGGGGAGACTCCTTTCGCGTTTGACAGGAAGGACAGGAAAGGGCTTTTGACCGGGAGGTTGACTCTTTCCAAAGGGATCTTCACTGCGTCAGTGGACTGCGGGTATGATTTCTACACGAAGATTTACCGGAATGTTACCGGGAAAGCCAGGCTTTCAGAGGGGAAAGCTTGGGCAGTGGAAGCTTCTGCTGCCTATGATCCTCAATCTCGTCACATGCGAGATGCAATTGGGAAGTTGGAGGTCGCTGCATCAGAAAGATGCCTTGTGAAAATAGGGGCGAGGTATGATTTCTCCCGGGAAGCTTTGGATAGGGTGGAAAGCCACGTGGCGCTCCAGGTATCTGACGCATGGGGGCTGGAATGGACCCTGGTATACGGAGGCGCCACGAAGTCTAGGGTTCCCGGCGTTCTTCGCGGAGATGTGGCAGTCATGCGAGACATGCATTGCAGAGAACTCAGACTTTCCTATAGTTACACTGAAAAGCAGGTGTGGCTTGAATATAGAATAAAGGCGTTCCCCCATGATTCGGTGAAAATGGGGATTGGGGAAGAAGGAGTCCTCTTCTAGTGAAGCCTGTCAATTGGCGTTGCGTTGAAAATCTGCTGTCCCGATAACTTGCTTTATGTAGGGGATTGAAAGTATTAAGACCATAATAACCATGATGATGGAAGCTGCTGCTGCATAGCCGGTTTGGAAATACCTGAAACCATAGCGATAGATGTAGTAAGTTATGGTTTCTGTGGCATTACCCGGGCCTCCCCCGGTCAATACATACATCTTGTCAAAGACTCTGAAAGTGTCAATTGTTCGTAGTAGCAGCACAAGAGCAAGGGCAGGCCTGAGCAGCGGTAGTGTGATGTATCTTAGGCTCTGAACGTAACTTGCGCCTTCAACTTGCGCGCTCTCGTATATCTCCAGCGGTATGGACTGAAGGCTGGCCAGTATTACAAGAAACACAAAAGGCGTCCATTGCCATATGTCTGTCAAGACTACTGAAAGCAATGCCCAATCAGTGGAACTTAACCACTCCACAGGCGATAATCCAATGGTTTTCAATAGGAAGTTAAATATGCCGAAATTGTAGTCGTACATCATCTTCCATGTTAAAGCTACTGTTATGGGAGGTAATAGCATAGGCACAAGGACTACTGTCCTGTAAAGCTTCATAAATCGGAACCCTGAATTGAAGAACAGGGCAAATAGTGTGCCGAGAAGAGTCTCGAAAACTACGGCTAATACAACAAACAACAACGTGTTCTTGACTGCAACCCAAAAGGTGTCATCAGTAAGGATTTCTGCATAGTTTTGAAAGCCATAAAACATAGTTTTGGCTCTTATGAAATCTATTTTGTAGAAACCGGTAACTATGGCGTATATCAACGGATATACAGTCAATAGAGCAAAAACCACTACTGCAGGTAAAACAAATAGATAAGTAAGTCTCTCGGCTTTTCGCATAATATCACCTTTTGCCGGTCTTCCCCCGCTTCAAGAAGCGGGGGAAGACCAACCGTTATCGTTATCGCTATCGTTATCTCAGTATTCTCTCGATTTCCTTATTTGCCTTATCAAGGCCTTCGCGGACATCAATCTGCCCCACCAGTATTTGGGACAAATAGAGTCCCCATACATCTTCGATCTGACTCCAGTAAGGAGTTCTCGGACGAGCCACTGAATGCTCAAGTGCAGAAAGCTGTGCCGGGTAGTGACGGTATTTTGCCGTCAAGTCAGGATCATTGTAGAGGCTCTTCCTTGTAGGAGCTCCTCCACCCATTAATGCCATTTCCTTTTGCGTTTCTTTGCTGATGATCCATTTTGCGAATTCCACTGCTTCTTCCTTGTTTTTCGATGTTACCGGAATACCCATCAACCAATTGCCGATCATGGCAGCGGAATCTTTGGCCTGGCCTGGCACTGCCAAGAATTCGATTTTCCCGACTACCTTAGAACTCTCGACATTATCTACCTGGGATACCCAGGAGGGCCATGCAATTGTCATAGCTATTTGACCTTGCGTCAATGCGGTAGCAATCTGATCGCTGTCAAAAGTCTCGCACCCTTTTGGGCTGAGCTCCTTCAATTTTAAGTAGGTTTCCATGGCTTTTATTCCTGCGTCACTGTTTACAGTAGGCATCATGTTTCCATCCAGCACTTCTCCACCGTACGCCCAGAAAATCGGCAGATAATCAGCAACTATCGGATTTCCTCTCTGGCCTCTGACCACATATCCGTATGTATCAGGTTCATCTCTTGTTATGATTTCCGCTATCTTGATCACATCGTCCCACGTTTTCGGAGGAGACAGGTTGTATTTTGTCAAGAGATCGTGTCTGTAGTAGAACATAGTGACATTGCCTATTGCAGGAAGAGCGAATAATGACCCTTTACCATACGGATCCCTACATAACGCTACACAGTTCTCAATGAAATCGTCATCGAGGCCGTCTTTGAAGTACTCATCAAGATTTGTCAGGAGTTTACCTTGGGAGAATTCAGGCATCCACGGATCATCCAACATGACTAAATCGTAGGCACCTGCCTTATTCCTCACATCTAATACCGCAGTCTCTTTGAGTTCTGCATACGGCATGCATATGACCTGGACTTTCTTGCCTGTCACTTCCTCATATCTTTTGGCTGATTCAGTCAAGGCATCTCCCATGGCTCCTGCTCTCGCCGCAAGGGTTAGGGTTACCTCTCCCGGTTTTGCCGTAGCTGCACCCGCGTCATACCCTGTCAGCACAAAAGCCATCAGAACAACCACAACGAGCAAGGACAGACTAAACCTCTTCCTTAACATGTACTCATCTTCCTTTCCTTAACTCTCTCAACCCTTGACCGCTCCAAGGGTGAGGCCTTTGATTAGGTAGTCTTGCATCAAAACCACAAAGACAAGAATCGGTATGACAGACATTATCCCTCCTGCACTCATGGGACCCCACAACACCAAGTATTCGGTTATTAGGCCTGATAATGCAACAGGAACGGTTGCGAGTTTCGGAGACTGTATGAAAATCATGGCATACATGAATTCGTTCCATGACATTATGAACGTGAAAATAGCGGTAGCAGCTAATCCTGGTAGTACAAGCGGGAGCACAATTCTGGAAAACGTCTGATAAAGGGTAGCCCCGTCTACCATTGAACTCTCTTCAATTTCCACAGGAATCTCGTTGAAGAAATTCACCAGCATCCAGATGGCAAATGGTAGATTAAAAGCAATGTACGCCAGGACCAGCGCAGTTCTTGTGTTCATCAATCCTGCGTTTCTCATAATACTGTAAATGGGTATTACAAAAGTAACAGGCGGAAAAATCCTGGTAAGTAGAATCCATATCATTAGAATACGCTTACCCCGGAATCTGAACCTGGACAGACTATAAGCAGCTAATGATCCGATGACTACAGCAATAAGCGTAGAGGTCAATGAGATGGCAAAACTATTCGCTATCACATTACTGAACCCCAGATTGCTAAAGAGACTCCTGTAGTTTTCAAGGGTTATCTGATGCGGGAAGAATGTAGGTACTGCAGAGAATTGTTCTACACGGTTTTTGAACGAATTATTAAGCATCCAGTACACCGGAAATAGTGACCATACAAGGATCAGTATCAATGCCAAGTATCTGAAAAAGGCTTTCAATCCGGCTCTTGCTTGACGAGACTTATCAGGTTTGCGCATTTATCTATCAACTTCCTACTATTACAGTTAGAGTCTCATAGTGCCAAAGATTCACAGCTCAGGATCCTTAGGCGGTCACGTCAGTGGGAATCCTACACCTTGCGGCAAGCCTGGCTCTGCAACAGTTGTCAGTCAATTCCAAAGACTTACCCGCAAAAGATTTACCCGTAACTGGATTTAACAGCTTATCTGCTACTCAAATCGTACAGGCTCGGAACCTGGGGCTATTGCTGCGCATATCCAAACGTTTGTTACTTTCGTTTATTGCTCTCGTCTATTGCTCTCGTCTATTGTCCTCTCGGGTCGGAACAGACATTATGATGTCTGACGACCCATCTGTGCCTTACTTATTCTACTTGATTTCCCTTATTCCTCCTTATTGCCGCTGTATTTTTTCTGTGATTTTGCGGAACGCGAATTTGATGGCTTAACGTAATGGCGTCGCCTCCGGTTTCCGTTTGCAAGTCCAATCTGCGGAGACACACATAAATGTCGAATTAATCGAGGTGTCTTACCCTGGCCGGTTTGCGATTAGACATTACCACATTCTGCAGAACCACGTTCCCGTGTTCGAAAATAGTACACGGATCTCCAAACCGGTGTTCGAATTTCAATCAGGCACCGTCAGAAGTCGCCGATATGGGAGCCATTCGAGTTTGGGTGTTCGAAATTCGAGCACGTTACCTAGACATGCGGTGAAATACCATTTACACAGAATTATTCACACTCCGAACATGCGGTCGAATTCATACACCGAACTCATTGGCGGATCGATCGGATTGGCTTACTGGGTGAGCCACTCGATCAGAGGGAAGCCCTCAAATCTGCCGAAGTGGCTCTCAGGGAGAGCCACTTACCCCGGTGGAAGCTTTCGAATTCGCCCGAGTGGCTCTCAGGAAGAGCCACTCAACCCCGTAGAAGCTCTTAGACCCGCCGAAGTGGCTCTCAGAGAGAGCCAGTCAACCCCGTAGAAGCTCTTAGACCTGCCGAAGTGGCTCTCAGGGAG
>DUVA01000038.1 GCA_012841305.1 Bacillota bacterium | reverse complement strand
GCAGCCACCGGTATACCCTGAGGAAGGCCGGTCACTTCCGACGCCTCCTGAGTCACCTGTCCGATAGCTTCCCATGGATCCGCCACTCTTGGAAACAGCCTTCCGACAGGATCCGGTGTGCTAATGTCTCCTGTATCGTCCGAGAACCACCTCATGCATGACGCGGAAGATGAGTCCATCCGCATTTCACCTGTAAGCCTTAACCCTACGTAATCCTTGGGTTGCAGCACGCGGACAGCGCCTTCCTGCGCCTCATCTTTGCCGGCGCTTTCGAGTTGGTCATATATCCACTTTGCGGTTGCCTCAAAAGACGGTCCGTTATACGCATTCTGGCAGTCCTCAACCATGAGAGGCCTGGGATCCATCCAAGTTATTGTGTTGGACACCGGATCCCCGTTCGAGGCCACTGCTGCAAGGGACGGCCCGTGCCCGGACAGCCCTACACCTTGGACGCTGCGAGCGTCGCACCCCTTTAGCGCCTCCTGAATGCACCCGGTCACAATCTGCCATAGCTTGACAGGATCCTGCTCCGGGATACCGGCACCGCATACCTTCACATAGGATTCCTTAGCCGGACGGCGCACCTTCCGCACGCTCCTGTCTGACCTCCACAGCAATACCTTGACTGCTGATGTGCCTATGTCTATCCCCATAAGAGAGAAGTCACGCATTACCATTAACCTCAAGAAGTATCTTCAAAGCTTCCCCCGACGACGCCATATCAAAGGCTTCTTTCGCCTGATCGATACTAAACTCGTGTGTAATGATGTTCCCAACATCTATCGTACCGCTGGTCAGCATAGTAAGGGCTGTGTGAAACTGCAGCGGCGTGAAGCCGAAACTCCCGGTGACAATGACTTCGTCATAATGGAGGATGTGCGGGTCCAAAGTCAGACTGGACCCTCTGGGCAACCCGCCGAATATGTTTACCACACCGCCCTTTCTGACACAGCCGAATGCGGAGTTCACAGCATCTACGGTTCCAACACAGACAAACACTACATCAGCGCCGACTCCGTCTGTCTCATCCTTCACCCACGAAGATATGTCCGCACCTTCATCCCGATGGTTCAGAACGAAAGCTCCGCTTGCAGCCGCCTTGCTCCTTCTGAATTCATTCGGCTCGCTCACGAGGACCTTTGAGGTCCCGACAGTCTTGCATAGTTCAAGCATGAGAAGGCCCATTGGCCCTGCGCCGATTATCATGACTGTATCCGCAAGTCCCACATGAGAGTCGAAGACCGCGTTCAGGCAGCAAGCAAGGGGTTCAGAAAGGCAGGCGAGCTTAAAGTGCTCATCAGAAGGGACACGAAACGTCCCTTTACTCATAACCTCAGAGGGGATCCTTACATACTCAGCAAAAGCCCCTTCGATCCAGCCTTTATTTGTGCAAAGCTCCTCCCTGCCTTTGCGGCAATACGCACACCCGTAGCATGGCACGTAAGGAGCAACTGCAACTTTGTCTCCTACTGCAATATCGGATCTTTGAGGCATGCCCTTGATCTCAGCTATCCTTCCTACGACTTCGTGGCCGAGAATACACGGAGGGGTAAACATATGATGTCCGCGCCTGTATGTCTTGACATCCGTCCCGCAAAGGCCGCAATAGGATACCTCAAGAAGCGCGTCCCCCTCTTTAAGGACGGGAACGTCCACGTTCTCAATCCTGAGATCACCGGGGCCATGATACACAACTGCTTTCACGGTTATCGTCCCTCCTTACAAGGGCAATCTCCGTGAACGATGCTGTACAGCTCCCTGACCTTCCCGGTGGGATCATCAGCCTGATACACGTTGCGCCCAAACGCGACTCCTCGAGCTCCTGCTGCCATGGCTTTCTGAACTACGGTATTGGGATCCTCAACTTTAGGACCTCCGGCTATTACAATCGGGACCCTACAAGCCTTAACTATCTCCCCGAAGCCCTCTCCCGTGTAGTACGTCTTTATCGCGTCCGCCCCGAGTTCGTATCCTACTCTCGCGCATACGCTTATCCACTCAGGATTGAAGCTATGGGTAAGATCAAATGGGATGACTTCTGCAAGGACAGGAATGCCCAAGGCATGTGAGCTCGACACTACCTGACCCATTATTTCAAACATTTCCTGTTCATAATCTGAACCCACCAGCAGCATGATGCAGACTGCATCTGCGCCAAGCCGGCATGCTTCCTCCACGGAGCATACCAGTGTATGATAAGCCGGATTCGGACTGAATTTCGTAGCGCCTCCGGTCACCCGGACTATGAGACCCGCCTTCCCCGCATAGCTCTCCCACTCAGTCGCAGCCATACCCGGGTTGATGAGGATGGCGTCACACCCTCCGTCGACTACTTTGAGGACTGCAGAAGAAGGGTCATAAAGCCCGTCCACAGGCCCCATAAAACCGCCGAAATCCAGCGGACATATAACCGTCTTCCCGTCCTCTCCGAATATTCGGCGAAGCCTAACATCTATACCGGCCATTGCTAGCATATCTCCTTTCCCTGACAGCCACGAGAATCGCGGTAAGCTTTTCAAAATCCAGGTTGTTTTCTTTTTGGACAGTATCTACCCATCCCTGTGGGAAAGCCCGAATGCCGGTGTAAGCGCCTGATAACGCCCCAACTATGGACGCAAGCGTATCCGTGTCTCCGCCCATGTTTGCAGCAGCAGGCACGGCTTTCCGAGGATCGCCTTTATGTAGGACCAAGAGGCCTACGGCAGTTGGGACAAGCTCTGTCGGATCCATTCCCACTCCGCAGGTGGTGTAGAGGCGATATTCCGCTTCTTCGGCGTCCTTGCTTTCACCGACAATACCCAGGGCAAGCTCAATCCTTGCGCTCACCAGTGTGCCTGCCCACTGAATGCCGAGGCGCTCACCATACCGGGCGCCGTAGAGCGCGGCATCTTCCACTTCATCAAGGGACTTTGCAGCGAGAGCAGCCGCTACCCCGCAGCACACTGCACACGCCCCTGCAATCGCTATGTTTACGCCATGTGTCGGAAGGCAGGACAGATAACACTCTTCGGCAGCCTTCTCCGGATCCGGGGAGTTCACTATCCCAATAGGCGCAACACGCATCGCAGCGCCTACAGTGCTCCCTCCTGACCCCGTATCGCGAGGGTCTTCTCCTGCTTTGAGCCGCTCGAGAGCCTTGCGTGAGCTGGGGCCTAACACCGACGATTCATAGGCATTCGTCTGCTCTGCCCATTTGAGATACGCGCCGCCCGCCACCTCCGGGGTTATCCTTCCGTGCGCATCCAGGGCCTCAATAATGGCGAGGGTCTGTTCTGTGTCGTCTGTGATCCGGCCTGCCGTCATTCGGGCATGGATGTGGCCCGGACGAGGCGTCAAAAACCCTTCTATCCGTCCGTATACATTACGGATTTCGTCGCGAGTCATAAACTCTGACGGCATCCCCATTGCGTCCCCGATTGCGACTCCTGCGAGCGCTCCTGCTATTCTACCTGGATCTATACTATAACTCGACATTTCGTAGAAACTCCTTCAACTCTTCCCCGGTGGGCATAGCTTCCCTTGCGCCGACCTTTCTGATGGCCAAGGCTGCGCAGGCATTCCCCCGCACCAAACACTCAGCCATATCCATACCTTCCAATAGGCCTGTGATAAACCCTGAGGCGAATGAATCTCCTGCCCCGGTCGTATCTATGACATCCGGGACACAGAAGGCGGAAGCGCGGAATACTCTGTGCCGGCAGCTATCCCTGCCGCGCGAATGGCATTCGGATCCTTCGGGACCCGGTGTAGTTACGATATTTCCGCGCGAATGGCATTCAGATCCCTCGGAACCCAGCGTAACTACGACATTACCCACACCCCATTCTAGGAGACGGCTTGCGCCCTCAGTGTGGGATCTGCATGATGTGACTGAGCTAAGCTCCCCGCGGGAAAGCACAACATAGTCACACGACTTTATCAATCTGTTAAGTGTCGCTTTGTCCATCCATGAAATCCCGCCTCCGGGACCGTAGATGACAATAGCGCCATGGGCCCTCGCAACCCGGATGGCCTCGAGAGCTACATCCGGCAAAACCTCACCGATGTAAAGGATCTTCGCATTCTCCATGATCGCGCCTGTAAACTCATGGGGTTCCTGGAGGATGGCTTCTCCCCCCAGCGAGTAGATGACTCTTTCGCCGGCCCGGTCCACAGCAATTATGGTCTGGGCGGTTCTGCCTCCTTTAATCTCGGAGAGCCACCTGACATCAACCCCGTCAGATTCGAAAGCCTGCCGTAGCTTGCGGCCATTTTCATCGTCTCCGGTCCGCCCCACGAATCTGGATGGATAACCGAGGCGTCCGATCCCGGCTGCGATGTTAGCTGTTGACCCGCCTGCGAAGAATCCTACCTCTCCTTCGGCAAACACCATTTCATCGGGTTCCGGGAGCCTATCCACGGTAAACATCATGTCTATAGCGCAAGCGCCGAGACAGACTACGACTCCGTCCAATCCGTCCACTCCGTCCGTTCCGTCCATCCTAAAGCGCCCCCAACTTGAATACAGCGAGACAGACTATACTTGCTGCCAGGCCTCCGACGGACACGACAACCATGAGCCAGTCAGATGCCTGCATTTTGTAAGGCCTTATCATCGTAAAGTTCTTGCTGTATCCGAACGCCCGGGACTCCATTGCCAAAGCCATGGTGTCAGCCATGGAAAGCGCATTGGCAAATAAGGGAACCAGCATGCTTGTGGTCTTCTTCACCTTCTCCGTGAAGGAGCCTGAATCGAAATCAACTCCCTTGGATCGCTCCGCGTCTCTTAACGTAGCCAGCTGCATCTGGATAACAGGCACGAACTTGGAGGCAGCTGAGACCACGAACCCGGACTTATACGAAACGAAGGGGAGCCTCACGATAATCTGGACGACTTCAGAAGGTGATGTCACGTATCCGAAAACCGATATGGCAATGAGGACAACGAAAACCTTAAGAGCCATACATATTCCGTAAGTAAGCCCGCCGACTCGTAGAGGCCATGCAGGGCCGATCCCGGGAATCCAGCCTGGTATCAGATGGAGCACGACCCGCTCAGGGTTGGCCAGCCAGACGACCTTAGGAATGTACGTGGCGCCCTGGACCAGTGTGATTATGGCTGTGACAATCAGCAGGAACATGAACGTCCCTTTCATCTTAGGCCAGGGGAATTCCCCCATAAAGCCAATTATTACGGTCAATACACCTAATCCCAGAAGGTAGACGGGATCCGTCCAAATAATGCTGATAGCTATGGTCACAACGAGCCAGATGAACTTAGCCCTGGGGTCAAGCCTGTGTATTGGCGTTTGTTTGCTTTCATACTCGACAATCATTTGCCGGCCACCTCTCGATTCGTCCTTGATGATCTCTTGAGCCTGTCGGCTGCCTCATGCGGAGTCAGTAAGACCTCGCCCCACAGAGTGTCGGATAGATCGGCAATTTGAGGCCTTCGCAAGTATGCTTGTTCCATAAGTTTCGGCTGTGAAAAGACCTCACGCGGTGTTCCTTCCCCGACTACCCGTCCGTTCGCCATGACCACGACCCGCTTTGCGTAGAGGCTGACTATGTTCATGTCGTGAGTGATTATTAATATGGTCTTGCCCTTATCCCGGCGCAGTCTTTCCAGATAGTCCAGTATCTGAAGGGACTCCAGCCAGTCCAGGCCGGTGGTCGGCTCATCTACGATGAGTATCTCAGGCTCCATGGCTACCACGGAAGCCAGAGCAAGCCTCTGTCTTTCCCCTTTGGTAAGGTAGCGCGGCCATACTTGTCTGTATCTGTCCAGACCTATGTCAAGGAGGATATCGCGTATGGCCTCCTCCATCCTATCTTTGTCCATTCCGATATTCATAGGCCCGAATCTCAGCTCATCCTCGACAGTGTCACAGAAGAGCTGCTCATCAGGGTTCTGAAATACATACCCGACTGTGGCACACAGGTTTGCGGTGGGCTCATTTAGGACTGACTTGCCTAAAAGGCGGATATCCCCTGCCGAAGGCCTGAGTAATCCGTTGAAATGTCTGGTCAGTGTAGTCTTTCCGGCCCCGTTCTGTCCGACGATAGCTACGAATTCTCCGGGATATACCTTGAGGTTTGCGCCGTCCAGCGCCTTGACTCCCATAGGATACCGGAACTCAAGGTCGACCGCTTCCACGGCAGGCACTGTCGCCTCTGCCGCGAGGGCTGCCGCTTCCATGGCAGGCGCTGTCTCCTCTACCGCAGGGGCTGTCGCCTCTACCCCAGGCGCTGCCACCTCCACCGTAGGGGAAGCATCTCTGTCCGCAGCTTCTTTCCAGGCCCCGTCTTTCGCGATTAATACTGCCTCTTCCACCGAGAAAGGCGTTTTCTGAGCACCTATTAGATTTCCGAACTCAACAATGCTCGGCACTCTTATGCCCACTTCCTTCAGCACATCGACAGATGCAAAAACCTCGTCCGGCGTGCCGCCGAGAACAA
Source organism: Bacillota bacterium (assembly GCA_012841305.1). GTDB lineage: Bacteria > Bacillota > SHA-98 > UBA4971 > UBA4971 > UBA4971. The sequence continues at coordinate 152 of DUVA01000038.1, read as the reverse complement.
ACTCACCTGATTTCATGACAAAGACCCGATCTGCCAGCTCAAGTATGTCATCAACCTCTTGCTCAATCAAAATAACAGTCATCCCTAAGGACTTGTTGAGATCACGTATTATTGAGAAAACACGGGCTTTGCCTTCCGGGTCCAGCATAGAT
>DUVA01000037.1 GCA_012841305.1 Bacillota bacterium | reverse complement strand
TTGTGCAGAAAGGACTTCCACGTTCGTAGCCATGTCTGCTTCAAAAAGAAGCTGGGTTATGCGCAGGTTTTCACGTGCCTCGTCGACTTTGGATTCGGCAAGTTCCACTTTGGCTTCCGCTTGCTTTAGCGATACATAAGCCTGGCGTACTGCGAGAGCTATTTTGTCTTGCTGTTCTTTTAACTTGATCCTGGCGTCTTCAGCTGCGAGCTTGGCGCGTTCATATGTAAGTCTCGGTGTAAAACTGTTGTCTGCCAGTTGTACATTCATGTCAGCGATTTCTACTGCTGATTGCGCTTGAGCAATTTCAACCCGATTGGCGAGGGCGAACTCTATCGAGGCATCAAGATCCAGGTCTCCTGTTTTCTCATAGGAAAACTCATCGCGCGGAGAGAGAATTGTCTCCGGGACGAATCCGATAGCCTGATTTAGCGAGACCATTGCAAGGTCTCTGTTGAGAAGTGCACTTGCCAAGCTGTTGCGGGCTGAAGCAGTCTGGTTCTCCGCTCTCATAATGTCCAACTTTGTGGCTATACCCACACTTTCCTTGGCCATAGCTATCTCAAATTGCCTTTCGGAAAGGTCAAGAGCCTGTCTGGAGATGGATACCAGGTGTTCTGCTCTAAGAAGTGAGTAATATAGCTGATCAGTGCCAAGGACTACGTCCTGCTTAGTTATCTCCAGGTTTTTCCCGGCGGATTCAAGGCTCATCCGAGATTGGTAGAGTGATGTAGGAGACGGTTTTGTGAGGCTTGTGGCTTCTGTTTGCTCCAATGCAAGCCTGGCATCGTGTACTGCGTTTTCTGCCAGAAGCACGCTTGCACTGTGTTCCAGCGCCAAACTACGACATTCCTCAAGACTAACTTCCACTACTTGCGGTTCTGACTTCACATCGCTTGCCGACGCAGAGGCCGGAAATACTGTTATAGCTGGGAATATTATTATGATTGACAGCACAAATACCGTTATTGTCCTGCGTAACCATAACAAACTCGGACGTTTCGGCGGTGACATCCCGAACGATCCCTCCTTCTTCCAACGTGCAACGCCCCTAATTGACATGGGTTGAATTATGCGCAATTCTACCGGTGAAGATGCTCCGGTTTGTTTCCTCGTTTTGGTCACACTGTTATATATTAACGAGAAGATTGTCAAGAACTTGTGGGGATCAAGTCAATATTTTGTGAAGGTTTCAGAGGGAGATGTCGCAGGAGGCGCCCTATCAAAGGGCAGCCTCCCGGATATCAAACCTCTTCCCTGAGATGTCCTGATACCTATCAATGTGACATGTCAGGATCACAATCTGTAGAGTCTCTGACGCAGTTTCGAGTAGGCGCAGGATCCGCTGGAGCCTGTCAGAATCTGTGTTCACAAGAGGGTCATCCAGCACCACCAGTTGCCGTTCTACTTGCCCGAGGAAGTGTCCCAGCGCTAATCTGACAGACATCATGAGTTGTTCTTGTGTGCCTATAGAGAATTCCGCCAGAGCCCCAATGGCCTGAGGGTCTTCCCTGCCGACCCTTACCCCTGCAAGTGACAGGTTGGGCTGTAGTTCAATAGATCGCTCGGGGGAATCTGTAATCAACTGAAATATCCTGGACGCCTCGTCTCGGACGGGTTCAGTCAGGGCATCCAGCAACCGATCTTTTCTGGTATGACCCAGGTAATGGAGGAGTCTTACTGCCCGGGCCTTCTTGAGGGCCATTTGGTGCCTGCTTTGGGCGATTTCAAGTTTCTCTTCACACCGGACTGCCTCACTATACAATCCGCGGTTACCTGCTTCATCCAATTTCCCTCTTAGGACAGCCCGGCTGTCGCGGACTTCGGGTATCGTCACCTCATCAAGTGTCTTTATTTCTCGCTCAAGTTTATGGACATCGCGCTCAAGTTCAGCAGCGTTTTTCGGAATCAGCTTCTCTAACTGCGCCAGTTCATTTTCCTTGTTGGTTTTCTCCTTTTCCTTCTCCGCCAAAACCGATTTCAGCTTCTCTTCATCACTGTCATAAGGCTCAAGACGCCTCTTGAGCTCACCTTGGGATGTCTCACTTGAGGTTCGGAGGTTATTGATTTCTTGCTGCAGCTCGTCGACTTGCTTCGCAAGGCTCTTCTCCAGCTTATCTAACTCAGATACTCCCTTGTCCAACTCATCTCGTTGCGTATTCAGACTATCAAGGCGGTTCTTGAGGACGTCAACGTCAGGCGCTTCCGCCTTGGTCAATTCTTCCCGCGTGACACCCAATCTTGAACACTGTTCTTGAAGCGCCGTCTCTTCCTTTTGAAGCTGGGATTCCAGAAGCCTCAGGGTATTCCCTGGGCCTAAGGTGGTTTGGAGATTCTCTCGCAAGGTGTTAATCTGCAAGTTTTGCTTAAGTCCCCAATCATATCGTTCCTTAAGGTCAGATAGAGTAGCTACTCCATACCTGTCCAGGATCTCTTTGAGCGCTTTCTTCTCTGCTGCAATCTGCTCAAGGAGTTTCTTTACATCAGTGGAACCTGACTTAATCTCAATTCGTCCTAGTCCGCGTATATCCAGGGTCATCCTATCAGCGGACACCAGAGACAAGGGTTCATCAGGGCGGATTGTGTAAATCTTCTCTTCCTCAGATGTGCATACAGTCATGTCGAATTCGGTGTAGGCTGTAACATCTATGGCGAGTCCTTGCGCGCGTGCTTCAGCCTCTCTTGCGTCTATGCGAGACTTCGAATTCTCAGCCGACTTCACATCTGCAGCACCGGGACACGGTTGTTTGCTCAGTTCTTTCTCAAGATCTGCGATCTTCGTATTCAGCTCCCGGGCTGACCTGACCTGTGCAGCGAGATTTGTCGTAGATTCCAGACGATTTTTCGCTTGTTGCAGGTCATTAGCTTTCTGAAAGTCCTTATTGGTTTCTTTGATGCTCTTCTCCAGGTCTTTCGCAATAGCGCGCTTAGAGACAAGCTCTTTGGACGCCTTGTCAAGATCAGCCTTGAGCGGGATGATAGCCTTTTCCTTCCGCGAGATCTCTGATTTTGCAGCCTCTATCGTTCTCTTGAGATTTTCAACTTGCTGCCATTCGTTCTTCACAGTCTCCCATGCCTGGGAGGCAGATTGCAACTGGGCCTTCATTGTGGTGCGCTGTGCTTCAAGTTCCCGGATACGGTCAATTCGACCCATCAGGTCCTTCTTCTCCTGCTTTAGCTTGGCAGAGTCAGCCTTGAGTTGCGCGAGGCGGGAGTCCTGTAACACAAGGTCAGTCTCTGCCTCACGTATTGCTTCCAAGTCGCGGAGGACTCTACCTAGTCGCTCCTCAGCGGCCTTGACTTCCTGCTCGGCAACATTCACTTCTGAATTTGCCTTAAAGCCTCCTGTTTTCGGGGTGAAGATATCCGCATATCTCTTGCTGATTGAATCCAATAGCTTGTCGTCTTTCTTGCTAAAAAGTGTAGCTCCCATTGCTTGGCGGAAATAGTCCTCGATGCCGGGTTCCGCAAGAGACAGGTTGCTGAACCGGTCTGCTCCTTGTGGCATCCAAAGGAGGTGCGCAAGACCCCATTGCGTGTTCTTGGACAACCCTCTCCCTGAAAACTCTGCCTGCATCATCCGCCGCACCTTGTCATCAGCCGCTTTCCCCTCGTCAAGACGTTGGTAGCGACGGCCATCCCATTCAGAGAGAACACTCCTTGCATTGCCCAGGAAGCCTTTTTCTAAGCAATACCGCTTACCCCCACTGGCAAATTCAGCACGAATAACC
>DUVA01000036.1 GCA_012841305.1 Bacillota bacterium | reverse complement strand
GTCCTTCATGGGAAGACCCAACCGGTTGAAGTCTATGGTCCAGAGCTACGTCAGCATCCCGGACATTAAGGACCCCCTTATACCTGACACCCAAGGCTTCTTCGCCGGAAAAACTCACAGCCCCGGTCAAGTTCCCTTGAGCAAACTCAATGCCTTGGGCAGGGAATGCCGCGTCAGCGCGCCCTGAAATCAGCCTTACTTTTCCCTCATAACCGGTAAGGGTTCCTCCCAGACTTCTAAAAGTCAAGGATGCTTCCATATCCCCTGATACTTCCTTGACTTCCGGCAAAATATTACCTGCAGTCACAACTCCTTTATCCATTTTCAGAGTGCCGTACGTTTCTACGTCCCTGTCTGACCTGCCTGCGAACGCCAAGTCCATGCGTGCAGGGCCTTCCACCTTCACGACAGAGTCATGCAGCCCCGCTGCGCTCTTTAGCGCCTCACCTACTGATAGGTGAGGAGTATCCAAGGCCGTGCTTCCTTCAAAAGACAGAAATTCGTCTTCAGAGTTCTTCCAAAACTCAACTGCTGCTTTACCTTTTGCCAAGACCTCTCCAAACCCGAACCTATTGTCAAGCCATTGCACGTTACGAATATTCACTGAGCTTTTCCCTTGACAGGCGAGGCCGGCATCATCCAGTTGGAAGTCTAGAGCCAGGTTCAGACTGCCGGCAATATCCGAAAATTGTCCGACGTCTGCCAAAACACCGCCTGGTGTGATACTGGGTGCACTGAGTTCAGCTTCAGCTATACTCGCCTTCCCCCGAATCCTGATTCCCTTTTGAGGCCCAGGCCTCACATGAGCCTCTATGTCAACTGTTCCGCCTTCCAGATTGACTGTGTCAATGGTATTTAGGACCTGTCTTATGCTTGCAACAGTCTCTTCCTCCGCTCCAACCGGCTGAGGGAAAACCTCATCCATAACATTGCGCACATCTCTTAACAGGCCATTAGACAGCGATCCGGAAAGACCAACATCACATGTTATGGCGCCTGTTGACAGGTGGTATCCACCTGTTACCGCAATGCGAGTCCGCTTTTCATCACCTGTAAACAGATGGACTCGGCCTGCTGCTCCAGACTTGGTGAACGTGACGCCTCCGGTTATTCCTGAAACCACAAAAGGCCTGCCAAGTCCCGGAATCCCAACAACCTCACATCTGCCGTCCTTAACAGATACAGAACCTCCGAACTCACCCAGGGCATCAACTGCCTGCCCTAAGTCATAACCTGCTTTATCCGGGGGAAACCGGGAATCAGACGGAAGCACTATCGTAAGTCTGGGTTCAATTAGGAGCATGCCTGTGACGGCTTGAGTAATATTCTTACGTTTAGTCATAACATCCAACAGTGAATAGCTTATTTCCACATGGTTAGCGGAAAGAACAGGAGAGTCAGCACTGGATTTCGTAAAAACAGACAAATCAGATATTATTACTTCACTAAGGGTCTTACCGGCGATAGACCCAATTTCCACGTTGACTCCAAGCGCTTCTTCGAGCGCCCTCTCTATCGGATCACGCGCAGCTAGGAGAAGGGCATTTTGAATCTTCAGGAGGTTGGCGTAAGCAAAGAGAAGTGCTGTAGCTATGACAATAACTACCACTATAAGCACGGTTCTCCTTTTGCGCAACGAAGATGCCATAATCTACCCTCCCAGCTTCAACATAGTTCGACGCAAACTATTTCATTCCTCCATAAACAAACGCCCCTACGCTGTGCGCAGGGGCTCCAGTTCATGGCACAAATGGAAAGCGCAAATAATTACTTCTCCACAGTCAGTTCCAAATCTGTCTCGCCCTCTATCACGTAACCTGTAGGCAATATCACTTTCACTACATCAGCCTGATCTTCCTTGGATGTTTCACTGTCCTCAACACGGGGGAGTTTATCTTCCGCACGCGGAGGGATTTCAGTTTCTGCCTGAGAGCTCAGTGCAAGAGGGAACCTGTCGTTTTCTAGAACCCCTTCATCTATGGGGATTGCCTCATCGATATCTTCCTGCCCACCGGCGTAGAACTCCACCACTATGTCATTATTCTTTTCAACATCGGTCATATCGCGAATCAACTTCTCCAGGCTCTCAGCAGGTGAACGATGGTCGTCTTTGCCATCTGCCTTCTCTTCTTCATCCTCAGGAGGCACGACCCCTCCGCCTCTAATCGTAAGATAAAGAATCCCGGGACCCGTGTGTTCAGGAATCTTCACATCTATCCCTTTAATCTCGGGTACACCTCTATATGGACGGAGCCTGACTTTTACCTCTACGGTCTCCCCCGGGGAAACAGTGTCTTTTGATGCCTCAGCGTGGACGATACGGGCTGTCTGCCGCCGCTCTTCAACTTCGACATAGGCTTTCATCCCGGTCACGTTTACCTTGGTGAACTCATTATCTACCAAGGTAAACAGAATATCAAGAAGCTCGCCTCCGGACATCGCGGATATGTCCACAGGGCTGAAAAACATGTTTTCCCTGGAGATCGGTGTTTCAAGACTCTCAGTGTGGATCTCAAAACTCACAAGACTTGACCCTTGACCGATTCTGTCTATGGCAGAGTCAAGGCACTCTAGAATGAATGAAGATACGAGCTTGCCAATGAGCACTTCACTGTCGATAATGTCTGCTCTGAACGTCCTTACTGCACCTGTGTCTTTGTCTTTTACAGTTAAAGCTATAGGAATTGTTTTAGGTGTCTCATCCAGTTGAACAAGGACGCCCTTGGAGCGATCCTGGGTCACTGTACCCACAACATCAAGGGGACTTCCTATCTTATAGGGTTTTAGAATTGAAGAGACAACCCGATGCACTTCAGCTCCGGTTGCGATATAACCCGAGTTCCCTTGGAGAAGCACGTCGTGACCGAATGCTATCATAAGGTCGCCTTTTCTATAAGTTACTGTGCCGAGCACAGTAGCGGAAACGTCCCCCCTTATGAGTTGCACTCCCAGAGCCGAGCCTGGCTCAAGTGAAGCTGTATCCTTTATAGATGTGTTTTGGGCAATCCCCATGGCAACCGGCTGAAGGCCATAACCCTTCAATCCGTCTGCCAGAGACTGAAATGCCCGCCCTCCCAAGCCACTTATCATCACAGGGCTCTTTACAGGCGTCATTACCAAAGGCGTCCCCGGCTCCAAGCCTATCAATGCCGTCAAGTCTTCACTAATCGCGACAGGGGCATCCAACCGGCACGCTCCAACGTGATATCCTTGTGAGGCTTCCAAGACTCTGAGGATTTCCCCGATTGGAGTCACAAGAGCCAAATACGGGTCTGAGCCATCACTCAAGGAGTGGGTTATTGCGCCTATAAGGCGACCGTCCACATACACCGGACTGCCGCTCATTCCTGCTGCTACCCCACCTACTGCTTCTATGGCTTCTCCGCTTGCCCTCACAAAAATGAAGTCTCCTGCGGCTGCTCCGCCTTTTAAAATACCCAAAACTTCTATGTCAAACATATCTATCTTCGTACCCGAGATGACAGTCTTAGCAATACCTTTCATCCCAGGCAAAACCTGTGAAATAGGCATAAACTCAGAGTTCTGTTGCGCTTCCGCCCCGGAATGAGGGAAGGCTCCGATGCCTATTAGCAGCAAACCTAAGGCAACTATAACAGCGGCGGCCATAAGCTTCGTGCGCGCCGGTTTTTTGGTTATTGAAACTGAAATCATAATAGTAGGATTCTCCCTTCACAGCCCTTCGAGAATTGCCGGTTGCTCACATGCTTTATGGACTTTCGGAAGTTGTCTTAGGTGCACCGGCAAACACAAGAATCGCGTCAGCTACCTTCCGTTCTCTTCCGTCTGACGGAGTATTCATGACATAGTCACGAACCACCATTGTGGACGAGCCTCCGCCATCCAAATTCATCGCGTCCTTTGCGCCTAATTCCAGTGCAATATGAGCCAATTCCTCTAAGGTTACCCCTATGCTGTGGTATGCCTGACGTCCTGTTACGGCAATCAAAAGGAGCTTGCCGTCACCGGTCACCCCTACCGCAGTCCGAGGAGCACGACCTAGGGCCACGTCTGCCTTAAACTGTTCCTGACTGGAAGTCACATTAACTTCTCCGTCGCTTACCAGTCGTGGGCCGCCGCCTACGGCGTAGACTACCCCTTCTCCCAACCAATCAGGAATCAAGTTGCCCGCTGTATCCACTGATACATTATCAATCAGAATCCTTCCGTCACGGGTTATCCCCACTGCAGTCCTGGCCATAATGGGTACGCTCTTTAGTCTGCCGTCCACAATAATCAAGCCGAGAGGGGTACCGTCTGACGCGTGAAACACTCCGTTGACCCCTGCTATCGCGCCAGACCGTGACACAAGTTCACTGACAGGGGCCAAGCCAAAACTTCCGAAAGAACCTGCAAGAGCGGTCTTTACCGTTACGTTCTCATCACTTGTCTCGATCT
>DUVA01000035.1 GCA_012841305.1 Bacillota bacterium | reverse complement strand
ATTCTGAACATATCCGTACTTTGTGGCGAAGCGAAATCTGGCGGAACCAAGAGTTGCGATAAACCTTATCGTCTCCTGAAGAGAGCCTGTCCAGGATTCTACAGCCACCGGGTCAGATGTAGCTGACGCTTCAAACACGGTCACCTCAGGCTTGCGCCGGTCTACGTATTCCTCCGCTTGTCCCAGGATTTCATCGATGTTTGCGTATACTTTGACAAATGGGTTTTTTCCAAGATTGGTGTTGAGATAACAGTACTGGCAGTGTCCGGGACATCCTGAAACGAGAGGTAGCTGATAGTGGGCAGACGGTTTGCAGGTTTGGAATTCGCGCCTTGCTCGGACGAGGACTACCATGGTGCGCTTGGCACTCAGAAAGCTGTCTCTGAAAGTCCGGCCCGGCGTTGTAGGTACTCTTTTTTCATAGAGCGAGACTTCAATTCCTCGAGCGTTGAATTCTTTCATAAGCCTGCTCCCGAGAGGATATTCCAGGGCAGCCTTCTGAATAAACACAACCCTTGGGATGAACGCCTCCATTACTTGCAGATCATAACTGATGTGGCTTTCACAAGTGCTGTGACAGTATCTCCTTGCTTAAGACCAAGTTCGTCTGAAGCGCCTTTAGTGATAAGAGCGGTTATGGTTCCAGACTCTACATTTACCTTTACCTGAGCCACGAGGCCGTCTGTCTTAAGCTCTGTTATCTTGCCGGTTAGTTTGTTTCGTCCGCTTATTTGCATGTGAGCCCTATCTCCCTTGCCTGATCTTATTTGTATATATTCCCATTAACAGCTATGTTTATGTAGCATCATCATGGCTTCACAGATTCTTGTCAGCTATCTGTGAGCCTGCGTTTAATAGCTGTCTTCAGGTAAAGGAGAAGAAGTGGAAGCCAGCTCGGTTGCAAGCCTTCTTCCTGTAGGTGTCGCAGCAAGTCCGCCGAGTGCGGTCTCTCTCAATGATGCAGGCAGCTCACGGCCGATTAGTCCCATAGTCTCAATGACTTCATCCGGCGGGACAACGCTTTCAATGCCTGCGAGAGCCATGTCAGCCGCAGCCAGTGCCACGGCAACACACATAGCGTTTCGTTTGATGCATGGCACTTCGACCAGTCCTGCTACCGGGTCACAGACAAGGCCCAATAGTCCTTTGAAAGCAAACGCTACTGCATTAGCGCACTGGCGTGGTGATCCTGTGGCAAGTTCTGTTGCAGCAGCGGCAGCCATCGCAGCCCCAGTGCCGCATTCTGCTTGACAGCCTGCTGCAGCACCTGCTAAAGTGCTGCTCCTTGCTACGACTGCGCCTACTGCACCTGCAGAGAAAAGGGCTTCTATGAGAGAGGCGTCGCTCGTGTCCAGTGTCTTGGCAACTGACAGCAGCACCCCGGGCAATATGCCGCATGACCCTGCTGTAGGAGCTGCCACAATTCGTCCCATGGCTGCATTGACTTCTGTGACGGCAAGAGCATAGGCCATTGCCGAGTCGAGAGGCTCATTCCCTATCAGGATGCCTTTTGATTGTGCTTCCGTCATTTTGAGGGCATCTTTGCCTGTGAGCCCGCTTTTCGAACGCACCCCTTGAAGTCCGGCAGCTACTGAGTGGCGCATCACTTCGAGACGCCTCATCATCTTGTTATTAAGCTCGGCAACGGAGAGCCCGGTCTCTTCGGCTTCAAGTTCCCGCGCTAATGCGCCGATTGCCAGGCCGCGGGATGACGCTGCTTCAACCAGTTTGGCCATGGTTGTTATTGCCATATACTATGCACCCTCTTCCAGCAATATGGGGGGTAGGATCATTACCGTATCTACACTGGGGATTTGCGAAATCTTCGCTATTGATTTCTCGGGAGCGGGTTGATCCAGCTCAATAATGGCAAGGGCTTTTGAATGCTTGGCTTTGCGGGACACGCGCATTGCTGCTATGTTCACATTTTCTGCTGCAAGCAGTGATGTAATCTTGGCTATGATGCCGGGTTGATCTTTGTACGATACCACAAGCGCATGGTTTTCACCGGTGAAGTCCACTGCAAATTGATCGATTTTGGTGATTAGGATGCTGCCTCCGCCTACGGACGCGCCCCTTACAGACCTTTTAGTGCCGTCAGGTGACACCAATTCCATCTGGGCGGAATTCGGATGAACGTCGCCCAAATCTCCTGTGTGAAACCCGACTCTGAGTCCCTGTTCCTGGGCAATTTGCATTGCATTCGGAATTCGCTCATCGTCAGGACTCATTCCCAAAAGACCTGCTACAAGTGCAATATCGGTGCCATGGCCGCGGTACGTTTCTGCGAACGAGCCATGTAGGGTTATGTCAGCGCGGGATACTTGTCCACCGATGATGGCACGGGCCGCAAGGCCAAGGCGGACTGCGCCTGCGGTGTGTGACGAT
>DUVA01000034.1 GCA_012841305.1 Bacillota bacterium | reverse complement strand
GTCATTACCGTGTTGGACAGTACTCGTAGGATTATTGAGGGAAATATTCGGAAGTACTCGTTGACAGGACGGTGTGCATCGGTAAGGGCTGTTGGCATCTCGGTGCTGGCGTTGGATGATCTTGACAGAGCTACAGATGCGATCTTAAAGGAGGCAGGCTCTGCGGTCGAGAAGGATGGCGCCGATGTCATTGTCTTAGGATGCACCGGCATGTCGTCGTCGATGAACCGTTTGCGAGCCTCGCTGGACGTTCCTGTGGTGGATCCTGCAGAAGCAGGAATAAGGGTGGCCGAATCCCTTGCCAGGATGAGGGTAAGTCATAGTCGGAAATGCTACCCGGCGGCACCGTCGAAAGAGATTAAAGGGGCATACCTGAGTAGTTTGGGGATTGTCTAAGGGCATGTCGTTTGAGGGTATGACTGACTCAGTGACTCCACTATGGAGTATAGCTGAGTATGATAGCTATATGGGGGGGAGAAACCTATGAGACAACGAGTCTTCTGGGCCGGAGCGCGAGTGTTGGCGTTGTGTGTCTTACTGTTAGTCTCAACTCTTCAATTAGGGCATGCACTGGCAGCGGAGGAGCCGATTAAGCTTCTGGGTACAATCCCCATGACAGGAGAAGCCGGTAACCTAGGGCCGGCGTATGACAGAGCAATCCGTCTTGCTGTCAATGACATCAATGAACAGGGCATAAAGGGGTTCTCGAAGATAGAATACAAGCTGATAGACACGGAGACCAAGCCTTCAGTCATGGAAAGGAAACTCATGAGGGAAATTGAAATGTGGAAGCCGGATATCGCAGGAGGCTCAGCTCTTGAGACTACCATCAGGGTTCTTTGTGAGGGAGGAGTAAGATATCAGCTTCCTATGTTTGTCGGCGGCCATCTGGGTACTGCCAAGTACGTGCCTCCGGGAGAGGTTCCGGTGAGTAAGTGGGTGAGTTACTACGGTTATGCCGAGTTCTTCGCGGGATGGGCCGCAGGAGAGTTCTTCCACGAACTCGGCTTAAAGAAAGTCGCTCTTGTGGCCGGCGACTACGACTGGGGATATGGATGCGGTATAGGGATGAAGGCGTACTGGGAGAAACACGGGAAACCATTTGAAATTGACCCGGTCATATACACTCCGCTGGACAAGACGGATTTTTCCACCGAGGTTTCAGTCCTGAAAGCAACCAAACCTGATGGCTTGTTCTGCCCCTATATGGGAGCAGGGTGGTTCAGCTTCCCAACTCAGCTCAGGGATGCTAACGCACAACCGGAGGTGTTCCTCTATTGCCCAACGTACTCTAACCTTGGAGGCGCCATGATTACAGGAGAGTACGGCGCAGAGAATGTATACACCCTAGCGGATCACGATCCTACAAGCCAGGAATGGGTCGACTTCGTGAAAAAGTGGAAAGCAGCTTACGGTGAACGTGCTTTTCCCGAAGCCTACACCAACAACTACTACCAGCTTGTCTGGTGGATAAAGACCGTGTTTGAGAAGGCTGGGACCAAGGATCCCGACAAGATTATCGAAACGATGCGAACTACATCCTTCCAAAACGTGTGCATCAGTCCAATGGGTCCTGTATGTGATTACGGATCCAACAAGGGGGCGAAAGGGGCAATCGTCAAGTTTGTCCCGGGTGCTTCACCAATCCATCCTACTTTTGGCTTGCATGAAGAATTGGTCAAAGTATTCACGACTCCTGCCATGGATCTAGTTGAAGTGCTCGACACAATGAAGAACATAAGTAAACTGTAATGTTGGCTGAGTGACGGGTGCGGCGGCATTCTCTTTTTGCCAACGACGCTTTCTATGTGAGAGCAATGCGTGACGAAGAAGGGTTGCCGCTGTACCCTGACAGAGAAAAGAGGAATCGCCTTAACTATGCTGGAGATCAGGAATGTATCCAAGTCATTCGGGGGACTCAGGGTCCTGGAGAATCTCACCCTCACGATAGAAGAGGGTAAAGTCTCCAGTCTGATCGGCCCTAATGGGGCCGGCAAGACAACACTGTTTAACGTGATTACCGGAACAGTCCCGTTAGATGACGGGGAAGTGATTTTCATGGGAACCGGCATAACCAGAATGCCAACGTACAGGATCTGCAGACTCGGAGTAGCCAGAACTTACCAGAGACGCAATCTCTTTCTTAACCTTACGGTACATGAAAATGTTATGGCTGGGACTTTCAAGGATGCCACGAGCCTTAAGAGTAAGCGAGAGAAAGTAGAAGAAATTCTTGATTTCCTGGGACTTTCAGATAAGGCTCAGGCTGTGGTGTCGCGTCTCCCTCCATTGGATATGAAACTAGTGGAACTAGGCAGGGCAATGGCAACTTCCCCAAAACTAATCCTTCTTGATGAGCTGATAGGGGGACTTTTGTCCTCTGAGACTGAGGCAATATGTGAAGTGATTGAGACTTTGCGGGCCAAGAAGTACACAATATTTCAGATCGGGCACGAAATGCGGCCTATCATGAGGACGTCGGATCATGTCTTCGTGCTGGATAGGGGATGTACGATTGCTGAGGGTTCTCCGGATGACATAAGGAGAAACAAGCTTGTTCATGACGTATATCTTGAAGCCGGTGGTGATTACTGAGAAGTGAGTGCGGCGCAATTAGTGCTCAAGGTTTCTGGACTGACCGTCAATTACGGCGCTACCAGCGCCTTGAAGAACGTGGACTTCTACGCCTACCAAGGTGAAATTGTCGGTTTGGCAGGACCTAACGGGGCAGGCAAGACTACTCTGCTTGAGACGATAGCTGGATTCTTGAAGCCAAGAGAGGGCGAGATTCACCTCTTGGACAGGCGAATTGACGGCTTGTCTGTCCTTCAAAGAAGAATGATGGGTATGGTTCTTGTTCCTCAGGAAGGTAACGTTTTTCCTGATATGACTGTTCGTGAGAATCTGGATGTAGGCGCGATCCTAAGCCACAAGGACATAAGGGAACGTCTGATAGATGAAACTTATCAGCTATTCCCTATCTTGCACAAGCGGGCCACACAGTTTGCAGTAACCTTGAGTGGAGGAGAGCAAAGGATGCTTGCACTAGGCATCGGACTTGTGTCGAACGCAAGCATCTTATTAATAGATGAGCCTTCAACTGGCCTGGCCCCGAAGATGGTAACGAGGCTGTTTGAGACGTTGGATGCTATCAAGGAGTCCACCGGAAAGACAATTGTGCTTTCAGAGCAAAACATAGGTGTTACAGAGATAGCAGATAGAGTCTTTGGGATAGAAGCCGGGGAAATCAGGTTCTGCGAAAACACGGAGAACCTGGATAGCGAAGCTGTAAGAGACCTGTACCTTGGCAAATAGGCTGATTGGGCCAAACAGGTAGTGATCACGGAGGTCAAAGGTATGAATCTTGATGCAGGAATCACTGGAATAATCATGGGTGGGGTTCTGTCTCTTCCGGTGCTAGGAATAGCAGTCATATACGGCATGACAGGTATCACCAACTTTGCTGTCGGGACAATCGGTGTTTTCTGCACTTTTATGACATGGCACTTCTTGTCCCAAGGTGCTCTCTTAGGCATACTGGTGGGATTAGCAGCAAGTTTTGGAATTGGTTACGTCATTCAATGGTTCCTCTTGACTCCCATAAGTGAAAAAGGCGGGGACTCAACACTGTTTTTCATAGTCACAATGTGCTTAGGCATGGTGTTCACGGGATTCACCAGAGTGTTGTTTCCACGGCCTGACATCTCTTTGCTGCTCCCTCGTATGGGAACTGTCAGTATCATGGGGGTTACAACCTCAGGTCTGAAAATCTTTGCATTCTTCTTTGCCCTATCTGCTCTCGGCCTGATTCGCCTGTCAGAGAGACATACAAGCGTTGGAAAGTCTTGGCGTGCAACATCACAAAACTTGAAGTTAGCGAAGATAGTCGGTATCAACACTGCCCGTGTGTTTGCCTTAGCCTCTGCGACAGGCTGTATGTTGGCTTTTGTCGGGGCTGTTTTCTGGGCGGCTCTTTACAACGTGAACTTGATGAGCGGATGGAACCTGACTTTTCTTGGATTTATCATTGCGGTGGTAGGGGGTATCGGTAACATATGGGGAGGAATGCTAAGCGCCCTTGTCATGGGAATGGTAATGAGCTACAGCGGACACATATTGGGAGGCATGTGGCAGAGCGTGGTCTTATACTGTATTGTCATTCTGGTCCTCATTATTGCACCGAGAGGAATATTGGGCAGTGAAAGATCTTTATAGGAAGATAGGAACACTATTGGTCTTGTTGTTGCCCCTTGCCTTTGTCGGAAGAGGCGGTTACGGGCAGTGGGCTACAGGGTACGTCTATCTTTTTCTGATCCAGGGGTACGTCGCATGGTTCTTGTTCTTCAAGACCAACCAACCATTTTTCGGATATTCGGTTACGATGGCGCTGGGGGCGTATGGTACTGCGGTGCTGACAGTTGTATTTCATTGGCCACTGGCGCTTGCAATGGTTGCAAGCTGCGGTATTTCGGCAGCCATCGCCATGCTACTCTTTCTATGTACTAGTAGGGCGAGAGGATTCTACTTAAGCATGATTTCGTTCTTGCTGGCAATTATGTTCCCGATGTTGGTGGAAGCATTAACACCCATAACAGGAGGCAGGAGCGGCATATACTTTAGGGGACTGAGGGACGTTTGGAGTCGCGACAGCCTTTTCTTGCTGGTGGTAGGCTTAACGGTTCTGGTTGTCGGTAGCCTTTTCTGGATTATGGGCACGAAAACAGGGAAGATATTCACCCTGCTGGCAGAGAACGACGATTTGGCCAAAGCCGTCGGAATCGACACGTTCCGATACAAGTTGCTGGCTTACGGAATAGCTGGGCTCTTTTCAGGATTGG
>DUVA01000033.1 GCA_012841305.1 Bacillota bacterium | reverse complement strand
TCGGGCGGATCTAAAGGCTTCCACAGGGTTGAGTGGCTCTTCTTGAGAGCCACTTCGGCAGATTTGAGGGCTTCCCTGTGATCGAGTGGCTCACCCAGAAAGCCGATCCGATCGATCCGCCAATGAGTCCGGTGTATGAATTTGACCGTATATCAGGAGTGTGAGTAATTTTGTGCAAATGGTATTTCACCGCATGTCTCAGTAACGTGCTCGATTTTCGAACACCTAACCCGAATAACTCTACATATTGAGCGACTTATGACGGTGTCTGTTCGAAATTCGAACATAGGTTTGGAGAGCTGTGTCCTATTTTCGAGCACGTTTTTGGAATCCGTGATCGAAAACCGGATACGTTGACCAGCTCGCGTTGAGACACCTCGATTAGTTCGACATTTTGCAGTATTCATGCTGATTCGCCACATGCTGCACTCAATGGCTTGCGGAATTTCTGTCATTCGCTGTGTCAGTTCTCGTCGCTATGACCCCGGATAGGTGCATGCAGCCGAGATAGATACTTCTCACAAAGATGACACCCGGAGCAATTGGTTACTCTGTTATCGAAAACCCGAGTTATTGTTTCGTTGGCATTTTTGCCTTGGAAACCATGCAAAATGATTTTTTTGGGAGAAACTGTAATGAGGGCGCTTATGAGCAGATCTTCATGATCAACATCGCTCTGCCCCGGTTCAAGTGGCATACCTTCAAGGTAGTCGCTGTCAACTGCCTTGCCGTTTTGATCCAGGAGCCTGAAACGACCGTCAGGCTTTGCAATAACATGGATTTCTTCTATTTTGGGTTCTTGCACATCGACGAAGTACTTAAGCAATCTTATGAATTCATTGTATTCCTTCTCAAGCATGAAATCGTCAACTGCAGAATCCGCTGCTGTTTCAATCTGCTCCATATAACGCTTTAGCCTGAATCGCATGAATCCTTCAAGCATCAGGCAATCGCTGGTGTCGAGGTAATCAAGGAGAGTAAACAGAACATCATTTCTCCGCCGGGTGATTGCTTGGACTTGGCCTTGGTCATCACCTTGGCTCCGACGGTTCAACACATCTAATACGTATTCCCCAATCTTCTCTCGTTCTCCGTCATCAAAATAGGAATAACGAGTTCGGAGGGTCTTTTCAATGATTTCCGTCTCTATATCAAACACTATGTTATCTGCAAGGGCGCTGGCCACATGGTAACGCACTATATCGCGTTGACCTGCAGGAATACCTTGACCCAGGTCAGAGATACTAAGACATAGAAATGTAAGAGGTCCGGCGGACCTCTCGGTCATGTCAACGTAAATGCCTTTTTCGCCGAGAGTCTGGATTTTCGCGAGCAGTCTTTCCCGCACTTTGGAACCATGATCCAGGACCCCGATGGCGATAATCTCCATTTAGGACCACGTCCCTTCCCCGTTTATTATATGCTTGGCTCATTAACGGTATACAGCTGAGGAAGGGCATCCGAACCTTTATGTGACAGACTGTCCAATTTCACGGTTTTATCCCAGCTTATGTAAGTACCTCAACTCAAATTTGCCCATAGAACATAAATCTGCCGTAGGACATATATCTGCAGAAAAACATGAACCTGTCCATAGAATACAAATGGTGCGGCGTGCTGGAATCGAACCAGCGACCTCAGCGATGTCAACGCTGCACTCTAACCAACTGAGCTAACGCCGCACTCTACGTGAACCCGAATATTCTCTTCTTATCAGTGTCTGCAAATCGTATTCTAAGATATGAGCCTCTCTTTGTCAAGGAAGATCAGGAATATCTGTTGCCGGGAACATGTCAGGTGGGTTTCACATATCCCCAGAGTCTCGCAGGATATCACCGGACTGACCGGACTCATGTCAGCCAGGGCAATAAGATGTATGTTTATTTGTAAAAAAAAGAGGATATTCGACGTGAGTCATGAATTATGATATCTTATTGTAAGATCTTAAGAAGCTCCCAGGACTGTATTATTGCTGCTAATTGGACCTAAATCCAGATTGCAGCAAAATATCGTCCAAGTCGAAGAGCAGTCAGAAGGAGGGATGCTTCGGTATTCTGTTTTAATTCTCTTAAGGTTGTAGTATAAGCTTTGTTGAGTATCAATGTATGTCCCGTTAGATTACACAGTTCGTACGATTTAAATTGAACGAAGCACAAAGCGCTCATACTTGTACTTGCATACCCACATTCGTGATCCTACATGAGACCGGTACAGATATGAGATAAGCTATGTGCTAAGGAGGTTACACTTAGATGAAGTCTTGGAAAGGGCTACTGGCAACACTGATTATCACGATACTAATTGCCGCGGTTGCAGTGCCAGGTTTCGCGGGTTCAGGCGGACTCTATGAGATGTCTATTTTCGAGAATCCGACAACATTCAACCTGTTTTCCGCAACCGGACCACAATCGACAGTATGGAACGACTTTGTCTCATCAAGTCAGTATTATACTTCACTATACGGACTTGCACAGCCATATCTGATATTCGTGCCATCTGTAGCTGCAGATGTACCTTCAGAGCTGAAGCAAGAAAAAATCGGAGGCAAAACTTACTACACTTCCATCGTTAAGATACGTAAGGATGTCAAGTGGAGCAACAATACTTCTCTTACTGCTGACGACGTAGCGTTCAGCTACAATGCTATCCTGGATATGGATCCCAACAAGCTCGGCGGAAACTGGCCAAGCATTGTGGATCCCGAGGTTCTTGAGAGAGTCGAAAAAATCGATAATTACACAGTTAAGTTCATCCTAAAGGACAAACCCGGCCTCGCTCAGTGGCAGTACGGTGTATTGCAGGGATACTTGCTGAACAAAAGCTACTGGGAACCGGTTTTCGCAAAGGCAAAGAAAGCTGCTGACCCTGTCAAAGAGCTTTTTGCCCACGAGCCCTCAGGTGAACCGGTAGCCGGGCCGTACATGCACGCAAAGTGGGAAAAGGGAGCATTTGTACAGAACGTTGCGAACCCTGCTTACGCCATGAAAGGCGAAGTTACAACCTTCTACGAAGACGGAAATGTGACTATTGAAAACCCCAAGACCGGTTTCAAATGGCAGAGCGGTAAGCCAACAGGGAAAGTCCTGCTAAAGGTTACAGAAGGCCCCAATGCTGAAGGGACCCTCTACCGCATACTAGGAAACCAAGCCGCAGCAGTCATGTCCCTTATCGGCGGACAAGTTGACTTCATCCTGAACTCTCTGGGACTTCAGAGAGGATTCCAGGAGCAACTCAGTCAGGCTCAAGGAGTCACGACCATAGAGAATAACGTAAACGGCTTCAGGTTCATGATGTTCAACCTGAGAAAGTACCCGTTCAATATTAAAGAGTTCCGTCAGGCTATATCTATTCTTATCGACAGGGAGTACATCTGCGAAAAAGTTCTCCAGGGCATAGCTTTCCCTCAGTATTCAGTCGTGCCTCCCGGAAACAGCTTCTGGTATAACCCTGATACACCTCAACTCGGAAAGGGTCTCACTCGTACCCAGAAGATAGAAGAGGCAGTCAAACTCCTGAAGAAAGCTGGTTTCACCTGGGAAGTTGAGCCCCAGATCGACCTTGAGAAAGACAAGGTAACAAAGCGCGGTAAAGGCCTCATCATGCCTGATGGCAAGAAGATGCCTTCGTTTGACTTCATGATCATGACCGCAGGCTATGATCCTCTTCGTTATACTTTCGGCCTTAACATCGCTCAGTGGGCGAAAGATGTCGGCATACCTATGGAAGCCGCTCCAACCGAGTTCAACGTCATAAGCGACGCCCTATTTGAGACACAAGACTTTGATGCCGGTCTGATGGGTTGGAGTCTGACTGCGTATCCTGACCACATGAGATGGTTCTTCCACAGCGACCAGACGGGTCTTGGTGGTTTCAACCCCCAAGGTTACAGCAACCCTGAATTCGATAAGCTCGCAGATGAATTCATGGCTGAGAGCGACATGGATAAAGCTCGTGAACAGGCATTTAAGTTGCAGGAGATGCTCGCTGACGAACTCCCGTACATCGTGCTCTTTGACACCCCGCTCATTGAAGCGTACAGGAGCGACAGACTTGAGTATCCTTACACACAGATACTCAGCGGACTGCAGCGCTACGGAGCTCTCACATCAACTGTTAAACTGCTGAAGTAGTCAAGGCTGCAATACAGCACAAATCAAGCGCAAGCCCGGCAAAGGCCGGGCCTGCGCTTTGGATTCTTGCCTTGTCAGTTTCAGCTGCTGAAAGTCTGGGGGATGGTTATGCGCCGATATGTTTTTGGCCGATTAGGTCAGGTAATCCTTACGCTTCTAATATATGTGACTCTCGTGTACTTTCTGTTGCAGGCTATGCCCGGCGACATCACGATGATGTACTTGTCAAACCCGAAAATTCCTCAAGCTGCCAGGGAAGAGCTTAAGAAGCAGTTAGGTTTGGATCAAAGCTTGTTCATGCAATATGTCTCTTATATGAAGAACTTCTTCAGAGGGGAATTGGGAGTATCATTCTCCCAGTATCCAAAACCGGTATGGGATATCCTCATGGAGAAACTGCCAAGAACGTTTGTCCTATTTCTTACAGCGAACGTATTCTCTTTCTATGTAGGTTTTGTCATGGGCAAGGTAATCGCATGGCGCCGAGGCAAGGTGATCGACTATGCCGCAACTGTAGTAGGCATAACCTTCTGGACAGCCTTCTACCCTCTTCTTGCCTTGGTTGTGATATGGATCTTCGCGTACAATTTGAAGTGGCTTCCTCTAAACCAATTCATTGATCCCAGGCTCTGGAGTGCAGCGCCCTTTACCGCAAATCAGGTCTTCGGGAATATGGTATACGGCGCAGCGATAATAGGAATTGGCATATTCTTTATCTTCTATTACCTTCTTCGAGGCTTAAAACCCTCGCGACGCTCTCGAGCGCAGGCATGGGCCTTAGCTTGCGCCCTTATTGCAGCAGTGCTTTTTGTCGCAGCAAGGAAAGGCATGCTCATATATATATGGGATATAACGCGTCACATGATTTTGCCTGTATTCACACTTACCCTGATAAACTTCGCAGGCACCATGCTCCTCATGCGAGACTCGATGCTTGAGACAGTCCAGGAAGACTACGTGATGGCAGCACGTGCCAAAGGTCTACCGGATAAGGTTGTAAGGGACCGCTATGCAGCACGCACCGCCCTGCTGCCCACGGTGACCAGCCTTGTACTTTCTCTGGCAAGCTCGATGAGCGGGGGAATGGTTACTGAGACCATGTTTTCATGGCCTGGGTTGGGTCAGACATTGTTTGCAGCAGCGCTGTCCAACGATTATCCCCTCGCTACCGGCGCCTTGGCGTTCACCGGGATATTCCTTCTAATAGCGCACTTTATCGCAGATATACTCTATGCCGTGCTCGATCCCAGGATTACGTATACAGGACAGTCGGGCGTCTAGACTCAGCCCGGCCGAAATAAGGTGGATGAATCAAAATGAATGAACTTGTACCAACTCACGAGACAGGGCCTGCCTCTCTTGCTGAGCCTATTTGGAAAATCAGATGGAAGCTCACCAGGCGGAGTCTTCGGCAGAACTGGGAGATATTCAAAGAAAGTCGCATAGGGATGCTGGGTATCATCTTGATCATAGCATTTGGGATATTTGGTGCCATGTGGCCTATCATGATTAATACAGTATGGGATCCGATGGTATATGACCCTGTGGTAGGGTTCGATCCAATGATGATGCACCCATCACCTCCAAGCGGTACGCACCTTCTGGGCACGGATCCGATAGGCAGAGACATCCTGGCTCAACTCATGCACAGCACAGGTAGGGAATTCTTGCTAGGCGTGTTGTCAGCTCTCATTACAGTGGTAATCGGGACTGCGGTGGGCACAGCTGCAGCTTACTATGGCGGACTCATAGATACTTTTTTCATGCGCATAGCTGACATCATTTTGCTGTTCCCATTCATACCATTACTGGTTGTCGTAGGAGCTATGGTTAAGCTGTCATTTCTGCCGTTTGCCATAATCATGGGTGTGCTGGGAGGATTCGGAGGCATAACGATTATCCTGAAGGCACAAGCGTTGTCTGTATCTGTAAGGCCTTATATTGACGCAGCGCGCGTTGCCGGAGGAAGCAATTTTCACATAATCGTCTCACATATCATTCCTAACGTTTTGCCCCTGTCCTTCCTGTATATGATGTTCAGTGTTACATCAGCTATTTTGAGCGAAGCGACTCTGTCGTTCTTCGGTGTCCTAAATATAGATATGAGCTGGGGTATGATGATTCATACCGCTGATGTCGCCGGGTACCTCTTCGACTTTGCCAGGTACTGGTGGCTCTGGGCTCCTGCAGGCCTTGCCATCACCCTTTTCTGTGCTGCATTTTACATGGTCGGGAGAGGGCTCGACGAAGTCGTGAACCCTCGGCTTAGAAAGAGGTGATATGAGAATGGACACCTTACTCCGTCTTGAAGATCTTACTATGCATTACAAGACCAAAGCCGGTTGGGTTCAGGCGATAGACAACGTATCCTTCTCCCTGCACAGAGGACAATCTCTGGGCCTTGTCGGTGAATCAGGTTGTGGCAAGACCTCTGTCGCTATGTCCATAATGAGGCTTTTGCCATATAATGCCAAGCTTGTCAAAGGACGAGTTCTGTTCGGTGGGCATGACCTATACACTTTAAGTGATGAAGAGGTTAGGCAGCTTCGATGGAAGGAAGTAGCAATGATTTTCCAAGCTGCAATGAATTCTCTTAATCCTGTTTACAGTGTAGGAAATCAGATCGTCGAAGCTATTGTGACCCATGAACCTGAGACCGGCGAAGATGAAGCCAGAGAGCGTGTGAAGTCCCTCTTTGAGCTAGTTGGAATCCCTAAGGAACGCATGGATCACTATCCACATGAATACAGCGGCGGCATGAAACAACGCGCCGTTATCGCCATGGCACTTGCGTGTAATCCAAGCCTGATAATTGCGGACGAGCCTACGACTGCCTTGGACGTAATTGTGCAAGACAAGATCCTTCGGGAAATAGAGGAAATACGACGCACGATTAATATGAGCATGATTTACATTTCTCACGACGTGTCGGTTATCGCCGAGGTAAGTGACATAGTCGGCGTAATGTACGCAGGCAGACTCCTGGAGCTTGGCCCTGCGGATGATGTGTTCAAAAGGCCGAAAAACCCGTACACGTACAGTCTCATGAACGCATATCCAAGTATTCTCGGCGAGAAACATGACCTTGTAACAATCCCGGGAGAGCCCCCTAACCTACTGGATCCTCCTACAGGCTGCAGATTCCATCCGAGGTGTGATTGGGCAACCAAGGAGTGCAGAGAGGTTGAGCCCGCCTGGCGTGAAATCACAAAGGGTCACTATTTGGCTTGTCACAATCCTGTTAGGACTGAACATGGAACCGCACACAACAAAACTGCGCGACGCGCGCCTGGCAAAGGAGGTGACGGCATTGGCACTTCCGGCGGCAACTGAGTCAAAAGACGTGATACTTGAAGTATCTAATCTATCAAAGTATTACCCTGTGAACCAAGGTTTCTTCACGAGACAAAAATCGCTGCTACACGCTGTGGATAACGTCAGTTTTCAGGTGAACCGCGGCGAAGTGTTAGGCCTCGTAGGGGAATCCGGCTGTGGCAAAACAACCACCGGCCGCTTAATAGTACGCCTCGCAACCCCGACGTCAGGGCGAATTCTCATAGAAGATACTGATGTAGCCGAGATCAAAGGACAAGATATGATGGAATTCCGTCAGAAGGTGCAGATGATTTTTCAAGATCCTTATGAGTCCCTTGATCCGAGAATGACGATTTTTGACATAGTGGCTGAACCACTTAACGTTAACGGTATCGGGACATTTGAAGAACGCGAAGCTCAAGTGGAAGAAATGCTGAGCCTCGTGGGCCTTGCGCCTCCTTCAGCCTTTTTGTTCCGATTTCCACATGAACTCTCAGGAGGGCAAAGGCAAAGAGTGGCTATTGCCAGGGCGCTGGTGGTCAGGCCAAGTTTTGTCGTGGCAGATGAGCCTACTTCAATGTTGGATGTTTCTATTCGCACCGGCATTATGAAGCTTATGGCCCAGCTCCGTGAGGATCTAGGCATCAGCTATCTTTACATCACCCACGACCTGGCAGTGGCAAGGTATCTGTGTGACAGAATCGCTGTCATGTACCTGGGGAAAATAGTCGAGCTGGGGAATTCTGAAGACATTGTTAAGAGGCCTCTACATCCTTATACTAAGGCGCTGATATCGGCTGTTCCGGTTCCGGATCCGGCTATAGACCGCCCGCTCCCTAATATCAAAGGCGGTGTGAGCAAGCCGATAGACCCTAAGCCAAGATGTCGCTTCTATGACAGATGCCCTGAGAGCGCAGACTCGTGCGCGGAAGCTGAAAACCCTGAGCTAAGAGATATAGGCGGCGGCCATCTGGTCGCATGCCACTTGCTCTAGCATATATATCATCTGCTTGAACCATGTATCTCCCGGACTGCATCGCAAAGGGGCACCACCCGAAGTTTCGGTGGTGCCCCTTAATTCACTCTATTTGCGGTGAAAAGCCTTTGGAAAAAGCGTTGTGAGAATGAGATACACAAGTCACGTAGCAGGCTGTACATAAAATGGAGGCGACACCCGGATTTGAACCGGGGAATAGCGGTTTTGCAGACCGCCGCCTTACCACTTGGCTATGTCGCCTCAAACATTTGAATTGCGGGAAGACCCTCTACTTGTGGGAAAACCCTGCTATCTTTCTTGTGCCTATATTCTATGTAAAATGTGGCTTACTGTCAAGTGCAATCTCGACTGCTTGTCGTCGGCCTGTGATAATGTCACCCTATAAGCGGTCTCGGAAAATTTGACTCCCCATAAGTCAAGCATCACAGGCCATAGAATTTTCCAAACACAGAATGCGGTGTGCGAAAATAGGACACGCCTTTCTACAACGCACTGGGTTTCGCGCGTCTTTAGGCTTGCTTGAAGAAGCGTGATCCCAAAATCGATCAGCGGTTCCGAAACCGTGTTCGAAAATCGAACATCTCTGCGAGACACGTGATCGAATTACTTACACCGAACTCATTGGCGTGATCGATTTTGTGTCGCCCTCAGGATTATGTCTAAGAGACGTGCTCGAAAATGGTACACACGTTCAAGAAACGTGTTCGAGAGACAGACGACATGATCGAGCATGAAGCCAGCGGATCACCCGCGGCTGGAAAGCCTCCTGCTGATTAGATCGCCAATGGTCTTGATTTCTTGCATAATCCCTTGTTCTGAGGAGCCGGCATATGAAATGAGCAGATTCCTCTCCCCTCCCCCATTGAAGAAGAAAGCAAAGCCGGGAACGAACGACGCTCCCAAGGCTCGCGCCTCCCTGTGAAGCTCCGTAGAATCTACACCTTCAGGGAGAACAAGCCAGACTGACATCCTTCCTTCGCTTACTCGAAATACGGCGCCTGAAGGCAGGTATTTTTGCAGAGCCTGACTCACAAGCTCTCTCTTCCTGCTGTATAGCTTCCGTATCCGCGCAAGATGAGTCGCGAAATAGCCTTGCCTGCAGAACTCATAGCAGGCAGCTTGAAGCACAGGACTGGAAAATGGGTCGATGGCACGCTTTGACAGTGCAAGTGCCTTGATAATCGGCCTTGACGCCGTTATCCATCCAATTCGGAGGCCGGGGAAAAGGATATCACTCAGACTTCCCATATAGACTACACACCCTCTGCGATCCTCAGCCTTCAAGGGCGGGACAAGTCGGCCTGAGTAACTCAGTTCATCAGTAAATCCATTCTCGATAATCATGACCTCTTCATCGTTGGCCAACTTAAGAAGATACTTCCTTGTTTGCGTATCCATAGTGATACCGGTAGGGTTTTGGCAAAAGGGCATGACACATAGGAATCGAGGATGAAACCTGGAAATCATCTCTTCCACTTGGCCTACATCTACTCCGGAAGGAGTCATATCTATCCCTCTTACCTTGGCCCCACCATGCAGTAAGCACATAAGAACACCGGGGTAGCCCGGGTTCTCAGTGAGGACTACATCCCCTGGGTTAAGGAATGTTGAACATAGAAGCGTCAGTCCTTGTTGGAATCCACCGGTCAGTAACACTTCATCAGCGGAGGTGACGACTCCCCTGTCAGTCATATACTCCGCCAACCATTGCCGGAGAGGCCTATAGCCTTCTGTATCACCGTAAGCCAACAGCTTGTGGGGGTAGTTTGTCAGAACATAGTTCAAGCAAGAGCGAAGTCGTTCTGCTGACAGACGATCAAATGCCAGTGTAGCACCGGACAAAACCATAGTGTCTTGATCGTGTGTACACGGTCCGAATCCTCCGGCTATATCAGGCAGCATAGACACCCAATCTGACAAGTCCTCTTCAAGCCCCACCTGTCGGCCTCTCTTGAGCAAGTGAAGGTTTTCACCTGTCAAAGGTGAAGTCTCAGTCGAATTCGCGTCAAGCTTCGGACAACACGATTCACTCACATATGTCCCTACCGTACCATATGCCTCGACAATTCCCTCTGTAGTCAGCAGCTGGTATGCTTCAAGCACCGAGTTTCTACTAACCCCCAGAATTCTTGCGAGAGTCCTGGATGACGGCAACTTAGTCCCCGGTGGTAATGCCCCGCTTCGGATAATCTCCTCGAGACCGTTTTTCACTTGTAGATAAATAGGTACAGGTCCCCGCTCTACGGAAAACAGACTCATATGCTGACACCACCTGAGCCCTTGGTAAGTCTGGCATATCCACTTGTGCCGACGACCCTTCTGTTTCGCAGTCGGCTTAAAGCGTTGCCGGATCTGTCCAAATATTCTCTGTTATACTAAAGGAGACATAATTGCGTCAATAGCTAATTATATATACTACTTCGATAAGTTAATTCCTCCCGAAAGCCTACGCCTTAGAACTACCGCCATGGAAATCCTGAGATGGTCCGGTCAATGCCAAAGGATTATCAGAATCTGAATCTACCGAATGGCGGAACTAACCTTCAGGACTAGCTCACGACTACCTCAGAACGACCTAAGGACTGCCCAAGGACTACCCCGGGACTACCCTGGATCCAACGACAAGTCAAAATGGCTTCCTCTTGGCTCTTGTGAGCTGTCAGCAACTCCCCCCCATAATGATACTTAGGGAAAAAGTATGAAGTTTACGCTGCCTGTGGAATTCAAGTTCAGCGAGTTTATGCAAGAGTGAAAGGGGTTATCTCGCGAGATGAGCCTAGCACGAAGCGACAAGCCTAATGCCGCAGACATCGAATGCACGGAAGACCTCCTTCTTGACGTTAAGGATCTCCACACCCAGTTCCTTTTTGATGAAGGCATTGTCCGTGCAGTTGACGGAGTGTCCTTCGACGTAAAAAGAACACAAGTGTTGGGGCTGGTAGGTGAAAGCGGTTGCGGAAAGAGCGTAACCGCGCTTTCCATCATGCAACTGGTGCCCGGGCCGAGAGGCAGAATTACGTCAGGTGAAATTCTCTACTATCGAGACGGGGAGAGAGACTTCATTAACATAGCTGCAGAGCTCCCACAAAGCCCCACAATGCGAAGCATACGCGGAAATGAGATAGCTATGATATTCCAGGAACCGATGACATCCCTCAACCCTGTATACACTGTCGGTTTTCAGATTGCAGAAGCAATCGTGACCCATCAAAAAGTCTCGAACACCCAGGCCCTTGAAATAGCCACAGACCTTCTGGACAGAGTAGGCATTCCCAGCCCGTCGCAGAGAGTAAAGGAATATCCCCACCAGATGAGCGGCGGTATGCGCCAGCGAGCTATGATTGCGATGGCCTTATCATGCAACCCTGCGCTCCTCATTGCAGATGAACCCACAACCGCCCTGGACGTCACCATACAAGCGCAAATCCTGGACCTCATGAGGAAACTCCAGGATCAATATCAGATGGCAATAATCATAATTACACATAACCTCGGCGTCGTCAGCAAGATGTGTGATGACATCGCAGTGATGTATATGGGAAAAATCATTGAACATACAGACACTCACACACTGTTTCACGAACCGGCTCACCCCTACACCATCGGCCTTCTGAACTCCATCCCCAGGATGGGAGGACGGAGAAGAAGGCTCGTGCCCATTGAGGGCGTGGTGCCGGACTCCTTGAAAATTCCTGAAGGATGTGCCTTCGGACCGAGATGTCCGCGATTCAAAAAGGAATGCCTGGAAAACCCACCTGTCGTTGAAGTGGCAGATGGACACTCAGTGAGGTGCTGGTTATATGCATAAGGAAAGCCATAACGGAGAAGCCCGCGACAACATCTCAAGCAAGGACGTCTTACGCGACGACATCCTCTTGGACGTAAGAGGCTTGAAAAAGTACTTCCCTATCCTAGGAGGGGTTTTCAGGCGCCCTGTAGGCTGGATTAAGGCTGTAGACGGAGTTGATTTCTTCATTCGCAAAGGTGAGACCCTGGGCCTTGTAGGTGAAAGCGGATGCGGGAAAACCACAACAGGCAAGTGTGTGCTATACCTTGAGGAGCCGACCGGCGGCGAAATAAGGTTTAGGTCGAACGGGACTTGGACGAACGTATCCAAGCGCACAATTTCAGGACTCCGCCGGGAGATGCAGGTCATATTCCAGGATCCCTACTCGTCCTTGAGTCCTAGGATGAAAGTTGCGGACATAGTAGGTGAACCTCTTGAGGCACAAGGACTGAGAAATCGAAGTGCCCGGTACGAACGGGTGGAAGCGCTCCTTGCTGCTGTAGGATTAGGACATCATCATATGGGAAGATACCCCCACGAGTTCAGCGGCGGACAAAGACAAAGAATTGGAATTGCCAGAGCCTTGGCGCTCAATCCTTCCCTCATCATATGTGATGAGCCTGTCTCTGCTCTAGACGTCTCAATTCAGGCACAAGTGCTGAACCTCCTTGAGGACTTGCAGGAGCAGTTCGGACTCACATATCTCTTTATCGCACATGATCTTTCAGTGGTTCAACACGTAAGTGACAGAGTGGCTGTGATGTATCTCGGTAAAATCGTGGAAATGGCCGAGGTGGGACTGCTATTTGAAGAGCCCAAGCACCCGTATACAGAAGCCCTTTTTTCAGCAATACCTGTGCCTGATCCGGATTTTCAGTATGAGCAAGTGGTCCTGGAGGGAGACGTCCCGAGTCCGGCAAATCCGCCGGAAGGATGTCATTTCCATCCAAGGTGCAGATTCAAGCAGGATATATGCTGTCGCGAAGAGCCGGTCTTACAATCACTGGACGGTACCGGCCATTTTGTTGCGTGCCACTTTAAAGACGAACTCAAGCTCGCCGGCATTCCGATGGAAAATGGGAGGTGATAGCCTTTAGAGTCCGGTCCCTGGGAATTCAGATATTTGAGCCTAATATGGATAAAGGAGGCTGGAAACGTGAAATTCAAGGTTCTCACAGTGGTTTTGGCGGCACTCATGTTGGTGACCTTCGGCTATACCGGTTTTGCCCAATCAACTGACCCCAACACCTTTGTCTACGTAAGCTTTGGAGATCCGGACACGCTGGACCCTGCGTATGCTTACGATACAGCCAGTGGCGAGCTTATCCACCAACTATACGATAACCTGGTCGCTTACGGGAAAGGCGGAGTAGACACACTGGTGCCGATGCTGTCCACAGAAGTCCCGTCAGTTGCCAACGGTCTTTTGTCTAAAGACGGCAAAACGGTGAAGTTCCCTATTCGTAAAGGTGTCAAGTTCCACAACGGTGCTGTGATGACTCCTGAGGACGTGGAGTACTCTTTTGAGCGCGCCATGTTAGCGGATCCTTCCGGCGGGCCATGCTGGATGTTCTTTGAGCCTCTTTTCGGGGTTCAGACACTAAACGATCTGGCATGCAAGATCGGAAATCTCGATTCCATCGATGACATGCAGACACTTGACAAGAATCTCGTCGTAAAGATATATGAAGCAATCGACAAATCAGTGGAAGTTGAAGGAGACTATGTGGTCTTCCGCCTTGCCACTCCCTATCCTCCTTTCATGCAGATCCTTGCTAAGGGAGCAAGCTGGGGCTCAATCATCAACAAGAAGTGGATGATTGAGAACGGCGCTTGGGACGGCAAGCCTGACACCTGGCTGAAGTGGTACGATCCTTCAAAAGAGAGTATGGCTCTGTACGAAAAAGCCATGGGTACCGGTCCATTCAAGCTGGTCACATGGGATCACAGCGCTGCCCAGGTTGTCTTCGAGCGTCACGACGATTATTGGCAAGGGCCCGCGAAGCTGAAGACAGCGTTCATCAAGTACATCTCGGAGTTCAACACACGCAAACTCATGCTCCAGACAGGGGAAGCCGACGCTATTCAGGTTCCTGCTATGTACCTAGATCAGGTCAAAGAGCTTGCAGGTGTAGAGGTACTTGATCACCTGCCATCCATTACCAATACTACACTTCTGTTCAACTACACCATTCCCGTTCAGGGCAATGAGGACATAGTAGGCAGCGGCCTGCTGGACGGCAAGGGCATTCCTCCCGGTTTCTTCAACGACATCCATGTAAGGAAAGCGTTCTGCTACGCTTTCGATTATGACGCCTACATCGAGAAGGTAGCGCTTGGACAGGGAACCAAGCCTCACGGCCCAATTCCTGCGATTCTTCCGTACTGCGACAAGTCCCTGGAGTGGTACCCGTATGACCTCAAGAAGGCGGAAGAAGAATTCAAGGCTGCCTTTGACGAAAAACTGTGGAACGTCGGGTTCAAGTTGACAATCCTCTACAATACCGGAAATGACAATAGAAAGACTGCGGCTGAAATTGTCGAAGCCGGCATTGAAGCGTTGAACCCCAAATTCAAGATTGATGTCCAAGGTGTTCAGTGGTCAACATACCTTGACAAACTAAGAGCATCGGCTCTGCCTGTGTTCTTCCTCGGCTGGCACATGGACTTCCCTGACGCCCACAACTTCGTGTTCCCGTACATGCACTCAGTGGGGGCTTTCTCAGGGTACTGCGGTGAGGACATGGCTGACCTTTGCAGACGGGAATTCGACGACCTAATTGCCAAAGGTATTGCAACCACTGATGACGCAGTTCGCGCTGAGGTATACAAGACACTTCAAAGGAAGGCATATGACTTGGCGCTCGCTATGTACTATGTAGACCCTCAAGACATAAGGGTCCATAGAGACTGGGTAAAGGGGTATGTCTATAGTCCTGCATACAGCGCCAACTACGACTTCTATGAAGTCTGGAAGGAAGCTAAATAGAATCTAAGTAGCGCGTAATCGCTCCGGAGGGGGCAACTTCGCACCTAGGTTGCCCCCTTGGGACGCTACATAAGGAGAATGGTTTTATGTTAAGCTACATAGGCAGAAGACTCTTATTCCTTCCGCTGGTCCTATTTGGAGTGACATTGTTCATATTCATTGCTATGTCGTTTCTGTCTCCGTACCAACTTGTAAGCTCATATATTAAGTCTCCGGATGAGCTTAAGAACCAAAGTCTTGATGACCTTGTAAAGAAGTATCAATTGGACGATCCTGCCCACATAAAGTATTTCCGATGGCTGGGCAATATCGCCCGAGGAAACCTGGGTTACTCACGGTCAGCCAATATGCACGTGCTGCATGCGATTAAAGCCAGGTTCCCTGCAACACTGGAACTCACTATCTTCGCCATAATCCCGGTGGTGCTGGGCGGGATATGGCTGGGATCAATCTCCGCAATACATCACAACAGTCCCCTAGACCACGGAACGCGGGTTTTCGCGATAATCGGTTGGTCGCTTCCGTCGTTCGTCTTCGGAATAGTACTTCTCATGTATTTCTACGGAGTGTTAGGTTGGTTCCCTCCTGGCAGACTTTCTACGTGGGCAGACATGGTGGTCTTATCGAAAGACTTCGTCAGGTACACCGGAATGAACACAGTAGATGCCATCCTGAATGGGGAGTGGGCTGTGTTATGGGATGCAATAAGGCATCTCATTGCGCCTACCATTAGCTTATCCTACTTATGGTGGGCATTTATCCTTAGGATCACCAGGTCAAGTATGCTCGACGTGCTCAACAAGGATTATGTAAGGACCGCGAGGGCCAAAGGCCTTCCGGAAAACATCGTTATCGGACGGCACGTGAGACGAAACGCCATGATTCCAGTGGCTACAGTTGCAGGGTTCATGGTCCTCGGGATGCTGGGAGGGCTTACAATCACTGAGACTGTATTCGACTATAAAGGCCTTGGCCTCTTGACTGCAACTGCAGCTCAGCAACTGGACTACACGTGCGTTCTGGGCACAACCATGTTCTACGGCGTTATCCTGGTCGTGTCCAATCTGGTAGTGGATGTCTTATACGCCCTTATTGATCCGCGCGTCAGACTAGATTGAGAAGGCGGTGACCATGGCTGTATGATGAAGAAACTCCTCAGAAATCCGTTGTCCATGTTAGGGTTCGCCCTGCTTGCTTTCTTTATTATCATAGCCCTCCTTGCTCCGATAATCGCACCTACGCCTGAGCGACACAAGCACGAACCGTATCGCATCCCGAGGTACGGTTGGCAGATAACACCTACGCCTCCTTCCGAGGAGCATCCGTTTGGCCTTACGCAGGGTCAACACGACATATTCTACGGCGTTGTATGGGGTGCGAGGACAGCCTTCTTCGTCGGTCTTGTAGTTGTCGGGTTAAGCTGCGCTATCGGCATCGTGGTAGGAGCGGCCTCAGCTTACATCGGCGGGCGGACTGATGAAATCATCATGAGGATAGTAGACGTTTTCTTGAGCTTCCCTTTCCTCATCGCTGCAGTTGTCATTACATGCGTTCTAGGTAAAGGCTTGGACAAGGTTATGATAGCGATGGTGTGCTTCTGGTGGATGAACTACGCGCGACTGCTCCGAGGCAGCATTCTCCAGGTAAAAGAGGAGGAATTTGTCCTGGCCGCAAGGGCTGCCGGAGTCAGCCATGTCAAGATTATCATTAGACATATCCTACCTAATACTATCTTCCCTGTGCTTATCAGCGCTTCCATGGATTTAGGATCTGTTGTGGTGACAGCTGCAGGCTTGAGCTTTCTGGGGCTTGGCGCGCCTGAAGGATATGCTGACTGGGGCCAGATGATAAGCTTTTCACGGAACTGGCTGCTTGGCGCTCCAGGAGAACCCCTCAAGTACTGGTATACAGTGATATATCCCGGACTCGCCATAGTCTTGTTCGTCCTTGCATGGAACTTGATAGGCGATGCAGCAAGAGATATCCTGGATCCGAAGATTCAGGCATAAAAAGGCAAAAAAAATGGAGCGGAAGACGGGATTCGAACCCGCGACCCTCGCCTTGGCAAGGCGATGCTCTACCGCTGAGCCACTTCCGCTCGGATTGCAATGGTTTCTTGATTTCTACGCTAGAGACAGTTTAGCACATTAGGGCTTGCATTGCAATACGTCCTCCCTACCTCTCTCATAGCTTTTCCGTGGATTCTCCCGTACGGCACGCGGTACTCTCTATACCCCGATCAACTTTACTTAGTCCTGATTTCGGTGCGGTATCGAGAATTGCCACACCCGGCCTAACCTAACCCTTGCCCAATCCCTGCGATCGCAAGCGGAATACGGCATATGTCACCACAGCTCCCATGAAATGTGGTATATTCTAGTTATGTGCTCTTAGTTGCATGATTTGTGCATGACATTCAAGGCTTGCCCTGTCGACGTGCACGGTGCAAAACCTGAAAGGCCCGCTGGAAGTATCATCAAGAGAGCCGGTATCACCTGTCTTAAAGGAGGAACAAGACCTCATGCCGAAAATTGCAGTCGTGACAGACTCTACCGCAGACCTGCCTGCAAATGTATATGAGGAAAATAGTATTAGAGTAGTCCCGCTTCACGTCCGCTTCGGAGACGAAACGTATAGAGAAGGAGTCGACCTTTCCAGCGAAGAGTTCTATAGCAAACTGGCCTCTCACAAAGTCATGCCCAGAACATCACAACCTGCGCCTCATGAATTTGAAGCAGTCTACAGACAGCTTATGGACGAATCAGATAGCATTATATCAATCCACATGTCCAGCAAATTATCAGGCACATATCAGTCTGCAAACATCGCGGCAGATGCCATAGGAACTGAAAATATCCATGTGATAGACAGTAACTCCGTCTCCGCCGGCACCGGTCTTCTGGCTCTTGAAGCAGTACGTCTTTCAAAGCTTGATACGACGGTGCAAGAGATCGTAGATAAGATTGAGGCAATAAAGACCAGACTCCGGCTGTTCTTTACGGTAGATACATTTGAATATATGGTGAAGAACGGACGAATCGGAAAAGGCACGGCTTTTCTTGGCGCATTGCTCTCAATCCGCCCTATACTGGCCATTGCAAACGGGGAAGTCGAACCCATCGAAAAACTTCGAGGATCCAGAGACAGGGCATTAATGCGCCTTGCTGAAGTGGTAGCTGATTCAATGCCAAAAGGCCGGCCCTTGCGCGGGGCAGTAGTGCATGCAGTGGAGCCCGAGCGAGGCAAGGCAGTAAAGCAAGCCCTCGAGGAATTGCTTCCTGTCGAAGACCTTCTCACCTGTTCTCTTGGAGCCGGAATTGGCTCACATAGCGGGCCGGGCACTATAGGGGTCGTGCTTTATCCGGTACCGGTAGGCTAGTCGTGGTAAGCTACTTAGTCCGTTATGCAGGACACAGCAGTGTAAACTCAGTAGCATTCGGTATACATAACCCAGTAAGCAGGCAACAATGAGCATAAGCGGGGGCAACGTTAGGTTTAGCCCGGTGACATTGGGGATAACCTGATACATTAGGCATAAGTCGTAACTGGCTTATTCCCCAAGATATGCCCGTCGCACGCTTTCGTCTGTGAGGAGCTCATAACCTTGGCCATGCATGGTAATGGTTCCTCCCCGAAGGACATACCCGTAGTCAGCGATTTTAAGGGCTGCCTTAGCGTTTTGCTCCACCAGAAGAATTGTGCATCCTTCATCGTGAATCTGGCTGAGCACTCGAAACACTTCCTGAACAAGCATAGGCGCAAGCCCTAAAGAAGGCTCATCAAGGCACAGAAGCTTGGGTCTTGACATGAGCGCCCGTCCGACAGCGAGCATCTGCTGTTCACCGCCGGAGAGAGTTCCCCCTTTTTGGCCAAAACGCTCCTTGAGTCTGGGGAATAGCATAGTCACCCATTCTAAGTCCTTTCTTACCTCTGCCGTGTCATGCCTGTGATATGCGCCCATCATCAGGTTTTCCATTACAGTGAGGTTATAGAATATTCTACGGCCTTCCGCAGCCATGGATACGCCCAGCCGCACTATCTCGTGAGGAGGTGCGGATGTGATATCGTGGCCGTCAAATTCAATGCTGCCGCCGGTTGCCTTGGCAAGTCCTGTGATTGCCCGAAGCGTGGTAGTCTTCCCTGCCCCGTTAGCGCCAATGAGCGTCACAATAGCGCCTTCAGGCACATCCAGGGAAACCCCTTTTAAGGCGTGGATACCGCCGTAATGCACATTGAGGTCTCGAACCTTAAGCATACTCACACGCTTCCTCCCCTAAGTAGGCTGATATCACTTTGGGATTGCCCTGGATCTCTTCAGGCGTACCTTCAGCGATGGACATGCCGTAATCAATAACGCGTATCCTCTCACAGATACCCATGACCAATTTCATGTCATGTTCAATAAGGAGGATGGTAAGCCCGAACTCATCACGCACCCCACAGATGAACTCCATGAGCCTTGCAGTCTCTTCCGGATTCATTCCTGCTGCAGGTTCGTCCAAAAGCAACACTTCGGGATCCGCAGCAAGCGCTCTCGCAATTTCCACCCGGCGTTGCTGCCCGTACGGCAGGCTCCCGGCTTCAGTATAAGCCAGATCCATCAATCCGACTCGATCAAGCAATTCCATAGCCTTTGTCCTTGCCACCTGCTCTTCCCTTACATAGCCGGGAAGGTTCAATGCTGCAGCAAGCATAGAGGACCTCAACTTAGAATGCCGTGATACAAGCACGTTATCCAGGACAGTAAGCCCCTCAAAGAGCCGCATGTTCTGAAAGGTCCTAGCAATTCCGGCGCATGTCACGCGATCAGGACGCCATCCGGTAATATCCCGTCCCCTGAAAAACACTTTTCCGCGGACAGGTTCATACTGTCCGGTGATTATGTTAAAGACTGTGGTCTTACCTGCGCCATTAGGCCCAATTAAACCTACCAACTCACCCTTTCCAAGGGTAAAGTCGAAATCACTTACTGCCACAAGGCCGCCAAAGCTTACACTTACACTATCAAGCGCTAGGATTGCTCCGTTTTGTGAGGCCACGTCCCCACCCCCTGACGATTACTGTTTCCAAAGCGGGACACAACCCAGTCCCACGAAAGTTCCTTCTTCCCAAACAGTCCGCGCCTATAAAATATCATTAACAGCACCAAGAGAAGAGAAAACACCAGCATGCGCATGCCTGCTATCCCAGGAATATCAATCGGCCCAATAGTAATGGGTGATTCCACAAAACGCAAAGCTTCTGAGAGGAGCGTAAAGGCAAAAGCAGTAATTGCTGAGCCGGTAGTGCTCCCTAGTCCACCAAGGACAATGATTATCAACAGGTTAAACGTCATGGAGAAGCTGAAAAGGCTAGGTGATACAGTGGTAATTAGAGAGGCCATAAGCCCTCCTGCAACGCCGGCGAAGAATCCACTGACCACAAATGCCAGAAGCTTGTGTCGGAAGATGGGTATACCCATAGCCTCTGCAGCCACCTCGTCGTCGCGAACAGACTTCATCGCCCGTCCGTAACTGGAATTTGCGAGATTGCTCGTAATTATGACAGTTACTATCGCCCAAGCCAGACACCTGTACACATTGGCGTATTCAGGGATCCCCTTGATGCCCAAAGCTCCGTTAGTGACTGGAATAAGATTATTGGCCAAGACTATTATTATCTGGCTGAATCCAAAGGTAGCGATGGCCAGATAATCACCGCGGAGGCGAAGAGACGGAACTCCGACTACCAATGCCCCCAGGGCACCTGCCACTCCCCCCAGTGCCACTGCCAGAGGGAAAAATGGCTTCGTGAGCGAGAAGACTCTGAATGGCCAGATAAGGGGTTGAAGGAACCAGACGAATTCCTTTTGCTCCACAGGCAACATAAGAAGAGCAACCATGTACCCGCCTAAAGCCATGAATCCGTTAGGCCCTAAGGAAAACTGGCCTGCTATGCCGTTTATCAGGTTATAACCGACTGCGGCTATGACGTATATGAGACCTGTCCGCACTACCCTCATAACATACTCGTCCAAGTAGTTGTCGGCTAACCAGGCGACAACGAACAGAAAGCCTATGAAGATTACCGTCAGTATTGTCTTCCTGAACTTATCCGGCATATCACACCTTCTCCTTTAGCGTCTCTCCAAGAATACCTGTAGGCCTCACCAGAAGGAACACTACAAGGACGAGGAATATCACGCCGTCCCGATAACCTGACAAGCCGGGAGAAATCGCCACTGTCATAACTTCAATGAGCCCTATTATGAACCCGCCTATCATTGCACCGGGAATACTGCCAATTCCGCCGACAACCGCTGCAGTAAATGCTTTCCAACCCGGGTACACACCCATAAGGGGCGAGATCTTCGGGTACTTGCATGCCCACAGTATCCCACCTGCAGCAGCAAGCGCCGAACCCAGCGCGAAAGTATAGGATATCACCTTATCCACATCGACTCCCATAAGGCGAGTAGCCTCGATGTCCGTGGATACTGACCTCATGGCCATACCAATTTTCGTCCTGTAGACTACATACATCATCACTGCCAGAAGCACGAAAGTCATGATAGGGACCCAAATAGCCACGCCTGTAATGGTCACAGGGCCTATGTGGAATACCCGGGACATAAATTGCGGGCTTTCAAACGCCTTGGGACGCGCTCCGACTGTGACAAGACCGAGATTCTCGATGAAAGACGATACGCCCACTGCGGTTATGAGGGCAGAGATTCGAGGAGCGTCCCTCACCGGACGGTAAGCTACCCGATCTATGGTCACACCTACGAGAGCAGTCAGACATACTGCAAACGCAGCAGCAAGAGGCCACGGAACACGAAAAATCACGATGAAGAAAAACGCGGAGTAAGCTCCGACCATGAAGATGTCACTGTGGGCAAAGTTAATGAATCTGAGGATGCCGTACACCATTGTGTAGCCGATCGCAAGCAAAGCATACAAACTGCCCAGTGACATCCCGTTTATCAGTTGTTGAAAGAACACGGCAGCGTTCATGAGCGTCAACTCCTTCTCAGTAAGCCCTTGTCCCACCTCGAACTCTCCATAAACAATACCAGGGCAGGAGGGTTCCTGAACCCTCCTTGCCCGACATTATCATGATCACGTCTTATGCCAATAACGAGATGGGATTTCCCATAAGTGTTACCCTACGGGTTGGCTACGCTCTTGAATTCCCACTTACCGCCTTTTGCCTCACGGATAACCGCTGCCTTAACCGCATCCCCCTTCTCGATAGAGAGATATCCGGTGACAACTTCCAGGTTCTCCGTTGCCTCCAAGGCATCGCGAATCTTCTTCGGATCAGCGGAACCTGCGCGCTTTATCGCATCAAGAACCATAAGCACGCAATCTGCGGTAAGAGCTCCAAAGGAGTTGACTTCCCCACCATGCTTCGCTTTGTATGCGGCTATGTACGTCTTGCCGATATCAGTCATCCCCGCCTTCTCATGCCAGTGCGCAGTGTGCATCAGGCCTTCAATGGCAGGACCGGCAATTTGAAAGATTTCAGGGACGTCCACACCGTCAGCGGAGAGCATGGGTTGTGTCAATCCAAGGTCTTTCGCCTGGCGTAGTATGAGGCTCACTTCCTCATAGTAGTTGGGCAAGTAAATTACGTCCGGATTGGCAGTCTTTATCGCGGTAAGCTGAGCGCTGAAATCCTGGTCCCCGGCATTGCACGGAGTATATGCCACGATCTTACCGCCCAGGCCCTCGAAGGCATCCTTGAAATATCGACCCAGCGCAACACAGTAGTCATTGGAAATGTCGAAGAGGAC
This sequence comes from Bacillota bacterium, assembly GCA_012841305.1. Lineage (GTDB taxonomy): Bacteria > Bacillota > SHA-98 > UBA4971 > UBA4971 > UBA4971. Next base: position 6,206 of record DUVA01000033.1, on the reverse strand, counting down.
TGCGGCTTTTCTTGCGCGCAAGTCTTCGTAAGCGTATTTTGCTGCAATCTCGGCCTGGAAAGAGTCTGTGTAACACGCCCGAAACACGTATTTCTTGCCCTGAGTGGTTAAGGGGCTTGTGGAGGCCGGACCTAGGACAGGCACTTGCTTCTTCTCACATATATCTCCTGCTGCAAGCATGCTGCCGCTTATCATAGGCCCGATAATGGCAACGACTTTCTCTTTCTCAATAAGACGCGAAGTAGCGTTAGACGACTCAACTCGATCAGACTTGTTGTCGACTAACACGAACTGGACAGGCCTCCCCAATACTTCCATGGGCACGAGTTCTTTGATAAGCTGGGCGCCTTCCCAACCCATCTGCCCGTAACCTGCTACCGGGCCTGTCATCTCAAGATTAAAACCGATTTTAATTGGCTCTGCGGAATATGTAGTTGCACCAAACAACATGAACGAAAGAAGAACAACCAACATAGCGAAGGATGCGATGGATCTCCTCACTTCTCACTACCTCCCATCTGGATATGGAGCTATGACTCTGCTCCGACACTTGTTTTCTACTCTACTTCTCTGCTTAAAAAAAACTAACCTTACTCGCGTATGAAGTTCCTACCCGACGAACTGCTCCCCCCCTTAATTGACAACTGACCTACAGTATGAACAAGTAGCCTACATATCAAATAACCGATCGATAATCTGAATAACCGGTCTACGATTCAAATAACGCGTTTACACTTCAAATGACCGGTCTATAGTCGAATGCACGCGGCCAAGCCTCAAAAACGCACAATATGGTCAGAGTAAACAGTAAGCTCGTAAAAGACTTTTCAAATAATATAGCATGCTGGAAGTCTTCGGTCAAGCCCACTTTAGAACTTTTGAACTTTGCGTCGTACTTTGCGGCGCTTTGTCGCACATTCGTACTTTGTGGCGATTTCGTACTCTGGAGCACTCTACGCGTCTATATGAGCGGTGCATAACAGCCGTAAACGTCAAATAGCCCCCACCTGCGACGTGTACTATTTTCGACCACTGATCAGCCTTTCGGTGGTCGAGATTCAACCACGTTCCGCAAAGACGTGGCATGTGTACTACCAGGCTTCCGAAATCCGTGGCGGAATTGCTGCCATCGAGGGCTTCCTGAGAAGATGTGTCCTATTGTCGTCCACCAGTCAGCGTTTTGGCGGTCGACAACAGGACAGGACAGCGAAAATCCTATGGCTGATCTGTCAGTATTGAAGTACAGCATGTCTTTTTATGAAAATGTGGTTGCCAGTGGGCCGGCAAAGGATAGAAAGGTACAAGGCATGCCAGTAAACACCGCAAGTTGCAACTGTTGAATCCATAACGAACAGCTTGTAATGGCAATTGGCAATAGAACGAATTGTCCATATTTTCAATTGACTTATGCCGTTCAGAACTGTAAAATTAGGAATGTAATCCCATATTACAAAAGGGAGGACAGTATTATGTTCAAAAGGCCAAAGCGATGTGTTGTGACACTTCTATGTTTGGTTCTTTGTCTTACCCTCGGGATTTCAGCGGCCCTAGCCGCCGAACAGGCCAAAACCGTCAAACTCGGATGGATCGGTTCCCTAACCGGTGACCAGGCAGTGTGGGGGCAATGTGAGCTCAATACCGTGAAAATGCTGGCAGAGGAGCTCAATGACGCAGGAGGGCTCCTGGGCGCCAAGATTGAAGTAATCGGCTACGACACCCGCGGTGATGCCATGGAGGCAGTCAATTGTGTGAGACGACTCACAGGCCAAGACAAAGTCGTCTGCATCATCGGTCCTAACGCCAGCGGACAGGCTATCCCCATTTCGTCCATTCTTGAAGAAATGAAAGTGCCTGACATAGCCACTGTGGCTACGAATCCTAAAGTCACAGTGGTGGACGGCAAGACCAAACCCTTCAACTTCAGAGTCTGCTTCATAGACCCGTATCAAGGAGCCGTAGCGGCCGGGTTTGCTTTTGATGTGCTAGGCCTCAGAAAAGCCGCAGTATTGTATGACGTCGCTGATGACTATTCTCAAGGCTTAACCGAATTCTTCGTCAAGACATTTACTGAAAAAGGCGGCACCGTCGTAGCGAAAGAAGCCTTCAAGTTCGGAGATACCGACTTCAGGCCTCAACTCTCAAAGATAAAAGCAGCAAACCCTGATCTCATTTTCATGCCTTACTTCTTCAAGGAAGTGGCCTTAAGTTCAAACCAGGCGAGAGAGCTCGGCATAAAGTGCACGCTTATGGGCGGAGACGGCTGGCCGTCTGAGGTCCTCATTGAAATGGCAAAGGAAGCAATTGAAGGTAGCTACGTCGTGAATCACCTGGACTTCGACGACCCCGATGTCATGGACTTCAAGGCACGCTACATCAAGAAGTACAACCGTCAGGTAGAGCTCAACGGATTCCTCGCACATGACGCTTTTCTTATGTTTGTCGATGCAGTGAAGAGAGCAAACAGTTTCGACCCGGTAGCCATTAAGAATGCACTGGAGACCACGAATGTCAAAGGCATCACCGGGACAATCAGAATCGACAAGGACACCCACAACCCGGAGGGAAAAGAAGCTGCCATCATCAAGATAGTCGACGGCAACTATATCTTCCAACAGAAGTACGCGCCGTAGAATAGTAGCGCGGTAGAACTGTAGTGCAGTAGAGTGGAACCGCATCTCTATCGGACATCAAAGTAGTCGGCAAGGTCTTAGGGAGGACGCTTCGTTCCAGGCCTTGCCGACCGCGCTAAGGAGGATATAGATGACCCAGTTTTTGCAGCAGATGATAAACGGCCTTTCCATCGGCAGTGTCTATGCTTTAATGGCAGTGGGATATTCCCTTGTATACAGCATCATGAATTTCAGTAATTTCGCCCACGGGGGCGTCATAATGCTCGGTGCCTATTTCGGTTTCTATTTTCTTGCGGTTTTTAAATGGCCTTTTGCCTTCGCGTTTTTCGGAGCTGCCCTTGGCTCCACAGTATTGGCCGTCCTCCTGGAAAGAGTCGCGTATAAACCGCTTAGGATGAGAAACGCCCCTTTCCTGTACTTCATCATATCAGCCATGGGAGCTTCCATTCTCATTGAAAACTTCGTTATTGCAACCATAGGCCCTACATTCAAAACCTATCCTCAAGTCCTCTCCAGGGAACCATTTCAGATAGCAGCCCTCTTTATCGGACGCCTTGACACCATGATCTTCATTACCTCTGCGGTATGCCTTGCTCTGCTTGTCTACTTCATCGACTTCACAAAAGTAGGCAAAGCCATCCGGGCCACTGCCTTCAACGCCAGGGTCAGTGCCTTGATGGGCATCAATACTGACATGATCATAATCCTGGTATTTGCAGTAGGGGGCTTCCTTGCAGGTGTGGCAGGTGTTCTGTTCGGTATGAAGTATACGGTTTACCCTCAGATAGGGGCTGTGACCATCAAATCCTTCATCGCTGCGGTATTCGGAGGGTTGGGAAGCCTGCCCGGAGCAGTCATCGGATCAGTGATACTGGGTCTTTTAGAGACCCTTATTTCGGGATACTTCTCATCGCAATTCAGGGATTTGATTTCCTTCAGCCTGCTCATAATCATCCTGGTGTTGCGCCCGATAGGCCTCATGGGCAAACCTAGTGAGGAGAAAGCATAGGAGGAGGGACAGCCATGGACTGGTTCTATGTAAAAGGCATCTTGATACTGTCCGGGATAAATCTCATGGCGGTATTAGGACTTTCCCTCCTCACAGGATTCACAGGGCTTTTCTCTTTCGGACATGCAGGATTCATGGCAATCGGCGCCTACGCAGCAGCTTTCATAGGCGTCAATTTGGGCCTCCCGCTTATCGTCTCTCTCCTGGCCGGTGGTCTTGTAGCAGGAATAATAAGCCTATTCATAGGCAGACTCACTCTGAAGCTGAAGGGAGACTACTTCTGTATCGCCACTTTGGGATTTGGAGAAGCGATAAGGCTTGTCCTGGACAATGTCCAAGTATTCGGCGGCGCAAGGGGATGGCCGGGGATCCCAATTAGAATTGACCTTTGGAATGTGGTCCTCATTAACCTGGCAGGCATTGCATTCATGATCAGCTTAGTCAACTCCAGACACGGACGGAACATGATTGCCATAAGAGAAGAAGAGTTGGCTGCCAAAACCATAGGTATTGATACCTTCAAGTATAAGATGATCTCCCTCTTCACGAGTGCGGTTTATGCAGGAATCGCAGGCGGACTCGTAGGCTACTACACCGGTTTTCTGCAGCCGAAGATGTTCGGCATGACCAAGTCCACCGAACTCACGATCATCGTAATTTTCGGCGGCATAGGCAGTGTTTCCGGGAGTGTCCTAGGGGCTCTCCTCTTGACTGCTTTACCGGAACTTTTGAGAGCATTTGCCCTATGGCGACTCGTTGCGTACGGAGTTGCAGTAATATTCATAATGATAAGCAGGCCCGAAGGTCTCATGGGAGGTAAGGAAATCACCTTTAAGGGCATTCTGCGAGCTATTGGATTCGGGCACAAACACAGCAAGGCCCGAGAAGTGTAGGAGGTCATAGAATGGACATCCTTGCAATATCCGATCTGACAAAGACTTTCGGAGGGCTTACCGCAGTTGAAAACGTAAGTTTCCGCGTACAAGAAGGGTCAATATCAGGCCTCATCGGACCTAACGGGGCAGGCAAGACCACTATCTTCAACCTGATAACCGGGATATACAAGGTCACAAGAGGCGAGATCACATTCGGAGGACATTCTATCCATGACCTTGAACCCCATGCAATCGCTAATATGGGGATAACCCGGACATTCCAGAATATACGGTTGTTCAAACGGCTTTCTGTATATAGCAATATCCTCACTGCGTGTCACGGTAATGCCTCCTACAGCGTTGTAGACTCAGTGCTTAAGTCGAGGAGATTCAGGACCGAGGAAAAGCGCCTTCGTGAAGACGCTGTCTCACTCATGGAAATCCTGGGACTTGCAGAGTGGCAGAACCACATCGCCCACAGCCTTCCTTACGGCCTTCAGCGCAGGCTCGAAATAGCCAGAGCCCTCGCAGTAAAACCGAAGCTGCTGCTTTTGGACGAACCGGCTGCAGGCATGAACCCTGATGAAACACAGCAACTGATGCACCATATCTGTAGAATACGCGATGAGTTCTCGTGCACTGTCTTTGTTATCGAACATCGAATGGACTTAATCATGGGGATATGCGAAAACATCGTTGTGCTCAACTTCGGCAAGAAACTCACTGAAGGACCGCCCGAGGAAATTCAGAGCGACCCCCAGGTAATCGAGGCCTACCTCGGGAAGGAGGCGCGGATAAGTGCTTAAAGTCGAAGACCTCCATGTTTACTACGGGGGCATCCATGCCTTGAAAGGCGTGAACATAGCAGTTGACAAAGGTGAGATAGTTACGATAATCGGGGCAAATGGAGCAGGTAAATCCACGCTTTTGAACGCTGTCTCAGGTATCGTAAGAAGCAGAAACGGCAGGATCATCTTCAAAGACAATCCCCTCCCTCCCTTACCCCACACCATAGTGAGGGAAGGCATATGTCAGGTACCTGAAGGTAGGATGGTATTCGCTAACCTTACCGTAAAGGACAACCTAGTGCTTGGGGCATACCTGAGAAAAGACACAGACGGCATTGAGCGAGATCTCGAGAACGTATACCGGCTCTTCCCGAGACTGAAAGAACGCGAGAAGCAGATGGCAGGCACCCTCTCCGGAGGTGAGCAGCAAATGCTGGCAATCGGCAGAGGACTCATGAGTGACCCTGAGCTTATGCTCTTAGATGAACCCTCCCTGGGACTTGCGCCGATACTTGTGGAGACAATATATGAGGTTATCGAAGGCATTAAGAGCACAGGGAAGACTCTGCTCCTCGTGGAACAGAACGCCTACAAAGCCCTGTCTACCGCGGATCGGGCTTATGTGCTGGAACAAGGACGAATTGTAAAGTCAGGAAGAGCAAGAGAGCTCCTTGAAGATCCCACTATTCAAGAGTCCTATCTCGGCGTGAAAAAATAAAGAGAATTTGTGCCATGGGCGATGGAGCCCGGTTAACACAGCGTGGTTCACAAGCTCGACATCGCCCTATGTCAAAACGGGGAAAGACCTTGCGAAAATTAGCCTTTCTCCGTTACACCTTTGCTTTCCCCTACTCTTAGAGTCCACCGGCTCTCACAATTCGGGATCGCCCGTGGCCCAACCTTC
>DUVA01000032.1 GCA_012841305.1 Bacillota bacterium | reverse complement strand
GTTACAGGTAGATCTATTCCCCCAGGAGGGTTGCCTCTCCATGTCGGCGTTATTGTAATCAACGTAGAGACCCTATACAACATCGGTCATGCTTTAGCCGGGGAACCTGTGACTTGCAAGTTCGTAACTATTGCCGGGGACGTGAAACAGCCGATTACGGTTAAGGCGCCGCTAGGTATTACCGCAGGCGAATTGCTGGATCTTGCAGGGGGGCCCGGGAATTCCGATTACTTGTTGATTGAAGGCGGCCCTTGCATGGGCAAACTCACAACTTCCGAGAAACCGGTTACGAAAACCACAGGTGGCCTAATAGTTCTGCCCACAAGTCATCCCTTGGCAAAGAGCTACAGCCGAACTGTTAGGAAAAACCTTAATCTAGCGCTTTCCGTGTGCAGCCAGTGTCACCAATGTACTGATTTGTGCCCTCGCCGCCTCCTTGGACATCCCCTGGAGCCTCATAGAATCATGAGGGCAGTCTCGTATAATATCGCCGATAAGGTAGCTCTGCCTCAAGCATTACTCTGCAGCGAGTGTGGGGTCTGCGATCTCTATGCTTGCCCTTTCGGGCTGTCCCCGAGGCACATGAATCAGCTGTTAAAGGTGGAATTGAAACGGAACAACTTCAGGCCTGCCTGGAAGCTTGCAAGCATCCCTCGAGGACATGAGGGCAGGCAAGTACCGTATGATCGCCTTCTAAGGCGTATGGGGCTTGCCGAGTACAATCGAGAGGCAGTTTGGATGGATATTGAGGTCAAGGCGAAGAGTGTTTCCTTGCCCCTACAACAACATACCGGGGCGCCGTCTGTGCCGATTGTGCAGATTGGTCAAAAGGTCAAAGAGGGCGAACTTATAGCCGAGATACCCACCGGCAAACTCGGTGCTGCTCTCCACGCAAGCCTTACCGGCACGGTAGTGGAAGTAGGTAATCAGATTGTGATCCGGGGAGGTGTCGCTTAATGGGCATTGCCGTTGGAATAATTGAGCTAAGGAGCATGGCGCGTAGTTTCTTGGTAGCTGACAGATGTATGAAAACAGCGCCTGTTGATCTGCAAATTCGCATCACCTGCCCTGGAAAGAGTCTGCTCATGATGAGTGGGGAAATCAGTGCGGTACAAAGCGCTGTTGAGTTAGGAAATGCAACAGGCGATGAATCTGTGGTCAACTCTTTGGTCCTGGGGAATCTGCACAAAGATGTGATACCGGCGCTTGCAGGGGTGAGTGCTTATGAAGATCACGAATCCTTAGGGGTAATTGAAACATTCAGTGTTTCCGGGGCTATCAGGGCAGCAGATACGGCGGCAAAATCCGCTCAAATTCAATTACTTGATATTCGCCCTGCGCAAGGCCTGGGTGGCAAAGGCCTTGTCTTGATAGCCGGCAACGTCGGAGCGGTTGAGGCTGCCATTGAAGCATCGAAGGCATACCTTTCCGAAATAGGAGATCTGGTGGATGCAGTTGTTATCCCGGCGCCTCATCGGGATTTGTGGGCGCAGATTAGTTGATGATGTGCCTTTATGCGCCTGGTAAGGAGATGATGATGTGCTAATTCTCACTCTTAATTGCGGCGGCTCTTCAGTGAAGTTCAGGCTAATTGAAATGCCTGAAGAGCGGGATGTATCTCGAGGCCAGGTATCAGGCCTAGGGACTGAACAGACCATTTATAGTTGTTATGATGCGAACGGTACATCACGGGAAAAGACTGTTGCCTTAGGTAACCACGCTGAAGCGCTGGAGTATATTCTGGCAGAGATTCCTGATGAGATATCAAAAAGGATTCAAGCTGTGGGACATCGTTGTGTGCATGACGGGGGCAAATATGATAAGGCGGTCCGGGTGGATAGTGACGTCATCCGGACCATAAGAGACTGCTTCGAACTGGCCCCACTCCATAATCCTAATAATCTGGCAGGTATCATGGCTTGCGAAAAGTCGCTGCCGGGGATCCCGCAAGTGGCCGTTTTTGACAGCACGTATAATCGGGATCTTACGCCTGCTGCCTACATGTACGGTATACCATACCGGTATTACACGGAGTATGGAGTCCGGCGATATGGTTTCCACGGTATTACTTTCAGTTATATGACTCGCCGTGCCTCGGAAATATTGAGAAAACCTCTTAGTGAAATGAAGTTGGTTTCTTTGATGTTAGGTAGCGGGACGACTGCTAATGCCACCGCCTATGGACGTTCGCATGATATCAGTACAGGATTTACTCCTACAGAAGGATTGCTTCAATCCACCCGTTGCGGTGACATAGATCCCTTGGCAATCACCTACTTAATGCGTAAGCTTTCGCTCGGCTCTACTGAGATGGAAAGAATACTGAATCACGAAAGCGGATGGTTAGGGATATCCGGACTTTCCTCGGATTTTTCCGTTATTGAACAGGCTGCTGACAGGGGTCATGAACAGGCCCAAATTGCACTGGATGTCTTTGTCCATCGTGCAAAGAAATATGTCGGTGCTTATGCAGCGGTTTTAGGTGGTATTGACGCTCTCTTGTTTTCCGGAGGTATTGGCGAAAAGAGCCCGACAGCGAGGATGAGAATATGCGAAGGTTTGGAATTCCTGGGATTGCATCTCGATTCTGAGCTTAATGAAAACCTTCAGGGGGAGGGTATAGTGTCGACTTCTTCTTCACCGGCGGCAATCATTGTTGTTTCAACTGATGAAGAGAAGGTAATTGCCAAAGAAACATATGGTATTTGCTGTCCGTGAGGGAGGTGAATCAGTGGGGAATGCCATTGGGCTAATAGAGACAGTAGGGTTGGGTGCAGCAATTGCAGCTGCGGATGCAGGCCTAAAGACCGCAGCAGTATCCATTATAGGTTTTGAGCGCACTAACGGGGCAGGCATGATGGTTGTTAAGTTTAGAGGAGATGTGGCAGCAGTCCAGGCAGCGGTTGAGGCAGGGGTTTATGCTGCCGAGAAGCTTAGCGCAAGTGTTATGGGACATGTAATTCCCCGTCCTGCTATATAGATCGGAAGGATAAGATAATTTCAAGAAATCTCAAGTAAAGAGAGGAGCACCTGAAAATGTACGATGAAGCATTAGGCATGATTGAGACGAGAGGCTTAGTGGCATCAATCGAAGCTGCTGACACCATGGTCAAAGCCGCCAACGTAACGCTGATAGGCCACGAGAAG
>DUVA01000031.1 GCA_012841305.1 Bacillota bacterium | reverse complement strand
CGACGCTTCCAGCGCCCTGTTTTGTAGTAGGCATAATTCAGTATCGACCCTGTGACCGGGCCTGCGATAATGGCTATCCATACTCCGTTTATTCCGAATCCGGGTAATCGCGACAAGGTTGCAGCCAGTGGGACTCTTACCGCCCATAGAGAAGTCAAGGTAATAAGCATGGCCGACACAGTATCTCCTGCCCCACGTAATACTCCTGACAAAGCAAACATGCAGGCATAAGGCACATAGGACAGCGCTGCGAAGCTCAAGTAATCTGCGCCGACTGTAATGACACCGGTGTCCTTAGTGAATATAGAGATAAGCCTACCGGGAAACGCTAAGACTACCAAGGACAGGGTAGCGGTAATACCCACTGTAAGGATAAGGCTCCAGCGGACGGAGTCTCTAACCCTGTCTTCGCGCCTCGCTCCGAGGTTCTGACCCACGAGAGACGTAACTGCAAGGCCTCCGCTCATTGCAGGCATGAATGCAAACTGATCCAGTCTGAGGCCTGCGCCGTATCCTGCCATCACCGTGCTTCCAAACTTATTTACTATTGAGTTGACTGTCAAGGCACTGAGGGAAACCGCTGTCTGCTGAACGCTTGCAGGGATCCCGATCTTCGCTATCATTGAAAACACGGAAAAATCTATCTGCCATAGGCCTCTCCCGAGGGTGAGCAAGCCTGATACTTTTTGGAGATATACCAGAGCAAGGACGGCTGAGAGTCCTTGAGAAAGAACGGTGGCAAGAGCGACACCTGCAATTTCCATCCTGGGGATAGGACCTGCTCCGAATATGAAGATGGGATCCAGGATTATATTGGCAACAGTTGCGTATGCCAAGAAGCGCAGCGGAGTCCTGGAGTCGCCAAGCCCTCTCAATATGGAACCGGCTGCGTTGTAAAGGAACATCACTACAAGCCCTGAGAGATATATCCCCAGGTATGTGGATGCGCCTTCAAATACATCAGGAGGCACATTGATTAGTCTAAGCAAAGGTCTTCTTATGAAGATTCCTACAACGGACATAACGATTCCGATCATAGTCAAGAGGATGATGGAATTCGTCACTATATGGCGAACCTGATCTTCTTGCTTTGCGCCCCAGTGCTGTGCCACTATGGTGGTTATCGCGACAGTGAGGCCTAAGACCAAGGCTATCAAAGCATGAATTACCGGCCCGCTGGCTGATACTGCAGCGAGAGCCTGAGGACCCAGGTACCTACCTACCCAGAAACTATCAACTGTGCTGTACATAGCTTGAAGGAAATTACCGAGGAGCATAGGCACGGAGAATCTTATGAGGTGGCTGGGTATACTGCCTTCCGTAAAATCAACCGTTCCATGGTGCATATTGTCACTCCTGGCAACCTTTCCCGGCTTTTCCGGGTAGGGGATTCAGTAAGAATCTGAGAATTCGGCAGTTATCAGAAAGCCCAACGCCCCAGTGGAACTCTGTGGGATATCAGGCACACCAGTACTTATGTTACCCGCCATGACAGCTTAGATCAATGATTATTTCAATTTGGCAGGTTTCTCCTGTAATGGTTTCATAGGCCAGCAATACCCTGAATTACCTGGTAGAGCTCATGTTTCCTATGGAGGAATTCCATTGTAGTACGCGAAATCGATGAGATAAACCTTGCAACTTATGTCTATTAATCCAGCATAGTCATGGAAGGG
>DUVA01000030.1 GCA_012841305.1 Bacillota bacterium | reverse complement strand
TATTTATGTTCTACTGAAGCAAGTGCCGGGCACATCCGATGTGAAAATGGATGAAGAGACAGGGACAATGATAAGAACGGAACACAAGAATGTTATTAACCCTTTGGACGAGAACGCCCTTGCTGAATCTATCCGACTAAAGGATGTCTGGCCAGAGGCAAAAGTCACGGCAGTCAGCATGGGTCCGCCTCATGCGAAGAAGGCCCTGCGGGAAGCAATAGCCCTTGGCGCAGATGAAGGAGTGCTCCTATCCCACAGGGGATTTGGAGGGTCTGACACTCTAGCGACAAGCAAGGCGTTGGCCGGAGCGTTGGTAACGTTAGCCGGAGGCTCTCTTGGCAACGATGACCTAATCCTCTGCGGGGAACGTGCAACTGACGGAGAAACGGGACAGGTAGGTCCTATGGTATCCGCAATCTTGGATGTTCCCGTGGTGACCTATGTCCGCCAGATTACCTTGGAAGACCATTGTATCGTGGCTGAACGAGTGGTTGAAGAAGGGCTTGAACTCATCAAGGCATCTCTGCCGGCCGTTGTGACTGTGGTAAAAGACATCAATCAACCGGGATTTCCCACTCTCTCCGGAAAACTCAAAGCCAAGTCCCGGGATATTCGTGTTCTTATCCCTGATGATCTGGGGCTGTCCAGTGATGATGTGGGGCTTACAGGATCCCCGACAAGGGTTGTCAAGGTATTTCGGCCGAGACTGAGCCGGGACACGATTATTCACCCGCAAGACACCGGCGGTATGGCAGTGGACAGCCTTCTGTCCTTTCTTGAAGAGCGCGGTATCATTTAATCCTTGTAACGTTTGATGAATAGGAGCAGGTGATAGCTTTGACGTATAGAGGTGTAATGGTAATAGGAGAGCAAAGAGGTGGGGTGCTTCACCCTGTGACCTATGAGTTATTGGCGAGAGGACGCGTTCTTGCTGACAAGCTCTCGGAGGAGCTTTCTTGTGTGATTCTGGGACACGGGATGGAGCAGTTTGCAGAAGGGATAATCCAAAGGGGCGCTGACGTCGTTTACGTAGTGGACGACCCTGCACTTCGGCACTTCCTTCCTCGTCCTTATGCAGCAGCGTTAACAGGACTTGCCAAAGAGGCGAAGCCTGAGATCGTCCTGGCTGCCGCAACTACGCAAGGACGAACGATTATGCCACTCATTGCGGCAAGACTTGATACAGGACTGACAGCGGACTGCACAGGGCTTGACATAGATCCTCTTGACAGGTCACTCCTTCAGACAAGGCCTGCCATCGGCGGCAACGTGATGGCTACCATAAAGACGCCGGTATCACGGCCACAAATGGCTACAGTAAGGCCAAAGTCAGCGAAGCCACTGGCTGCCGATGAGGCCAGATGCGGCAGGGTCGTATTGAAGACCTATGAGGCCGGCATGTTCGCAACTTGTGAAGAACTTGTTGATTTTGTGAAAGACACGACTCAGGATGTAAACGTGCAAGATGCGGATATTGTGGTCTGTGGAGGCAAAGGCCTTAAGACTAGGGATAACTTCCACATGATAGAGGAACTTGCGTCGTTGCTGGGTGCGGCAGTTGGCGCAACCAGAGACGTTGTGGATCTGGGTTGGGTTTCGTATCCTCACCAGATAGGGCTGAGCGGAAAAACGGTATCTCCAAAGCTTTATGTGGCAATAGGCATTTCCGGTTCGGTGCAGCATCTTGCAGGTATGCAGACATCCGAAACCATTGTCGCAATAAACAAGGATCCGGATGCTCAGATTTTCAAAGTGGCTGATTTCGGCGTTGTCGGAGATTTATTCGATGTTGTTCCGGAGCTAATTCAGAAGCTGAAAGAGAGCAAAAACCGGAAATGCGCAAGGGAGGGGTAAGGCTTATGTCAAGACACAATCGAATTACAGAAGACATCATATGCGAACTTAGAAGTATTGTCGGGCCTTCCTCTGTGGTCACTGATGCAGAGAAGATGCTCCCGTACGCCCACGATGAGGTATCGGAAGACGCATACGTCAAAATGCCTGAAGTTGTGGTGAGACCCGGAACGAAAGAGGAAATTGCTTCTATCATGAAGTTAGCGAATAGAGAGAAGATCCCTGTTACTCCGCGAGGCGCGGGAACCGGCCTGTCCGCAGGGTGTGTCCCGGTGTTCGGAGGGATAGTCCTTTCATTGGAGAAACTGAGCCGAGTCCTTGAGATAGACACAGAGAACCTTTTCATGGTTGTGGAGCCGGGAGTCACTACCGGAGAGGTCCAGAGGCGGGCGGAAGATGCAGGCTTGTTCTACGCAGGTGACCCGTGCAGCGCTGAAAGCTCTCATATAGGGGGTAATATTGCTGAAAATGCAGGAGGTAATAGGGCTGTCAAGTACGGTACGACTTCCAGACACGTATACGGGCTTGAAGTAGTCCTTCCCAACGGGGAGATAATGACTCTCGGCGGTAAGTGCGTGAAGGATGTCACAGGGTATGACCTGATTCACTTGATCGTCGGTTCCGAAGGGACTCTCGGAGTCGTGACGAAGATTTGGCTTAAACTCCTTCCCCTGCCGAAGTACAGAGCTGACCTCTTAGTGCCTTTTGCCACGATGCAAGAGGCCATAGAAGTGGTGCCGAAGGTTATGACCATGGGTGGGATTGTCCCCACATCAGTGGAATTCATGGACAGTATGTCGATAAAAGCTGCTGAGCTCTATCTCAACCAAGTCCTTCCTCATAGCGACGCAGGCGCGTACATCATCATTGAAGTTGAAGGCAGTTCAGAGACTCAGGTGGAACAGGATTACGAGACCATAGGCAAGTTGTGCCAGGAGAATGGCGGTATAGAGGTATATGTTGCTGACAACTTGTCTACGCAGGAGCGTATATGGAAAGCCAGGAAATGCGTGGCAGAGGCCTTGCGCGTTGTAAGCCCGGTGTATTGTATGGAAGATATCACTGTGCCCACCAGCGAGATTCCGAAAATGCTTAAGGAGATAACCGCTATTTCGGAAAAGCACGGTGTGAAAATACCATGCTTCGGACATGCAGGCGACGGCAATATCCACGCGACATTGCTTAGGGAAGACATGGATGAGGACACGTGGGGGGATATTAAGGAGCAGGTTCTTGGGGAAATGTATGCTGCCACATATATGCTAGGTGGAAACCTTTCGGGTGAACACGGGATCGGGGCGAAGAGGCTCCATTTCCTGGAGAAGTTCATGGATCCGGTAGCCCTTGATGTCATGCGTTCAATCAAACAGGCTATCGACCCTAATCTCGTCCTAAACCCAGGGAAAATCTTCGACTTGTAATGGAAGTGGCAATAAAGAGCCTCTTTCATTGGGACGGTTTTTAGATGGGTTGTTTGCAACTGATGTAGGTGTTTGGTAAACTGAGGGTGTACAGGTATGGTGCTATTATCCATGTTCCTCGTGCTTTCGGGGGCTAAGGTTTCCTGCCGAGAGGGATGTAGATTGTGGCAACCTACTTAGGATAGACATGATTT
>DUVA01000029.1 GCA_012841305.1 Bacillota bacterium | reverse complement strand
CCTTGCCCTCCTCGGCAAAGGGAAGGTCAGGGTAGGCGGTGTGCTTATGGACGCTGATGAAGCTCTCAGGAGAGCTGGGATTGCGCCTGTTCAGCTTATGCCCAAAGAAGGCCTGGGCCTCATCAACGGCACGCAAGCCATGACTGCTTTGGGCGCTATTGCGCTCAACGACGCTATGCTGATGGCAGTGACTGCTGATGCTGCTGCGTGCCTGTCCATCGAAGCTTTGAGAGGGATTCCTGATGCTTTCCGCTCCTGTCTTCACCAAGCCAGACCCCATCCGGGCCAGATGGAATGTGCAGAGATCGTCAGCCGGTTGCTGCAAGGAAGTCAGCTTGTGAGTGCTCCGGGCGAGCTACGAGTGCAAGATGCATATTCGCTCAGGTGTGTGCCTCAAGTTCATGGCGCCACCAGGGATGTCCTGGGATATGTAAGCAAGGTGATCAATACGGAGATAAACTCAGCCAGCGATAATCCTTTGGTTTTCCCTGATGGAAGTGTGATATCGGCAGGTAATTTCCACGGCCAGCCTGTGGCGTTCGCCATGGATTTTCTGTCAATCGCCGTTGCCGAGCTTGGAAATATATCTGAGAGGCGCATCGAGCGGTTACTGAACCCGACTTTATCGCAGCTTCCGGCTTTTCTCGCTGCGCACAGCGGTATTAACAGCGGCTTCATGATTCCCCATTACACTGCTGCATCCTTAGTATCTGAGAATAAGGTCCTTTGTACGCCTGCAAGCATAGACTCTATTCCGGTATCCGCATCCCAGGAAGACCATGTTAGTATGGGGACCACTGCCGCTCGAAAGGCCAGGGCGGTTGTAAAGAACGTTGCCCGTGTCCTCGCTATTGAACTCATGTGCGCTTGTCAGGCACTGGAATTTAGAGGACCTGAGAAATTGGCTCCTCTGACTCGCAAGATCTACGACTTGGTTAGAGAAGTCGTAACTCCCCTTGAAGAGGATCGGTGGCTACATCCTGACATTGAAGCAATCACTGATTTGGTTGTGAGAGGCGAAATAGCGCAAGCGGTTAAAGCTGCCAAGTAGCGCTCGGCAATGTGTCAGGCTTGCCCAGGTAATATGCTGGGCTCATCCGGCCATTGTGTCAGCAGGTCCACCGGCCTGGTTCTGGTTCCGGCTCTGGCGCCGGCTAATGTTGTGCTAAGCTCATTTTTGCATTACGCCGGTCGGTCTGCATGTCTGAATGACATACCGGGCTTATCTGAGTAACATACCGGGCTTATCTGAGCAACATACAGGGCTTATCTGAGTAACATACCGGACTTGCAGGTTGCCCCACAGGCTTCGGATATGATAAGAGTTTTGCGTGATTCCTATCATAGAACGTGTGTTGAAGGCACCTATGACAAGCGCCAGGAGAGTGGGGGGGCGGTTAGGTTGAGGCTAAGGTTTGCAAAACTCAACCCGGCGGGTAATACCACGATACTTGTCCTGGATCCGGTTCATGAGTCTATCCAAGCAAAGGTGGCAGCAGATTTAATGAATCCTGCTGTTCTCGGCGGGGAGCAGGTGGGCTTCGCAACGCTCATGACAGGAGGGCCGGTTGCAGCTTCCATGCGAATGATGGGCGGTGAGTTCTGCGGTAACGCAGCTAGATCCCTTGGAGCCTATCTAGCGTCAATAAGACATCCGGCAATGAAAGTCATGAAAGACAATAGCAACCTACTACAAGGACTTATCGAAGTACAAGGCCTGGAGGAACCTGTCCTTATCGAGGCTGAACTGGACGGAGAGGAGCTGCCTCATTGGGCATCATGCGCGTTCCCGGGAGTGCCCGAGGTTGAGTTTTATTTCGTGGAGGCTCTCTCATGGACTGCAACCGGACTTGACAGGAACATTCGCGTCCTGCCTTGTTTCAGCCCCAAAGATGTGCTGGAATCATGGCTGGGAGAGGTTCCGCTGAAGCTCCGGCCGACAGTCGTGGCGCTGGTCCGGTTGGAGGGAATCACACACATAGTTGTCGACGCAAGGGACTATCGCAGGGAAGAGAGTGTTCTTCTGGAGCTGGGCGATGCTTTAGGCCTGGAGGATGAGGCATGCATAGGCTTGATCTTCCGTCATGGATTTGATGAGATAGTTCCTCTGGTGTATGTTGCAGCTACGGATACGTTTGTCTGGGAGTCAAGTTGCGCTTCGGGTTGTGCCGCCGTGGCATTAGCCTATGCGACTGCCTTAGGAGAACAGGGCTCTTACGATTTTAGACAGTCTGGCGGAACCTTGTCCGTCAGTGTGAGGCCGCCTAATTTCCAGCGGGATCCGCCGATCCCCTATGTCACAGTCAGTGGGGAGGTGAGACTGGTAGCAGAAGGCACTGTTTTTGTTGATTCAGTCTTCATCCAATGACCTGGCGTTAGCTTTGCCTGTTGACCAGGCCGGCAGGAATTCCGCAGGCCATAGAGCGTAACCCGTGGCAAAGTAGCATGAATACTGCAAGGGAGCAATTGGAAGAGGCAGTTGGATATTCCAAAATGATGTCATGGCATTGTGATGAGTTATGTGATTCAGACAAGAGGTCAATTACCGCAGTGGGGTAAGAAAGAGTTCCCGCGCCTTCATTTAAATTCGAATCAATCGTCTGAACGTATCTGGTTTTCGATCACACATTGCAGAACCGTGTGCGAAAACAGGTAAGCGGAAAATGGAACACGGTTCTTAGAAAATCCCCAGTGACGGCTAGATGCCATTCCATGTCTTGGAGAATGAGCTGAAAAGCGTGAATTTCCTGGGCACGGCGATCGAATTTCGCACACCCGGATGTGATGTGTGTTCGAAAATAGCACACGCTTTCCAAGAAGCTGTTCGAAAATCGAGTACGTCACTGAACATGCGGTCTTACACCGAACTCATTGGCGGATCGATCGGATCGGCTTTCTGGGCGAGCCAGTCGCTCACAGGGAAGTCGCCAAATCCTCCTGACCGGCTCTCAGGAAGAGCCACTCAGCGATCGATCAGTGATCAAATCAGCTTGACTGGCTCACAGGAAGAGCCACTCAACCCTGTGGAAGCCCGCAAATCCGCCGGACTGGCTCTCAGGAAGAGCCACTCAGCGATCGATCAGTGATCAAATCAGCGTGAATGGCTCACAGGAAGAGCCAATCACCGACTGGAAGCCCTCAAGTCTGCCGGACTGGCTCTCCGGGCGAGCCATTCGACTGAGACCGCCTGTAAGGGAGCTCTGGGATCGTCAATAAGGCATCGCCCGGGTAGGGGAAAGTGGGCCGGGAAAGGGGGCCCTATATGCTCTCTCATAGATGGGTAAGACTCCCATCTAATCTGCTGGCCATGACCGGAGGGCCGGTTGGAATGCATATCCAGGAAAAACGGCGCTTGCGGAATTCCTGCACAGGCCGACGACATCTTGCACTTTGCCGAAGAATAGTGTAGTATTTACACAAAAGGAATAGCCAACAGTAGATCTTCGGGGCAGGGTGAGGCTAGAGCAGAGCTCCTAGCTAATTCCCGACCGGTGGTAATGCCGAGAGGCAAGTCCACGAGCCGCAAGTGCGGTTGAGCCGGCGCAAAACCGGCACCGACGGTAAAGTCCGGATGGGAGAAGGTCGCAAGCTGACGCAACGTGCTTGCCGTGGCTTGGAACTCTTTGAAATTGCAGCCCTGAGGTCTATAGCCCAGGGCTCTGTTATTTTGTCTCTGTTATTCTGCCTTAGGCAGCATACATTGCTCAAGCAGTATGCCGGAGCATCATGCCGGAGCACGGAGCAGTGTGCCGGAGCAGTATACTGGAGTAGTATACTGGAGCAGTACGCTAGAGCAGTTCGCTAGAGCAGTATGCAGTGTAAGACAGCAGGCCGGAGCCTGGGCGACCAAGGCTATAAAGGAGGTTGCCCTGATTGATGAATCAAAAGACCAGAAAGATCGTCATGCTAGGTGTGCTTGCATCTGTAGCAGTTCTTCTATCCCTTGCTAATTGGCCCATATTCCCATCAGCTCCACATCTTCGCTTTGAGACAGCTGACGTGCCTGTATTGATTGCCGGGTTCGCTTTTGGGCCGGGCGCAGGGTTGCTGGTGACTTTCATTATGGCCGTCTTGATGGCTGCTATCACAGGCCTTGACGGGGCAGTCGGAGCCCTAATGCATTTCCTGAGTACAGGCAGCCTGGTGTTGGCTGCAAGCTTTGTGTACAGACGCTATCATACGCTGGGAGGCGCTATAGGAGGTCTTTTAGCAGGCACTGTGGCGCAGACTTTGGTAATGCCTCTTGTGAATCTGGCAATCGTTCCTATAATATACGGCTTCTCCAGAGAGCAAGTAGTAGGCATGCTTCCCATACTTTTCGCCTTCAACGGTGTCAAGGCCGGGCTGAGTTCCATTATTACGTTTCTCGTTTATAAGCGTGTATCCTGGCTACTCAAGGGTTTAGTGGCAGAAAACAAAGGAAATAGGATTACCGGGAAGATACAAGAGACTTCTACTCCGTAAGGCTATATCAGCGGATGCCTGCGCAGTACTATGGAACGCTCGCTGTATGTCAAGGCGCCAAATGCGCCTGTCCGGCGGACGCCTAAACAGTGAGAGGCGTGGCTTTCAAAGAGAAGCTTCAGGCGTTCTCGCCGAATACTACGCGATACCGGGCGGCCTATCTTTATGTAAGTGTGAAACGTAAGCGCGAGACTTCCCGGGTTCCACAAATATCCGCTGCTTTGTGGCAGGACTATTAACAAGCAGTATCGAATATCTATCGATACCCAGCAGTCTATAGGAGTAAATTTGCTCTATGAGACTAAAGAACAGCTTTGGGGGTGATAATGGGATACCGCGATTGAGCCGAGTGAAGGGTTTCTAAAAATCTATAGTTCATTAAGTAGACTAAGAAGGAGAGTAGGTACAATGAAGAAGTTTGTGATTTGCTTATTGGTTTTGACGTTTCTGGTCAGCGCGATAGGTGTTGCCGGAACGGCAGCCCCCGCGTATAAGATTGGGCTTGTGACTGGAACAGTCTCTCAAGGTGAGGACGAGTATCGAGCTGCAGAGAAGATGGTGGGCAAGTACGGTGACGTAATCAGGCACGTTACCTATCCTGATAACTTCATGCAGGAACAGGAGACCACCATAGCCCAGATTACAGGCCTTGCTGCAGATAAGGATGTCAAAGCTATCGTAGTTTGCCAAGCAGTCCCGGGCACAGTTGCAGCTATCAGGCAAGTACGGGATTTGCGTCCGGATATTGTTTTCCTACTGGGTGTCCCTCACGAGGATCCTCTTTTGGTCAACGCCACTGCCGACCTTGCATTTGAAACAGATCAGGAAGCGCGAGGAGTGACAATTGTCAACCTTGCAAAAGAGCTGGGAGCTAAATACTTCCTCCACTATTCCTTCCCAAGGCACATGTCCATGGATCTCTTGGCTAAGCGTCGTGATATCATGAAAGCTCAGTGTGAGAAGATTGGGTTAGAGTTTGTTTTTGTAACTGCTCCTGACCCAATGGGAGAGTCTGGCATACCCGGCGCTCAGCAGTTCATTCTTGAAGATGTTCCGAGACAGGTTGATAAGTACGGGAAGGATATCGCTTTGTTTAGCACCAACTGCGGTATGCAGGAGCCTCTTATCATTTCAGCGCTGAACACAGGCGCGATCTTCCCTGAGCAGTGCTGTCCGAGCCCGACTCACGGTTACCCGGCAGCCCTCGGTCTTGAGATCACTGATGAGTTAAAGGGTAATATCCCTGGGATTCCAAAGGCCATCAATCAGGCTATTGTTACAAAGGGTGGCGCAGGAAGGTTTGCCACATGGCCGGTTCCCACCAACTACTTACTTGTTGAGGCTTGCGTAGAGATAGCCCGCGATACAATTGAAGGCAAGATGGAACTTGGCGATATGGACGCTGTTAATGCCAGATTGGAAGCTGCGGCCGGCGTCTCCATGGGTATCAGCAAACTCGATAAGGAGAAGGGGAACTTCTATCTCATAACCAGTGGTTCCGTTGTGTTTGGAAAAGACGAATTCTAATTGACAAGAAGCAATTCATAAAGTGAAGTGCAGGGGTGCCGGGTAATCCACACCCGGCGCCCTTGCACCTTTATGTGGCCGGAACGGCGGACATCTGAATCAAGTTAGAATTCGCCTTCAGTCGTCTTAGTTGATCTTGTACTGTGAGAAGGGAAGAACAAGAACATGGAACGAGCACGACGAGTCCTGGAAATGAAGGGTATCACAAAACAGTACTTTGGCAATACCGTCCTAAATGATGTCTCCATCGACCTTTGCCCCGGTGAGATTCACGCTCTTGTCGGTGAGAATGGGGCGGGTAAGTCAACTCTTATGAATATCCTTTTCGGCATGCCTGTGATTCATAGTACAGGCGGCTTTTCCGGGGAAATACTCATTGACGGAGAAAAGGTGGAACTTTTGTCTCCTGCTGCAGCCATGCAGGCGGGGATCGGCATGGTTCACCAGGAATTCATGTTATTGCCGGGGTTTACGATTACAGAAAACATCAAGCTGAATCGTGAGCCAACGCGCAAAAACGCTCTTAGCAAGCTACTTCGATCCGAGTTTCTGGACTATCTTGATATTCCCACTATGCGTAAGGATGCCAGGACCGCTTTAGACCGTCTTGACCTATCTATTGACGAATGGCTGCCTGTTGCGGGTCTGCCTGTGGGCTATATGCAGTTCATCGAGATTGCCAGAGAGGTTGACAAGAAGGAAGTCAGAATCCTGGTCTTTGATGAACCTACAGCAGTCCTAACTGAGACCGAGGCTGACCGCCTTTTGGGTTCGCTGCGTAGGCTTGCTGCAGACGGAATTGCCATTTTGTTCATCACTCACCGTTTGGATGAAGTTATGGCTGTAGCAGATAGAATCACCGTCCTTCGTGACGGTGAGACTGTAGCAATGCTAAATCGGGACGAAGCAGTCGTTGAGCGGATCGCTGAGTTGATGGTGGGAAGGAAGGTAGAAAAGGTGGAGCTCCCTCCACGTGACACGGATCCCAGTGACAAGGACATAGCCCTTACCATTAATGACCTGCTGGTGGATATGCCAGGTGAGATGGTTCGCGGATTGTCCTTATCTGTGCGCCGTGGCGAGATCCTTGGTATCGGGGGACTGGCCGGCCATGGAAAACTAGGAATCGCCAACGGGATAATGGGGCTCTATTCTGCTGCAGGTCGAGTCAGCAAAAACGGGGACAATATCCCGCTCAATGCGCCTGATCAGGTTCTATTGAAGGGGCTTGCATTTGTCTCTGAAGACAGGCGCGGTGTTGGCCTGCTGCTTAATGAGCCTATTGATCGAAACATCGGGGTTACTGCCATGCAGGCCCAACACAAGTTCCTCAGGCCTTGGCCCCATTTCTTGCCTGCGCTGAGGCTAGAGAACCGAGGGGAACTTAGGGCTTACGCCGAGGAGATGATACGTAAACTGGACATAAGATGTCTGGGTCCGAATCAACCTGTGCGGAGCCTTTCCGGAGGCAATCAGCAAAAGGTATGTGTGGCTAAGGCACTTGCGCTTGAGCCTGAGATTCTTTTTGTTTCTGAGCCGACGCGAGGTATTGACGTTGGCGCCAAGAGGCTTGTCCTGGATCTTTTGGTCCGTCTTAATAGAGAGCATAATGTGACTATAATCATGACTTCCAGTGAGCTCGGGGAGCTGCGAAAAATATGCGACAGAGTCGCTATTGTGTACCGTGGCAGACTCGCCGGGATCTTGCCGCCTGATGCCTCTGATGCCGAGTTTGGATTGATGATGGCAGGCAGAGTCAGGAAGGAGGCGATCTAGACATGGCGCATAGACTTAGGCAAACTGTTGAACATATAGGAGTTCCACGGCTGATGATCGCCGGGTTCCTTGTAATCATATTCGTCATAGCATACCTTACTGATATGTCTGTGCCTCAACTCATTACAGACTCTCTTGTCAGAGTCGGGATGAATGGCATACTTGTCTTGGCCATGGTTCCGACGATAAGTTGCGGAGTAGGCCTCAATTTCGGCCTACCACTGGGAGTGCTCAGTGGTCTTGTAGGCGCTCTCATTAGCATGGAGATGGGCCTTGCAGGCTTTGCCGGTCTGCTTGCCGCTATTGCATTTGCTGTTCCCATAGCAGTAGTCGTAGGATACCTTTACGCATTGCTCTTGGAAAGTGTGAAGGGGCAAGAGATGATGGTGGGAACATATGTAGGATTCTCCACCGTAGCAGTTATGTGCGTCTTCTGGCTGATGGCGCCGTTTAAGAACCCGGAACTCATATGGGCCATCGGAGGGAAGGGGCTAAGATTCACCTTGACCCTGGGGAACCATTTTGGCAAGGTTCTCAATAACTTCGCGGTATTTCAATTGTTCGGGGTCAAGATATCGGCAGGACTTATGGGCTTCTTCTTGTTATTTTGCCTGCTTATCTACTTGTTCTACAGGACTAAGGTAGGTATAGCTATGTTGGCTGCAGGAGCAAATCCCGTGTTTGCCAGATCTGCAGGTATAGAAGTACGCAGAATGAAGGCGGTAGGGGTTGTTCTGTCCACTGTTCTGGCGGCTATAGGCATAATCGTGTATGCGCAAAGTTATGGATTTCTTCAGCTTTACATGGCGCCTCTGATGATGGCGTTCCCCGCAGTAGCTGCGATCCTAATAGGCGGAGCCAGCTTGCAGCGAGCGACCATATTCAATGTCATCATCGGCACGGTGCTGTTTCAAACCCTGTTAACCACTGCTCTGCCTGTTACAAGCAGAGTGATCCAGGGTGATATTTCAGAGGTAGCCAGGCTGATCATTTCCAACGGCATGATCCTTTACGCATTGACACGTTCGACAGGGGGTAAGTAGCAAATGACACAGAGTTCGGAGCCGAAAACAGTCGAATCAGGCCGAAACGTCAGCTTGGATATACGCCACATAATCTTAACTAATGGTGTGCCCATATTGTTCCTTGCGCTTTCTATCACGATGGCGCTGGTTGCAGGGCTTAATTTCACGTTTCTCCTCAATGAGGTAATAACCCGACTTGCCCGCAACTCGTTGCTGGTGTTATCACTCTTGATTCCGGTAACTGCAGGAATGGGACTGAACTTTGGCATAGTAATCGGCGCAATGGCAGGACAGGCTTCAGTAATTGCCGTGACCTACTGGGGTATCACAGGTGTTCGGGGATTCCTTCTGGCTTGCTTACTCTCCACGCCCCTTGCGGCAATCACAGGATGGCTTGCAGGACTGGTGCTGAACCGAGCAAAGGGACGTGAGATGATTACCAGTATGATACTGGGCTTCTTCGCCAACGGTATTTATCAGCTAATCTTCCTGTTCCTCGTAGGGCCGATAATCCCTCTTAAGAGTGCGGCAATGCTGTTGCCTCAAGGGATTGGTGTGCGGAATACGGTTGACCTCATTAATATTGCCCAGTCTCTTGACAAGATCTGGAGGCCTGTCATCGGCGGAGTGCGTATCCCCGTTGTCACGTTGCTTATTTCTTTTGGGATGTGCGTGATTATTGCCTTCCTGATGAAGACCAAAATGGGCCAGAACCTCCGTGCAGTCGGCCAGGATATGAACATAGCTGAGGTAATGGGTATCAAGGTGGATAAGACCAGGATCATCGCGATGATCCTTTCTACTGTCATAGCAGGCTGGGGACAGCTGATATTCTTACAGAACATCGGCACGCTGAATACCTACAACAGCCATGAACAGGTTGGCATGTTTTCTATAGCAGCTCTTCTTGTGGGAGGAGCGTCAACCAGGCGTGCTACGATTTTCCAGGCGGTGGCCGGTGTTATTCTGTTCCATACGCTCTTTGTGGTCTCGCCCCTGGCAGGACAGAGGCTGTTCGGAGTGCCGCAAATCGGCGAGTACTTCCGCGTGTTTGTGGCTTACGGTATTATCGCTGTTGCTCTGGCTCTCCATGCCTGGCAGGGCCGGCAGGTTCGGCGAGAGGCCATTCGCGAGGCTATGCTTACAGAATAGGCCTGTTGGGCATTGTTATCCGACAGGGTTGACTTGCCCGGATCAAATGTGCGGAGTTATTCCTTATGACGCTCTGCTTCGCGGAGAACGAAAGAAGCAGGGCGTTTCTTTTGTGAGTTGCGCTGTTTCCTAGTTCCGCATTGCCAATTCATGTCCGATTATCGCAGCGCCGTATGCCCCTGCAAACTGTGACGCGTCAGGAACCACGACTTTGAGTGACAGTTTCTTCTCAAGAGAAAGCCTGACACCTTCGTTCTTGCTGACCCCGCCGGTCATGACAACATCAGGGACGAGTCCGACTCTATGAACCATCCCAAGCAGCCGGTCGGCTACTGCATCGCATAAGCCACGGATTATCTCATCAGGCGCTATTCCCCTGGATAAGAGGCTGATTACCTCGGATTCGGCGAATACTGTACAAGTGCTGGATATGCTAGCAGGCTTCCTCGCAGTTTTCCACATACGCCCAAAGTCCAAAAGGGACATCCCTAATCTCTCCGCCATCACCTCAAGGAACCTTCCTGTTCCTGCAGCGCATTTGTCGTTCATCACAAAATCCGCTACCATCCCGTCTTCATCGAGGCGAATGACTTTGGAGTCCTGGCCACCGATGTCTATTACAAGTTCCGCTCGAGGGACTAAGGCTTTCGCTCCTCGACCGTGACACGTGATTTCCGTTATCGTCCTGTCTGCCTCTTTGACCTGGGTGCGCCCATAACCTGTTGAGACTGTGTA
Source organism: Bacillota bacterium (assembly GCA_012841305.1). Lineage (GTDB taxonomy): Bacteria > Bacillota > SHA-98 > UBA4971 > UBA4971 > UBA4971. The sequence continues at coordinate 8,835 of DUVA01000029.1, read as the reverse complement.
CAGAATATCCTTTTGAGTCAGCCCTCTATCACTGAGTAGACGCCTTACGCATTCTCCTGCCGTAGCATCCAGATCCGTTCCTGTGGGCAGCATAAAATTGGACAAGATCTGCCCATCCAGAAGGAGGACTCCCTTGGTTACGGAGGATCCTACGTCAATTCCCATTACATATGAGCCGGCTTTCAATTTCCTGTCTCACCTCGAGTTTCTGATGTCTCGTGACTCCATGAGCTCCAAAAAAGCTCCGAGCCTGGTCAAGGACTGGGCTTCACCGCTGTTCCTCGCATCTACTCCGTCGCCGTCGAGATTTAGGAAAGGGATCCCTTTCTTTCGGAGGTAGTCTGAAAGAACTGAGGTAGCACCATTATATTGTCTGCATCCCCATTGAGCGAACTGCACTACACCGTCGATTGAGAACTCCCGGATTATTCGGTTGACAACTTCAAGCCTGCGCTCTATCGGCCCCCATCCGGGATTAGACATGATCTTCTTGGCCAGGCTTACATATGGATCCCTTGCATCCAGAGGATCCCAGTACATATAGCTGAATTCTTCAAAAGCAATAGAGACCTCGCACTCGTCCTCAAGGTAGTCAAAGAGCCTGGGACTGTAATAAGGCTTCAAGTTCGACCAAGCAAGTCTGAACCGTTCATTCCTGACGGGATACTCACCTGATTGGATGACATCTGCCGCATGGTTCGCAAGTGCCTGATAGAACTTGGTAAGCCACGGGCTTCCCCATGACCAAAGAAACAATACTACGTAGCTCAACGCTTCCCGGCCTCGCCATGGAGACGGAATGTTGGCCCGCAGATTGCAGAGGCGGAGATAGTGACTACGGGCAGCGTTTGAGTTTGCAATAGCTTCGTCCATGTGGGCTTTGGACAGGCCCGGCACTTCATGCTCCAGGCCCCGCGCGACTTTTCCTATTTGTTTCGCCAACCTGTCCAGCGATTGGACAGAATTTGTGTAAGGCACATCCAGTATGTAGAAAGGACAATCGTGATACCGGCTTATCTGATATAAGGATCGTTTCCCTCCGTCACAAAGATGTGATGATACAACTACTGCAGCAGGCCGAGGGGCAAGTTCAAGAACTGAAGCTCCCACTCCGGCCCTGTGGAAGCTGCAAAGATCCGGGGAATACCAGAGAGATTCACATGCTGCAAGGCTCTCCCTGGCAAATCCGAAACTCGCTGCAAATCCTGATGCAGCCTCAGGGAGAAAAGGCACTCCTCCCAGGCCGTAGATAAGTTCATTCGGAACAAACGCGCTGGTGTAAATACAAGGCTTCTCCTTCAGATATGCGTGTTTGAAATCATCTGCAAAGGACCGGATGGCATCGATCTGGTACGGTGTCCCGCCGCGCCTTTCCATATGGCTAATTACCAGTTTAGCTGCACTGTGAACCCAGCTCTTCCGTGTAAGGGTTCGGATGACTTTGATGCGTCGGGTTTCGCCGGCTATTTTTCGGTGTGATTTCCCGGTGTCAAATGTTCCCGGCGTCATAGCTACTTACCTGCCTTCAGGATTTGCGCGCCCTCAAGCATTTCTCGAAACGCTTCTACCCGTGTCAGAACCTGGCCTGTCTTTCCCGATCCGTATTGACCTTCAAGGAGAAGAACAGGCAAGCTGCCTTTTGCCTTAAGGCCGTGTTTTATCTCTATGAAATCGTAGTATGCCTGGTCACAGAATTTGGGAGCGAAATAAATGAGTCCTTCGGCGCCGTGATCTAGTGCCAGTTTATGGAGGTGTTGTATCCGCTCTGTGCCTTGAAACATTCGTGGACAGGGGGCTTTATTGAGGTAGGCCTCGGCCAATGCGCGAAAGGGCAGGGATGTGGCACTGGTGTCCACAACGAAGTCGAACGTCCTTGAGGGGAGGCATGAATCGATGAAAACTACGTCCAGGCCTACATTTTCAACGCACTCTATGAGTGATGAATCCAGCAAACAGGTTCCGCTGACTCCCACAGGAATCCTGCCTCTGTCTTGGCTAAGGGGAGCGGATTCAGATACTGTCTGACTTACCATTGCCTTTATTCTCTCAATGAGAGCATCAAATACACCGGGCCCAAAATCCTGCGTGAGGCACGGCACGGCTTCAGAGGAATCCTGAGCGGACCGAAAGCCTGCCAGGATCTGATTGACATTGACGGCAATCTCAATCCCTTTGACAGCTGACAGTTGTCTTTCGGACACCAAACGAAAAACATTGGAAAGCTCTTTGCGGATTTGGTTCATGCAGTTGATAGCAAGCATGAGCTTCTCAGAGAACTCCTGGCAGGGACTGCTTTCTGAGCGGAGAAGCCGGGAGGCGAGGCTTTCAAGTTCGTGTGCGTAAAATGAGATTGCATCCGGGTCATGTGTGCGCGGAACGTCCACGAAATAAACTGTGTGTGCCAGATTCCAGTATCTCAGCACGTCATATACTCTGCGCATTGCATCACAAGACTCAGCGATGGCAACTACGTCGTCATCTTTGTATTTTCGGATAAATGCCCTGGCATACGCGCAGAAGTCCCGGGGAAGGTACCCTTCCATCGATGGGAGCGGTCCTTCAAATACGCCTCTTGCAGCAGGTATCCCGGCTGCAAGGGGTATCTCATACGGTATGTAGCTGCACGCCAAGTGGATCACGATAGTACCTCCGCATGCGATTATTCCGGCTCATCTCAGCCCGTCTCGTCTCATCCCATCTCATCTCATTGGATCGAACCTGCGCAATCTGAGAGAATTCGCAACTACAGACACAGAGGAGAAGGACATAGCTGCGCCTGCAATCACCGGGGACAACAACCCTAAGGCTGCTATAGGTATACCGATGATGTTATAGATGAACGCCCAAAACAGATTCTGGCGAATAATGGCTATAGTGTGACGACTTAGCTTGATTGCAGCTGCAATCTGTCTCAGATCACTTCGAACTAAGGTAATGTCAGACGCTTCTATCGCGATGTCGGTTCCTGTTCCCATGGCGATACCTACGTCTGCTGCGGCAAGCGCAGGGGCATCGTTAATTCCGTCCCCCACCATGGCGACTACCCGTCCTTCACTGCAGAGCCTTTCCACTTCTTTTGCCTTATCTTCCGGAAGGACTTCTGCCAAGACCTTTTCAATCCCTGCTTGCTTTGCGATGAAATCAGCTGTACGGCGATTATCGCCGGTTAACATCACAACATCAATTCCGAGTTTTTTGAGCTCCAGAATCGCGTCTTTGGATGTCTCTTTTAGCGTATCTGCCACACCGATGATGCCCGCTGTGTTCCTGTCTACTGCGACGATCATGGCAGTCCTTCCCTGAGACTCAAGAATCCTCAGGTTACTCTCAACACTCCCGGTGTCTATCCCTTGATCTGCCATTAAGCGGACAGTGCCTACCAGTACTTCTTTTGCCTGGACCTTCGCTTTCACTCCTTTGCCGGGAATCGCCTGGAAACTTGAAGGTTCCGCAGGGCTTAACCCGAGGGCCTGGGCATGTTTGACGATAGCTGTCCCTAACGGGTGTTCTGAACGAAGCTCTGCTGAGGCAGCAAGTGTGAGCATGTGGTCAATTGACGCTTCTTTGTCATCTGATGTGCTGACCAGCACTACACTGACTACGGCAGGTTCCCCCTTTGTTATGGTGCCGGTTTTATCCAACACAACGGTATCGATTTTGTGCGCTCTTTCTAGATGTTCCGCACCCCTAATCAGAATGCCTGACTCAGCGCCTCTCCCGGTCCCCACCATGATGGCTGTAGGAGTGGCAAGGCCGAGAGAACAAGGACAAGCAATTACGAGAACTGCTGTAAAGGCAAGGACTGCCCGGCCCGGGTCCCCTGTGGTGATAAGCCATGCAGCGAGCGTCACTAATGCTACAATGAGCACAGAAGGGACGAAGTAACCGGCTACTATGTCAGCTATGCGCTGTATCGGGGCTTTTGACCCCTGGGCTTCCTCAACCATATTGACTATCTGAGCGAGTACAGTGTCTCGCCCGACCTTCATGGCCCGGAACTTGAAAGTGCCGTGCTTGTTAACAGTGCCACCTATGACCTGGGCGCCCGGCGCTTTTTCCACCGGTATGCTCTCACCTGTCAGCATTGATTCATCTACAATGGACGTCCCTTCAATGACTATGCCATCAACAGGTATTCGCTCTCCGGGTCTTACAACCACAATGTCTCCTTGGACGACTTCCACAGTGTCTATTTGGATTTCAGTTCCTTCTCGAATGACATAGGTCCTTTGAGGGGTAAGTTGGATTAGTTTTCTTATGGCTTCTCCGGTTTTCCCTTTGGCGCGGGCTTCAAAATAGCGCCCTAAGAGGACCAGGGTAATGATAACAGCAGATGACTCGTAATACACGTGGCCCGGAGAGACAAAGGTGTGATATGCGCTGAAGGCGTAGGCTGCCGTAGTGCCCATAGCGATGAGAGTGTCCATAGTAGCCGTTTTGGCGCCGAGCGCGGAAAACGCTCCCCGGTAGAACTGCCACCCTGCGCCGAACTGGATAGGTGTAGCGAGAGCAAACTGAAAGTACGGGTTTTCCAGCCAGGCGGGGAGCTTGACGCCGAATAAGTGAGACAGCATTAACGACATGAGCGGAAGGGAGAATACGGCAGAGATAAGGAAACTGCGGAAATGACTCCTTATTTCCTGTTCGCGTCCTTTTTCCGCTCGGTCCGGTTGGCTTCCTCGATCTTTGGCAGCGTCTATTCGTGCGGCTTCATATCCTGTATCTTTTATTGTCTGAATTATGCGTGCGGCTGAGGTCTCATAAGGAGCATAAGTGACTGTAGTTCGCCCGGTTGCCAGGTTTACAGTTGCGTTGACGACACCGGGTGAGTTTTCAAGTGCCTGCTCTACGCGACGGACGCACGAGGCGCAGTGCATACCGGTAATGACCAGCTCCAGCTTATCCAGTGCCACGCCATATCCAAGGTTCTTGATTTCTTCTGCTAAAGCTGCGGGCGTGATCTGTGTGGGATCATATGTTACGGTAGCCTTGTGTGTTGCCAGGTTCACGTTTGCAGAAAGCACGCCTTCAGTGTTTGCTAGAGTCCGCTCGATCCGGGCAGCGCATGATGCGCAACTCATCCCGGTGATTTCAAATACCTGTTTTTCTTCGTCTTTATCAGTGTTCTGGCGCATGGCTACACCCCCGAGTTACTTCGCAAACTTAGCGAGGACGTCCATGAGTTCTTCTATAGCTTGTTCACTACGTTCTTCCTTTATGGCGTGAGTTACGCAACCCCGCATATGCGATTTTAGGAGAGCCATTCCTACCTTACTGAGAGCAGCCCTTGCAGCGATTATTTGGTTCAATATGTCAATGCAATATCTGTCTTCCTCAATCATCCGATAGATACCTCTGACTTGTCCTTCAATTCGTTTCAGCCGTTTCTCTAGATCTTCTTTATTTCGTTCTTCGTACACTGTCTGCAGCCTCCCCTTCATGTCCTGGTAAAGCGTGGGATGATGGCATGTCAATATATACAATACCATGGTAGGGTATATATCCAAAATATACGCTATTTGCATGGAAAAGTCAATTGCCTGGCATCACTGCGTGGCATCACCGTGTTGGGAGTTGTCGAAAATAAAAAAAGCCAGTCCTCAAGGAGGACTGGCAAAGGCCGGACTACTTTAGCATGTCATAGAATGCCTTTTACAAGCACAATAGGCGTGCCTGCATCTGCAGAACCGCTGACTAGGTCAGCCAGGCTAGCGATAACGTCTTCGATTCTCCTCGGGGTAGTGCCTTCTGTAGCATCTGCTTGCCTGTCTATGGGTTCATTTGCTTTAGCCTTCAGAGTGTTTTCTATGTCAGAGATCCCGGTTCCTTGATACCACATTTCATCAACGATGTACTTATACTTCAGTCCTTCGCGGTACCTGCCTGCAAGGCCCGGTGTCATCCCGAAGGTAGGTTTTGGGTCAGCCAATTCATATATGCCGGTTGACGGATCGCGGTAAGCACCGTCCCCGAATATCAACACTTCTATGTCTTTGCCCAGGTTTTCTGCTACCTTGGCTTGTATATGCCGTGCGACTTCATCTGAACTTCGCGGAGCAAGTTTCAGCCTGTCTCCGGAAGACATGTTACTTCCGAGAAGCCCCCATTCAGACCAAGCGCCCGGAGGCGTATTACACAGGCTTTGGAGAGTTATGCACTTATCTATGACCGGTGCAAGGACAGCCCTTGTCTCTTCCCGGTCATGGACATTTGCTACGACAACTGCATCAGGATTAGCTTCAGTAATCCTCATAGGATCGTTGGAAAAGTATAGTGTGGCCTTGGCGCCTTGCTCAGTGATAGTAGTAGTGTAAAGGTCAACATAGTCAACTGCGGTTATCGGATGTCTGAGCCTATCTGAACCTGCTTCCTCCAGAGTTATGATGTCGCTGTCGTCTTTCCCCAGCTTCTTTGCTAGATCGCGGCGCAGGATCGGATTACCCACTTCATCGGTGGGATGGGACAACTGTACTATGACCTCGCCTTCTGGGACAGCTCTGGCAAGCCCCTTAAGTACCAGCCAAAATCTGTTACGGCTCAAGATGGGGAATAAGACTCCGAGCCTTGCGGAAGGTCTGATTTTCAGCTGTTTTCGCGCTTCTTCAGCAATATCATCGACAGTGACATAGTTGTCCTGTGCTCTTGCCACTACTGACTCGGTAACACAGACAGTATCCCCTGAAGCCAGCAGGCCGTCATCGTGGCACTTGGCCAGCGCATCGTAGGTCATCTGAACTATGTCAGATCCGGGAACGACTACTCCTATCTTGATGCCGAATGCCGATACCCCTGTGTACTCAGGTAATCTTGTCACTTTTCAACATTCCTTTTCTCCATGAAGTTTAGCATGTGGGTCCGCTCATAGAATATACCTGAAATGTCTCACTTTAGCAATGTCAATGCTTTACTGCCTCACTCTACAAGTCCGTGCTTCTCGACCTCAGAAGATCGGGAAAGAAAACAACCATCATCTTGCACAGGTCAGCGTTGGGAGGTTAGCCAAAAAAATTAGGATTCTGCCACAGGGCAAAACCCTATATTAAAAATGGCGCGCCCGGCAGGATTCGAACCTGCGGCCTTCTGATCCGTAGTCAGACGCTCTAATCCACTGAGCTACGGGCACGCGAAAACATCCATTAGCAAAGACCGTCTTTTGTGCAGCTTGGGTTTTCATTTCTAAGCTACGTCCCATTTGCTATAATAGCATAACTTACAGGGGCGTTCAAGAGTCACAAAGGCCTCATGTCGTCGGCCTCACAAAATCGCCAAGATCCCATAAAAGCCTCACATAAATGGGACGTTGATGAGTTTTGCGGACAAAGGAACTGAGGACCAACCGCTTCATCTGTGTTCGCATTCGCCTTCTAGTGCACAAATAGCTGTATAAGATAGACAGTCACGATTGCGCCTACGGCGACTTCCAACAGGCCTTTTTCAAAGACAGCCAAAATAACCGCAACTATCATTCCGATTGAGGCTGAAGTTATGTCTCCCGTAGAGGATAATATTCCAGGAAAAGTCATAGCCCCCAAGGCAGCAAACGGCACATAATACAAAAAGGAACGTAAGAAGCGGGATTTTGAACGTTCTTTGACAAAGAGCATTGGCAATACCCGCGGAATATACGTGACAGCTGCCATTAGAATTACTGCAATAATCATTTTCTGCATCCTAGAGATCCTCCCTGGGAAAAACGACTGCTCCAATAAGGCAAGCGGCAATGGTTGCAATAACAATGCTCCACCCGGATGAAATTTGCTTAAGGTAGGGAGCCCAAGTAAATAGACAACTGATAGTTATTGCGACCAGAGTTATGATCATGGTGGCTTTGGACTTCTTGGAGCTTGGAACAATTAAAGCAATAAACATTGCATATAAAGCAATACCCATCGAATTCTGTATTCTGGCAGGAAGAACAGAACAGACTGTTGCGCCCATCGCTGTCCCCAAGGCCCATCCCCAGTAGGGACAGAAGACAAGGCCTAACATATACGCGAAAGAAATGTCTCGCCTTTCCAGTGAAGCGACGGTAAATGTCTCATCCGTAATACCGAATGACATAATACATCTTTCAAGTAACGAAGTCTCCGGAGCGATTCTCTGTGAGAGAGAAAGAGACATTAATAGGTATCTGATATTAATCACAAAAGTAGTTAATGCAATTTCAAACAGAGGCTTGCCGGAAATAATAAGGTTTGTGCCTGCGAATTGCCCGGCAGAGGTGAGGTTAGTTAATGAAATGAGAATAGCGACCCAAACAGGAATACCGCCGCTTACGGCCATAAGGCCGAAAGTAAAGGAAACCGGAACATAGCCTAATGCAATGGGGATACCTTGTTTTAGTCCGTATTCAAAATCATCGAGTTGGTGCTCATAAGCGTTGTTAGTTCGTAAATCAATAAGCAATTTCAACCGAGAGGCCTCCATACTAAGACGCAACTGCTATCCCATAAGAAAATACTGTAGAGTATGAAACGCATAATGTCAAGTCATTCGACAGGCTATTCGACAAGCTATTCGACAAGCAGCCACCTGCTATCACCCTGCGAGCAGGAATTCCGCAAGCCATAGAGCGCAATATGTGCTGAACCGGTGCAAATACTCAAAGGGAAGCAGCTGGAAGAGGCTATTGGATTTTCGAAAATGACATCATGTCATTGTGATGAGTTATCCGATCCAGACAGGAGATCAATTACCAAGGCATACCATCTTCGGACTGGCTCTCCAGGAAAGCCAGTCAACCACTGAAAGACCCTCAGATCCGCTTGAGTGGCTCTCGGGAAGAGCCAGTCGATAGCCGCAAGGACCTCAAATCCGCTTAAGTGGCTCTCGGGG
>DUVA01000028.1 GCA_012841305.1 Bacillota bacterium | reverse complement strand
CGGGCAAGTCGGATTTCCTCAGTAGTATCGCTGCAGGCAAGTGCGGGATAGTCATAGACGGAAGTTCTGAGACTTTGGTTTGCGATGTGCGAGGTTTTGAGACGCGCAGTATTGAGGAGCCTCAGAGCGAAGTCGTTATTCGTGGCCCCAGGGAAGGCTTTACTGAAGTCCTGCGTATTAATACCAGCCTTCTTAGGAGGAGGATCAGGGATCCACGACTGTGGATTGAAGAATTCACTGTTGGGAGAGTCAGTCGCACTCAAGTCGCAATCGTCTACATCAAAGGCATAGCCAACGACAAAGTAGTCCAAGAGGCAAGAGATAGGATTACAAGGATTGACATAGACAGCATCCAGGAAAGCGGTGAACTGGAGGAATATCTTGAGGATGCGCCTTTTTCGCCGTTCCCCACCATCCTTCGTACAGAAAGGCCTGACAGGGTAGCAGGTGCGCTCTTTGAAGGGAGGATTGCAATACTTACAGACGGCACGCCCTTTGTCCTTATTGTTCCGGTTACATTCTTGATGTTTCTTACTTCGCCTGAGGATTATTACGAGCGCTTCTTTATCGCGTCTGCAATAAGACTGCTGAGGTACGCTTCTTTCTTTATTGCGTTTCTTCTTCCTGCATTGTACGTTGCAATCACCACATTTCACCAAGAAATGCTTCCTACCCCTTTGGTTCTTGCTATAGCGGCTCAGCGGGAAGGCGTCCCTTTCCCTGCCGTATTTGAAGCCCTTCTCATGGAGGTAGCCTTCGAGATATTGCGAGAGGCTGCGGTGAGGCTGCCCAAGATCTACGGGCCTGCTATTAGTATAGTAGGCGTTCTAATCCTGGGAGAGGCCGCGGTTCGCGCAGGCCTGGTTTCATCTGCCATGATAATAGTTGTTGCCTTAACAGCAATTGCATCATTTGTTACCCCCATCTTCAGCCTTTCCATTGCTGTAAGGTTGCTTCGTTTTCCCATAATCCTGCTTGGAGGTACACTAGGCTTATTTGGAGTTGTATTTGGGTTCTTAATCGTTGGAATTCACCTATCATCCCTTCGCTCATTCGGTGTTCCGTTCCTGGAGCCCATTGCGCCGGTTGTCGTATCAGACCTGAAGGATGCCCTTATCAGGCTTCCATGGTGGGCAATGGATACTCGTCCGGAGTTTACAGGCCAAAGCGACCTTAGAAGACAGTCCAGAGGCCTCATGCCAAGACCGCCTCAGCCTCAAGCTAAAGGCATTCCGAGCGCTCATGGGAAGAAGGGGCTAAGATGACTGTTCTCGAAGGCGGAAAAATATCAGGCCGCCAGTTCATGGCTGTGTTGATAGTGTTGAGAGCTGTGCCGCTCACCTTGGTATTCTCATTGATAAGCAACGCAAACCACGTTCAGGACGTGTGGATTACTGTCATTATCGGTGCTGCTGTTACCATTCCTTTTGCTGTTCTCGTAACCAAACTCAGCCTCAAGTTCCCCGGGAAGACAATTATTGAATACAGCCAGATCCTCCTCGGTCCGGTCATTGGGAGACTTCTCGGACTCGTCATCCTATGGTGTTTTTTGTGCACCTCTATAGATATCACCCGTGGTCTGGGCGAGGCGTATGTTATAGCTATCATGCCTGAAACGCCAATCTATGCTTTTATGATCATGTTAGCCATCATGAGCTGTTATGCTGCAAGATCCGGGCTCGAAGTGACGTGTCGCCTGGGAGAAGATGTATTCTACGTCCTCGTATTTGTTCTTCTGTTGACGTATATGCTACCCTATAACGCTATGCGGTTTGAGAACTTAAGGCCTATCCTGGCGTGGGGTGTATCAAACCTTGTTCCGCCTATTGTCGCAAATCTCGGCTACTACAGCCAGTTCCTTGTAATAGGCATGCTCGTTCCGTATCTTAATAAGCCTGAGGATGCGACGAGGTACGCCATATACGCGGTCCTTATCAGTGGGGTGCTGATGGCGCTTGCAGCCGTAGCTTTAGTGGCAGTGTTTGGCCCTACTGCAAACTCATGGACCCTTCCATTATTCAGTCTTTCCAGGATGATAAGTTTAGGAGATTTCTTTGAGAGAATAGAGGCGGCAGTGATGGCTGCGTGGACGCTAAGTACCGCAATCAAGTTGTCGCTGCTTTTTTGGGCAATATCTCTTACCATAGCCCAGCTTTTCAACTTGAAGGCCTTTGAGCACCTGATGTATCCTCTTGGCGCCATTACAGTTGCGTTAAGCCTTTCCTTCTTTGAAAGTATGGTGGATCTCGAGGATTTCCTCGCTAAGGCAGGTGCTATGAGTTCTATTCTTGTTGCAGGGCTGACACTTGCACTTCTCTATGCTGCGCTTGGAGTCCGGACGGTAATCCGTCGCCGGAAGGGAGGGTCCGGGTGAGAGTCAGACGGTATATGCGTGTTTGGGCGTTTCTTGCCATCGTCCCGGTTGTCCTGTCTGTGACCGGGTGTTGGAGCAGAAGGGAGATAGAAGACATCGGTTTTGCCCTTTCAATCGGCGTGGATCATGCTGCAGAGGAAGGAGAGATTATGATTACTGTCCACATAGCGAAGCCGTTTGCCATATCGACAGGAGTCACAGGCGCTGTTGACGAGAAACCATTTTGGCAAGTAAGCAGCACAGGCCATACTGTGTTCGAGGCTTGGAGGAATCTCCGCCAGCAATGTCCCAGGCGACCTCTCCTACACCATAGCAGGTTCATAGTGTTTGGTGAGGAATTCGCCAGGGGCGGCATTCGCGAAGCTATAGATTTTTTCTCCAGAGAGGGGGAAGTCAGGGAAACAAATACTGTAGTCGTCGCGAAAGGAGTCAAGGCTTCAGAAGTTGTCTGGAATGAATTTGAGCTGGAACGCATGCCTGCTGAAGGAGCGCTGGGTATCATGAAGATAGCGGTACAGGAGCTTTCTACAACTGTTATGGTGACATTGAATGATTTCCTTCAAATGCTAGAGACGGAAGGTCATGAAGCCACAACTTCCAGGGCTGAACTGGTTCGGAGGCCTCCCTCTGAAGACCCCAGGGGAGAACTGAAAAGAGAGACTATTTCAGTAAGCGGGAGGGAGACCGGCGCTGCTGCGTTCAAGGGCGACAAGCTTGTAGGATGGTTGGATAAAACCCAAACCAGGGGGCTTCAGTGGGTGAAGGGGAAGGTCAGATCCGGCATCATAGTGATTGAGCAACCGGAAGAAGAAAACAAGCTGGCAAGTATTGAGATTCTGAGGGCTGATTCAACTGTGACTCCCAAGATTTCCAATGGGCATCCGTCCATCCTGATTAGAGTTGGCGCTCTCGGGAATCTGGGTGAGGTGCAAGAGTACTTCGATCCCATGGAAAGCCAAGAAACATGGACATCCATGGAACGGCGGATGGCTGAAGTGATACGGCATGAAATCGAAGCCGCTCTGGATATTGCGAAGCTCGAGTTTGACTCAGATATCTTTGGCTTCGGAGCCGAGATTTGCAGAAAGTATCCAAAGGAGTGGACCGATCTTAAGGACAAGTGGGATGAAGAGTTTCCCAAGCTGGATGTAGAGATTGAGGTCGAAGCATCACTAAGGCGTTCCGGTCTGACGCGTAGAAGCATGCGAGTCGTTCGCAACGAAGGGGGCTAGGCATGGCGACTGTCATCCTGCTTATAGCAGTGTTTACCGTCATTGGTCTCTTCGAGGTTCCGAAGATCTTAAAGAAGGGGCTCTGGCGTGAGCTTCTTGTGTTTAGTTCCTTATTGATTCTCGGATTTACTCTCAGCGTCCTTATTGCTCTCGAGGTCCCTCTGCCGAGTCCGGTGAAAGGAATAAGGAACCTTATGAATCCCATCCTCAGGCTGCTCGGAATTCATACACATCTTTCGTGAAAGCCCGAACCGGTAGGAATCCCCTTCATAGCTTTCGCTTCACAGAATGCACACCACGGAATGCGTGTCATAGGATGGCCTGGCAGACCGCGCACAGCAAAATCCGCGTCCAGAGCGTGTGTCACAGAATATGCGCCACCGCTTGCCGTTGATGTTCCGCTTTAGTAGAATAAGGCTACAACCATTGAGTTTACCCGCAGAAATGGGGTGGGGCGCATCCCGTGGTAAGGAGCAGTGACCGGGTGATTGGAACCATATTTGACATAAAGAAATACTCCGTTCATGACGGGCCCGGCATCAGAACCACGGTGTTCCTTAAAGGCTGTCCTCTTAAGTGCGTGTGGTGTCACAATCCCGAGGGCCAAGAGACTTCTGCCGAGATAATGTTCTCATCGGATCGGTGCACTGCTTGCGGAACCTGTGTTTCTGTCTGTCCTAATCAGGCTGTTATCCTGAAGAATGCCGACCGCCAGATTGCGAGAGTTCACCCAGATCCATCTATTGTGCTAAGAGAAGGCAGTGATGGAAATGGTGGCAGTCCGGCGATGAACAGCGTCTACTCTAATCAGGCTATTGCTATTGAAGCCGGCAGCGCGCAAACGGAAACAGTCCGCCCTGGCCAAGCTATGCCTCTGAAGGATACTAGTCAGAATTTGAACAGAGCTCATGGGATCCATACAGTACGTGAGAAGTGCACAGCCTGCGGAGAGTGTGTTAAGGCATGTCCTCGAGGCGCCAGGGAGGTTGCAGGGAGGGTTGTAACCTCTGATGAACTCATCCAGGAGATCATGAAGGACGTAGTTTTCTATGACAGCTCACGAGGGGGAGTCACGTTTTCAGGCGGAGAGCCTTTGCTGCAGCCTGATTTCCTCATTGCTTTGCTTCGGGAATGCAAGGAAAGAGAGATCCATACAGCAGTTGATACGTGCGGTTTTGTTAAGTGGGAGACTCTGTCTGCTATCGTTCCATATGCAGATCTCATTCTCTACGATCTCAAATGCATGGATGCGGGTATGCATGTTGAGCTCACAGGCAGGAGAAATGAGGTAATCCTTGAGAACCTTATATGCCTTTCTAAGACCCATGACGATGTGATTGTGCGCTTCCCTCTGATTCCTGGTATCAATGACAACGAAGAGAATATCGTGTCCATGGGGAAATTCCTCTCATCGTTGAGGGGGGAAGGCAAATCACCACGCATTGATGTATTGCCTTATCACAAGACGGGGATCGGCAAGTATGAAAGGCTGGGAAGGGTATATAGCATACCTGATATCCCCCGGCCAACAGATGAGATGGTTCATGCTGTTCGAGAGAGGCTGAGAAAACTCGGACTTGAAACCGGAATTGGGGGGCAGGCGAGATGACAGAAAGGGTTGCGTTGCTGAGGGAGGAGAGTCTAAACGCAAAACCTTGCATATCCACTGAGAGGGCAGAACTTGTTACAGAAGCCTACAAAAATGCAAAAGCTGCTTCCTGGCCCATCGTGCGGGCTTTGGTCTTCAAAGCGTTGATGGAAAAGAAGGCTATCTGCATAAATGGCGGTGAACTTATTGTCGGAGAAAGGGGCCCACGGCCGAAAGCCACGCCTACATACCCTGAGATTTGCTGCCACAGTCTTGAAGATCTGGAAGTGTTGGATTCCAGAGAGAAGATTTCCTTTGCTGTCAGTCCTGAGGCTCCAAAGATCTATGAGGATGAGATCATACCTTTTTGGAAGGGCAGATCCATGCGGGATGTGATCTTCAGCCAGATGACAGACGAATGGAAGGCTGCATATAACGCAGGTATCTTCACTGAATTCATGGAGCAGCGCTCGCCCGGACATACAGTCTTAGATGACAAGATATACAGGAAAGGGCTTCTCGATTTCAAAAAAGACATCCGGGAAAGCCTATCCGGTCTTGACTATGTTTCGGACAGCCGGGCTTACGATAAGTATGAACAGCTTATGGCAATGGATATCTGTGCGGACGCTTTGATTCGGTTCGCCCGGAGGCATGCAGACGAGGCGCTGAAACTTGCCGGGAGGGAGCAAGATGAGAGAAGGAAGGCGGAGCTTGCGAGAATAGCTGAGATATGCTTGCATGTTCCTCTCCATGCCCCCCGCACGTTTTGGGAAGCGCTTCAGGCGTACTGGTTTGTGCATATAGGTGTCATTACCGAATATAACACATGGGATTCCTTTAACCCCGGGCGTCTTGACCAGCACCTGTATCCGTTCTACAAGAAGGACATTGAGGAAGGAAGGCTCACCGAGGAAGAAGCAAGAGAGCTTCTGCAATGTTTCTGGATCAAATTCAACAACCAGCCTGCTCCACCTAAAGTCGGTGTCACAGCAGAGGAAAGCGCAACCTACACTGACTTTGCCAACATCAATCTAGGTGGACTTAAGGCAGATGGTCGGGACGGTGTAAACGACCTCACATACTTGATCCTTGACGTAATCGATGAAATGAGGCTCTTGCAGCCTAGTTCCAATATTCAGCTCAGCGCCAAGAACCCCGAGCGATTCCTCAGGCGCGCGCTGAGAATTGTGAGGAAGGGGTGGGGCCAGCCTTCGATATTTAACGCTGACATGGTGGTCGAGGAACTCCTCCGGCAAGGCAAGTCGCTTGAGGACGCAAGGTGCGGTGGAACCAGCGGATGTGTGGAAACAGGCGCGTTTGGTAAGGAAAGCTATATTCTTACCGGATACCTGAATATGCCGAAGATCTTGGAGCTTGCCCTAAATGACGGGATCGATCCGCGCACCGGGATGAGGCTTGGCCCTGCGACCGGACTTCCTGTGGAGTTTGACAGCTTTGATGCGGTGCTCGAGGCATTCAAGAAGCAACTTGATTACTTCGTGGGTGTGAAGGTAAGAGGCAATAATGTCATTGAGCGGATGTACGCTAAGTACATGCCTGCGCCTTTCCTGTCTCTACTTATCGATGACTGCATAGAAAAGGGCATGGATTACCATGAAGGCGGCGCCAGGTATAATACGTCGTACATTCAGGGGGTCGGAATCGGGACTGCAACTGACAGCTTGGCAGCTATCCGGCACCACGTTTTTGATGAGAAGACTCTCGGCATGCAGGATCTAATGCAGGCTCTCCATAGCGATTTTCGGGGTTATGAGGCTATCAGGATGCGCCTTGTAAACTCATCGCCGAAATACGGCAATGATGACGATCGTGCGGATGACATAATGACTTGGGTTTTTCACACGTTTTTCAAGTCAGTTGAAGGCAATCCCAACACGAAAGGCGGGATCCACAGG
Source organism: Bacillota bacterium (assembly GCA_012841305.1). Taxonomy (GTDB): domain Bacteria; phylum Bacillota; class SHA-98; order UBA4971; family UBA4971; genus UBA4971. The sequence goes on along the minus strand of DUVA01000028.1, from coordinate 597 downwards.
ATAAACATGCTTCCCACTACGTGCCATGTGTATTTCGGCAGAGTATGCGGAGCGACCCCTGACGGAAGACATGCCGAGGAGCCACTGTCAGAAGGGATCTCTCCTGTGCAAGGCAGAGACAGAAACGGCCCTACTTCGGTCATGAAGTCTGCCTCGAAGATGGATCACGCACTTACAGGAGGCACGCTTCTCAATATGAAGTTTACGCCGAAGATACTTGAAGGAGAGGAAGGCATTACGAACCTTGCGCACCTGGTGCGGTCATATTTCAAGCTCGGCGGACACCATGTGCAGTTCAACGTAATAGGCGCGGAGACTCTTCGCGCTGCGAAGGAGGATCCTGAGAAGTACCGGAACCTCATTGTGAGAGTGGCAGGATACAGCGACTATTTCTGCGATCTTACAGAAGCCCTGCAGAATGAGATAATTGCCAGGACGGAACATGCATCTTTCTGAGCTGTGACTGTTTCTCGATCTTTGTGTCGGACATCTTTGTGTCGGACGTTGTTGACAAGCAGGGTGCGCTGTGATAATATTCATTTCAAAATATAATATGGAGCTTGTGCCAAGTAATTTGGTGGCAAATTCAGATCATTT
>DUVA01000027.1 GCA_012841305.1 Bacillota bacterium | reverse complement strand
TAACACTCTGACAAGATCAAAGGAAGAATTCGTGCCTCGAAAACAAGGACGGGTTGATATTTACCAATGTGGCGTAACCCCTTATGATTACACCCACATAGGACACGCGCGCCAATATGTGTTCTGGGATACGGTAAGACGTTATCTCAAGTATCGGGGCTGGAAAGTCTTTTGTGTCCAGAATGTAACAGATGTGGACGATAAGATCATTGCAAGAGCCGGGGCCGAGGGAGTTAAACCTGAAGAAATCAGCGAAGAATACCACAGGGATTTCGTGGAAGTCATGGATATGCTTGGCGTAGAAAGGCCTGATGTAATGCCCAAAGTCACTCAGCATATTCCGGAAATCATTAAGCTTGTCGAAGGGCTTATTGAAAAAGGCTATGCTTACCAGGTGGACGGGGACGTGTTCTTCGATGTAACGAGTTTTCCCGGTTACGGCAAGCTCTCCGGCAGATCAATAGATGACATGATAGCCGGTGCTCGTATAGAGATAAACCCTAAGAAACGCAATACCATGGATTTTGCGCTGTGGAAATCTGCAAAACCCGGTGAGCCGTCATGGGACAGCCCGTGGGGAGCAGGCAGGCCTGGATGGCACATAGAATGCTCCGCTCTGGCTTTGGAGTACTTGGGTAGCGGCTTTGATATGCACGGAGGCGGTGACGAACTTGTTTTTCCGCACCATGAGAACGAAATCGCGCAATCAGAGGCTTTTACAGGTCAAGAGCCGTTTGCAAAGTACTTTGTGCACCACGCGATGCTGAACATAGATGATGTAAAAATGTCTAAGTCTTTGGGGAACTTCTTTTCAGTGCGAGACGTCCTCAAGGAGTTTGAGCCTGGCGTAATCAGGTATTTCTTTGCCTCACGCCACTATAGAAGCCCTGCGAATTACGGAGTGGAGGAGCTTGAGGCTGCGGACACGGCATACGGGCGTCTTGTGTCAACTTTGGATGCAGGACGTAGAGCGTTGGCTGAGGCGGATAGGGCTGAGGCGAAGGCAGAGAGAGCGGAAGAGACTTCCGGTCTAGCTCTTATGGCTGACGCTGAGGAAGCCGAGAGAAGGTTTGTCCAAGGGATGGACGATGATTTCAATACTGCTGTAGGGATTGCAGCGCTCCACGATTTGGCGCGCTCAATTAATGAGTTTCTTCACGTAACAGGTGGGATGGCCCGGTATGACAGAGAGGATCTTAAGGGCTTGCAGAAGGCAGTCAATACCCTTGAGACTCTCGGCGGGGTTTTGGGCTTATTCCAAGAGGCCGGAGCTTCCGGCGATTCGGGTCTTTCGGAAAGCCTTGTCAGCCTCTTGATTGAGGTAAGAAATGACTTGCGCTCAAAGAAGGAATGGGCACTGGCGGACAAGATCCGTGATTCGTTGAAAGACATCGGCATTGTCTTGGAAGATACGTCCACAGGCACCATATGGAAGAGAATGTAATGAGCTATCTTGATCCTGAAAGTGTAGACGCAATCCCTCCGGGTATCCTTGCGTACATCGGAGATGCAGTGTACGAACTATACGTGCGAGAGAATCTCCTCAAGAGCAGGCTTTTGGGTGAGCGCTTGGACGTCGATTCGGACGAGCTTCACAAGGAAGCTGTCTTGCGTGTTTGCGCTACAGCTCAAGCCCATGCCCTTGCTGATTTGGAGTCATTCCTCATGCCCGATGAGGCAGATGTGGCAAGGCGTGCGCGCAATATTAAGGTAGGACGAGGGCCAAGGAGTATGCCGGTCCTTGATTACCGGCACTCCACCGCGTTTGAAGCGGTTATCGGTTACCTTTACCTGCTTGGCAGAGACGCAAGACTCGACGAACTAATGTCAAAGGCGCTGAGTTTGACAGAGGCGCGGCTGGCTGAGTCCAATCAGAATCTCAAAGACAAGCAGTAGCATACATCCATCCTAAGTAGATCACCATAAGTGATCGCCGGTTCCAGTAAGTGTACTACCGTCTTGGGTTGTCGGTGTTGCACTCGGGGACGGCTCCCCAAGCGGGTTGCCTTGACAAAATCCGGCCCGTAGGCTAGTGGCCGAATTTTGACACCCCTCGTTGCAATCACCGGCAACCAAAGACCTCAGAAAATGCGTGAAAACTAATGAACTCATACTTAGACTGCCTGCGACTTTCCGGTGCCTAGGGTTATTGTCTAAACGAGAGGGCTGGTATGGATATTCCAAGACCTCTGTGATAGTGATTAGAACACTCGCTTTTTCCTGGGTATGGGTACTAGGTTAATTAAATAGAACCAAGCGCTCTTCAGGCATCAGCCTGCTTGCTAATGCTTGTAGGTCAATGGATTCCTATGACCCCACCTGCCTAAGTGGGCATGGGAAGTCCCGGAGAGTAGTAAAGTGGGACAAGAGGAGGCACGGCATGAAAGTAAGACTGATAAGTTATACTCCTGATCCTGAGATGACTGTTGCGATCGCAGCCAGACGTTGTTATTCAGCCCTTGACTCTTCCGAGTTGACATGCGGGCTGTCCCCGGAGGAGGCAAAGAAGCTTATCAATACTATTTTGGAGGCAGGACACCTTTCCCCTGCTGAACATGCTTCTTTTACTTTTGCCATTGAAGGAGTAAGCAGGTCATTAAGTCATCAGCTTGTCCGCCACAGGATTGCTTCGTATTCCCAGCAATCCCAGAGGTACGTGTCAGAGAGCGGTTTCGAATACGTGGTGCCTCCCTCAATAGCCGGTAATCCGAAAGCCTTGGACCTTTATGAGAAGCGAATTGAAGAAATCAGGGAAACCTATTCGAAGCTGGTAGAAATGGTGCCGAAAGAAGATGCGCGGTACATTCTGCCTAATGCATGTGAGACTAAGCTGGTTATGACCATGAATTGCCGGAGTCTTTACAACTTCTTCGAAAGGCGTTTGTGCTACCGGGCTCAATGGGAAATACGTGAGCTTGCCCAGGGGATGCTGGATTGTGTAAAGCAAGTTGCGCCGAATCTTTTCTCATGGGTAGGCAGTCCTTGCGAAATGCATGGGTACTGTCCGGAGGGGAAAATGTCTTGTGGGAAAATCAAATCTGTTAGCAGGTAGTGCATCCTATCTGAACCCGGTGAACCCGGTGTTAGGCCGGTGTTAGAGCAGACTGAAGTCTCCGGGGTCTTCTCATAAAGGTACCGGCTCCGCCGGCAGCGTTCGCAGGGATAGGGTGGATGCGGCACATAGAGGCCGAGATTATCAGTAACCTGCTTCAGTGTAGACGGTTCTGGAGGCAATTGCTTATGGATTACGAGACGACAATTGAAGGACGTAATGCAGTAATGGAGGCTTTGCGGGCCCGACGGCCTCTGACCAAAATTATGTTGGCGGAGGGAACTGAGCCTGCATTTTCCCGTGCTGTTAAAGGATCCGCTCGTTCTGTAGGTGTTCCCGTAGTTGAAGTGAACCGTAGCAGGCTCGACGCAATGAGTATTACGACAAATCATCAAGGAGTCATTGCGCTGGGTGCGCCGGTTCACTGTTACGCGAGTGCAGGTGAGATCCTCGATGAAATGCCGGAACAGCATGGTCCTCCTTTGTTTGTTCTTCTTGACGGGATTCAGGATCCCCACAATTTAGGAGCCATTATCAGGACATGTGATGCTGTAGGCGCTACAGGTGTTGTGATACCGAAACGGCGGGCATGTGGGATTACAAGCGCAGTGGCAAAGGCATCCGCAGGCGCTATTGAATACGTCCCATGCGCGAGGGTGTCGAATCTTGCCCAAGAGGTGGACAAACTGAAGGAGGAAGGGTTCTGGATAGTGGGCGCGTCAGCTGAGGCTGAAAAGACTATGTATGACATAGACCTCAAAGGGCCGCTGGGTATTGTAATTGGGTCTGAAGGACAAGGGATATCCAACCTTCTTATGAAGAAATGTGATTTTCTAGTGAGAATTCCCTCAAGGGGTCGGGTGTCCTCACTTAATGCGTCAGTTGCAGCAGCAGTCGTATTGTTTGAAGTATTTCGTCAGAGGCAGCAGGCTTGCCGGTTTTCTTGACTTGTCCACGAACGCAAGTATATAATGGGGGCGTGAGTCGAGCTACATCAAATCAGGGAGGCGTTATTCGTGAGTGCTAGGCCTGAACGGGAAAC
>DUVA01000026.1 GCA_012841305.1 Bacillota bacterium | reverse complement strand
CCGAGGCAACCATCTTCTTCATGTCATCAGCCTTATCAACAGTCCACACATTAACAAACAGCCCTGCATCGTGCGCGCTACGGACAATTTCAGGTCTCACCAGGTAAGACGCGGGATGTAGACCGTCCGCAGGCACACGCAGTGCATATATCCACGGCTCCACTAATCCTTCCATATACAGAATGCCGGTCTTCACTTCAGGTTCAAGTTCTTTCACATTTCTAAGGGAATAATGGTTGAACGACGATATAATCGTCTTATCAAGAATATCAAACTCATCTAGCACTTCTATGATCCTACGCTCAATATGGGGATAAATGACTATACCGCTTTTTAGCTCTATGTTTATCAGCTTGCTCTTGTCGGCAATAAGCTCAAGGACTTCTCGAAGCGTGGGAATCCTCTCTCCCCTAAATCTAAGGTCAAACCAAGAGCCTGAGTCAAGCGCCTTAAGCTCATCAAGGGTCATATCCTTTACCCATCCCGAGCCTCCGGTAGTCCTTGCCACAGTCTCATCATGGATCACTACGAGCTCTCCGTCCTTTGACATATGCACATCAAACTCAAATCCGTCAGTGCCTGTCTCAAGTCCTCGCGCAAATGCCGTCAGCGTATTTTCCGGCGCTTCAGACGAAGCTCCCCGGTGGCCAATAACTAACGGTCGCGATCTTTCACCCATACCGCCACCTCCCCCCTCAACCGCGTTTGAGCGTAATCAATCATTCAATAGAACTGACAGACATTCCTGTTTGCTGCGCATCTATTCTCCGGAATAACGCCTGAAGGATTATGAAGAGTCCCGTAGAAGATTAGTAATTCAATCCTCAGGTCTTCTCATCCAGTTCTGCACCAAGGTATGAAGGTGGGCAACAGGCTATGGAGCAATCAGGTCGTAATGTATGCTTCAACAGCATAAAGGCAAGCGACACACGGATACTCAAGAGCATAAACCTTGTTGCAGTCCTCAGTGCGCTCAGGCAAATCGGCCCTGCCTCCCGCGCTGACATCTCCCGTATTACCAAGCTTACACCTGCCACTGTATCAAGTATTATCTCCTTGCTCATCTCTCAAGGAATAGCTGAAGAAGTAGGATACGGAGAATCCAGTGGAGGTCGTCCTCCTGTGATGATAGAGTTTAACCCCAAAGCATTTTACCTCGCCGGAGTTGACCTTGGCGCAACCAAGGCCATCGCAGTAGTCACCGACTTGGAAGGGAATATCATAACTCGCACTCGCATGGAGCTGGACGTCAACGAAGGATGCGAGTCGGTTATGTCCAATCTCTTTCGCGTCACTGAAACAACATTGGAGCAAGCAGTGGATACACACGGCAAAATCGCAGGGCTTGGCCTCTCCGTCCCAGGCTTGATCGATGCAGAACTCGGGATATCCGTATTCGCACCTAACATTCCCGGGTGGCGCAACATACCCCTGGTCAAGGTTTTCCAGGATAAATTCCATGTCCCATGCAAGGTGGAAAATGACGCAAGAGCAATGGCAATAGGAGAGGCAATGTTCGGAGCAGGACAGGGGTATGCCAATATCCTGTGCGTAAACGTAGGCAGAGGTATCGGCGCAGGAATCATCATAAACGGTGAAATCTATCGGGGTAAACAAGGAGGAGCAGGTGAATT
>DUVA01000278.1 GCA_012841305.1 Bacillota bacterium | reverse complement strand
TCTTGACATCACCAACCACTTCGACTATTATGTAGATAAGTTCTTTTCAGTCTGCACATAAGATGAAAGGAAGCTGTCATGCGAAAACCACAACGCTCTCTCTCCAGTACAAGGCTAATAAGATCATTTAATGTCGTGTCCGTCCTCAGAACCATGTATCGAGAAGGCGGGTGTTCCAAAGCCGAAATAGCCCAGCTTACTCGCATGAGTTCGGCCACAGTAACCAGGATAATCTCTGATCTCTTGGAACAAGGTGTAGTTACCGAAGACAAGATTGCTGAGTCCACCGGAGGACGTAAGCCTGTCATCTTCAAACTCAACTACAATAAGCTTTACATAGTAGGAATTGAACTTGTCAGGGATCGTGTAGCTCTCGCCGTCTGCAATCTCAAAGGAGATATTCTTACGAGAAGAGCTTTTCGGCCGTATTCTCTGGAACCTCCGGATATGATCAACGAAATAGGTAAGGAATTTGAGCTTCTTCTCTCACTGAACGGAATTAACAAAGAGCATATCCTTGGTATCGGACTTGCCATATCAGGTATTGTAAATGCAGATGCCGGGATATTGCTGCGGTCCGTCAACTTAGGATGGAAAGATGTCAACATCTCGGATGAGCTGGAAGAGGCATTGGGGTTTCCCGTAGTGCTTGAAAATGACGCTAACGCAGCTGCTCTTGCTGAGTTTTGGTTTGGGTGCGCCAAGGACATTGCCAACTTCATGTACCTCAAGACCGATACCGGGGTCGGCGCAGGAATCATGTCTGAAGGGAGAATAATGGTGGGCCCCAGAGGAATGGCAGGAGAGATCGGCCATGTCCCTGTCATTAAAGACGGCCGCGAGTGCGCGTGTGGACAGAACGGATGCCTGGAAACGTATCTTTACGGCCAGGGGCTTATTCGTAGGTACGAGCAGGAAACCGGAATACAACTGGAAGAACCGGAAGATCTATTCTGTCGCGTGGCAAGTCAGGACCCATACGCACAATCTTTGGTGAACGAAGGAGTTGAAGCTCTCATTACAGTGATATCTTTAGCAGCAAACATGGCTGACCTTGACCTCATTGTCATTGGCGGGCTTTGGGGTGAACTTGGGAATTCCTTCTTGAGCCATGTAGAAGTAGGGTGCAACGAGATCATTCAACGAAGCGGACTGGGTAAGACCCTTAGGGTTCGCGGTTCTGCTCTTGGCGAGAACTCAGATATCCTGGGAGCGGTGGCGACAGTGATTAACAGGTGGTTCACCCCACCCATATAGGAACCGGCAAGAAAGGGCTTTTTCTATGCACACTTATTTGCAGTCAGCATAGAAGATCGGGACAGCGACCACCTAGTAAGGAGTAGTTCGATTATGTCGGATTCGTATTTGGATTCCCTCATCGGACAGATGTTTGTTGTCGGCCTACAAGGACTTGCAGTTGATGCTGAGTTCAGAGAATCATACCTTCGCTACCCTTTCGGAGGGTTCATTCTATTTGAAAGAAATGTCCATGATAGCGAGCAGCTTAAGGAGTTAATCGCAGAGCTCAGCAGTTGTGCATCAGAGCGTCATCGAGGCCATGGTGAGCCCCTCATATGCGTGGATCAGGAGGGAGGCAACTTATCTCCCCTGAAGAAGATTGTATCCTCCATGCCGGGGAACATGGGGCTCGGAGCTGCCCAGGATCCTGAATTCGCAAGATACGCCGGGTACGCCACAGGTAGGGAGCTTTCAGCCCTTGGCATAAACTTGAACCTTGCTCCTGTTCTGGATCTGGCGCGAGATCCGGTAAATCCTTCAGTAAGCGCACGGGCGTTCAGCGACAACCCAAATGTAGTTGCAGCCCTCGGCGAGGCCTATGCCACAGGACTCCAACAATCCGGTGTCTTGTTCACAGCCAAGCATTTCCCCGGCCACGGAAGTGTAACCGAAGATTCCCACGTAACCCTCCCTGTCTCCGATGCGACAATAGATGAACTTCTCCATGCGGATCTGATTCCTTTCAAAGAAGTGATGAAGCTCGCCAATTGTGCCATAATGGCGTCACACGTTGTTTTCTCAGAGCTTGACCCTAATCTTCCTGCCTCTCTCTCAAGCGCACACGTGCAAAGGCTCCTCAGGGACGTGCTTGCCTTTGACAGAGTTGTGATTACAGACTGCCTGGAGATGAACGGAATCAGAACGATAGGTCAAGTGCCTGACGTTGCTGTGTTGGCAGTGGAGGCAGGATGTGATTTATTGCTTATCAGCCACACCCCCCAGCTTCAAGTAGCAGCTTTCATCGCAGTTCGCGACGCAGTCCGCACCGGCAGGATAGGCATTGACAGAATCAGACAGTCAGTTGAGAGAATTACCAGGTGGAAGAATACAAGGCTCTCTCTCACGTCCTTGAACCCCGAGTTCCATCTGCCGCCCGGGTCGTACCTGACTCCTGAGTCTATCGGAGAAAGGGTGGTCACATTTGCCCCTGGGGAAACCAAATGGGCCTTCGGACACAGCCCCATAATACTGGTGGTCCCGGAAATGAAGCCATTGACTCCGGCAGAAGATCCATTGGATCTTGCCGTTCTTGAGGATGAACTCATGCGCCAAGGCCTGGGCTGCATCAGAATCAATTGCTCAATGGATCCTTGCCATGAAGAAATAAATAAAGTCATTCACCAAATTGAGGCAATGACAGACAATGATGCCGGTGTCGCCCTTGTTGTGAGAAATCCGGAAGGCGCTCTCAAGGGTCAGACAGCCTTGGCATCAGCCATACAGTCCATAAGAAACCTTCTTCTGATTTGCGTCAGAGAGCCTCGCGAAACCCGAGCTGTTCAAGACGGGCTTTCCCGCAAGGCTCCCACTATTTTCACATACAGCACTGAATACATAGCGCTTTCCTCGCTTGCAAGAATACTTGTTGGCAATGCCGACGCTAAGGGGGTGTTGCCTGTCAAATTGTAGAGGCCGCTGTGGGGAGCTCCCGGTTATGACCGGAGTCTCAAGATCGCGAGGTCTGACTGGATTCGGACATTCGACGAATATCTTATAGGGGGGTTATCCTATGTCCTTTACCAAGTCGAAGATTGTCGTGATAATAGCCGGTTTAGTAATGCTGACCGCGGTTTTCGGAGGCTGGGAGGCACAGACTGCTATGGCTCAGACAAAGCCGGTTACCCTTACAGTCCTAAACTACCTCGACGCTACCAGCCCGGGAGCGTATCGTGAAATTGCCGATGTATGGGAGGCTTTTGAGAAAGCAAACCCGAATATTGAGATCGAGAGAGAAGACTTGTTCCTCGAACCTTTCCACCAGAAAACGGAGGCGTATGCAGCAGCAGGCCGTCTGCCCGATGTGTTGTATATGTGGCCCGGAGGGAGGTCCACGACCCTTCATACAAAGAGATTAGTGAAAGATCTTGCGCCTCTTCTTGGCGACACGAGACGAGAGTTTGCCGAGGCAGCCTTAGTGCCTCAGGCAGGGGGATATCTTGGCATGATCCCAATAGGCCTCACCGCCACTCATGTAATGTATGTAAACGAAAAAATGCTAAAAGATATGGGACTCTCTGTCCCCAAAACCTATGAGGAACTTAAGAGCCTGGTTCCTAAACTACAAGCCGCAGGAAAAGACGTAATATTAATGGGCGCCCACGATGATTGGGTGGTGCAGTCCTGTCTTTACAGTATGATAGTAGGCAGGATGGTAGGGGACGAGTACATTGACAAGATCCTCGCAGACGAGGCCAGATTCACAGACGCGCCATTTGTAAGAACGCTTAGCTTCTACAAGTCTCTGTACGATGATGGAATCCTTAGCAGAAAAAACTTGCAGACTCCGTACAACGAAGTCAACGCCTTATTCGCATCAGAGAAGGCCCCGTTCCTAATTGACGGGGACTGGAAAGTCTCAAACTTCTTGACAGACCCTTCCACAAACCAAGCACTTATCCCACCTGATAAGCAGAAAGATATCCTCATGACCGTGTTCCCTAAGATTCCGGGAGAGCTTAACCATGACACTACATCATCAGTGCCCGGTGTAGGCTTCGGGATCAACGCAGCAATTCCGGAAGGCTCAGCAAAAGAGCAGGCTGCATGGAAACTCGTCACATGGCTTACATCGGCCGAGGTTCAGAGGATTCGCCTGGAGACCGGTGCAGCGTTCCCGTCCAGAAAAGGTGTAACCAGTGATCAGTTGGAGCCTCTTGCTCAGACCCGGGCTTTGTTCTATGGGGCTTACGGCGGCACGTATGTCCTGGACAATGTGCTGGATGCTAAAGTCTATACCGAGTTGAATGTAGGGCTTCAAGAGATCGGGCTGGGAATTGCCACACCTGAACAGGTGGCTGCCAGAGTGCAGAAGGCTTTTAATGAGTGGGAAGCATCACAAAAGTAGGTGCCCGGGATACCGGCGTCATGTTTCAGAGGCAGGCGGAGATACTCCGCCCTGCCTCCTCCCTGCAACAGGCCTGAACCGTGTTGCGTCCTCCAAAATGCATGACTTCGGAGGTAGAGCGCTGTGAAGACTAACTCATTCAGGAGAGAAGAGAGGCTCGCCTATTTGGCATTAGTCCTCCCGGCTGTGCTTGTTTACTTCGCTGTCATTGCGTTTCCAACTGTCTTCTCCATAGGCTTGAGCTTGACTGATTACAACGGAGGACAGATCTTCGGGGGCGACAGTCCCATACACTTCGCAGGGCTCGTCCACTATCTCAGGATGTATCGAGACCCGTATTTCCGGATAGCTCTCAAGAACAACATCTACAT
>DUVA01000277.1 GCA_012841305.1 Bacillota bacterium | reverse complement strand
CCAGGCCTGCCTGCTCCCCACGGGCTGTCCCATGACGGCTCACCGGGTTTTGCAGATTTCCACAGCGCAAAATCCATGGTATTGCGTTTCTTAGGGTTTATCTCTATGCGAGCACCGGCCATCATGTCATCTATTGATCTGCCGGAGAGCTTGCCATAACCGGGGAAACTCGTCACATCGAAGAATACGTCCCCGTCTGCCTCGTAAGCATAGCCTTTTTCTATAAGCCCTTCGACAAGCCTAATAATTTCCGGGATATGCTGAGTAACTTTAGGCATTACATCAGGTCTTTCCACACCAAGCATGTCCATGACTTCCAGGAAATCCCTGTGGTATTCTTCGCTGATTTCTTCAGGTTCAACTCCCTCGGCCCCGGCTCGTGAAATGATCTTATCGTCCACGTCTGTTACATTTTGGACACAAAAGACTTTCCAGCCTCGATACTTCAGATAACGTCTTACCGTATCCCAGAACACATATTGGCGCGCGTGTCCTATGTGCGTGTAATCATAAGGGGTTACGCCACATTGATAAATATCAACCCGTCCTTGTTTTCGAGGTACAAATTCTTCCTTTGATCTTGTCAGAGTGTTATAGACTCGTAGCGCCATCGTGATTCCCCCTTGCCTCTTGGAGCGCAGCAAAAGCCCGCTTAATCGATCTTTCCCTGCCTAGAATCTCCATGATAACATGGAGTTCCGGTCCTTTTGTTCGTCCGGTGAGAGCAGCCCTAATAGGCATTAGGACCTTCCTTGCGCCAACTCCGACACTACCGATGACGGTTTTCAAGCCTGCCTGAATCTCTTCCACGCCAAATCCTGTGTCACAAGAGTTGGAAAATACCTCAATAAACCCGTCAAGTGCCGGTTGGGCAGTGGGGCCTTCAATCCACTTCTTAGCAGATTCATCGTATGCTTCTACAATGTCACCGAAGAAAAACCGGATTTCCTTAGGAATCTCAGAAAGATTGGTAATGGAGTCCTGAACTGATACGACGATCTTCTTAAGCCTTTCTCGTCCTTCCCCGTGGGCAGAGACATCCTCACTGATCCCAAGCCCGCCCAGATAAGGTAAAGCCATGTCGAGGAGCCTATCCGGGTTACATGCCCTTATATACTGCGAATTAAACCAATCCAGCTTCTTCGGGTCAAACACAGACGGGCTCTTACTGACTCGATCCAGCCCGAATTCAGCTGCAACCTGTTGCAAGCTCATGATCTCCCGAGTATCCCCCGGCGTCCACCCAAGAAGCGCCAAGCAATTTACAATCGCTTCCGGCAAATAGCCTGCCTCCCTATAATAGGACAGAGACGTGGCGCCGTGTCTCTTACTCAGCTTTGTCTTGTCCGTGCCCAAGATCATGGCTACATGGCCGAACTTAGGAACAGGAAACCCAAGTGCTTCATAGAGCATTATCTGACGAGGGGTATTGGAAATGTGTTCATCCCCTCTGATTATGTGCGTCACTTTCATCTCAGCGTCATCTACAACTACCGCGAAGTTATACATGGGAAAACCGTCTGAACGCATGATGACGAAATCCCCGATACCGCTGCTGTCAAAACTGATTTCGCCCTTTATCATGTCATCCAGGACTACTGTGTCCTGAGGAACCCGAAACCTTACCACAGGCGTCCTCTCCAAAGACAGCCTGGCAACATCATCACCGGTCAGATTCCGACACTTCCCGCTGTAGCGGGGCATCCTGCCTTTGGCCAGAAATGCTTTGCGCTCCTCTTCGAGTTCTTCCGGAGTGCAGAAACAGAAATACGCATTTCCCCTGGATATCAACTCTTCCGCGTACTTCCTGTAAAGATCCAGTCTCTCGCTTTGCCTGTAAGGACCGTACCGGCCTCCTACAGCGTATCCCTCATCCCAATCAAGGCCAATCCAGCGAAGGTCATCAACAATCGTATCACACGCCTCATCCAGAGACCTGGCAACGTCTGTGTCCTCTATTCGAAGGATCACTTTCCCGTTGTAGCGTCTTGCAAAAAGCCAGTTAAACAAGCATGTGCGAATATTCCCGATATGGAGATGCCCTGTAGGCGCCGGTGCAAACCTAACCCGTACCTCTTCCGTCATTCCTTCACCTTCATGTCATTGATCGCTCTCTTTAGCCACCGGTAATCCCCGGGCTAAATCCGTAAGTAGGATTCAGCCAATCCTTACCGTTTCCTGTAAAACGGGTAAACATCCCATAAAAATGCATAGCAAAAGCATTCCCCGGATACTCTTAGTTATTATAGCAGTAAAGCCCAGCCTCTGGCTAGGCTCTCCTCTCAACTTGCAAGTCCATCATGTCGATAGCCCCTTGGCGAACTGTCCGGATCCTACCTGCAACTCTTCATAACTTCAATAGCTACATCCCCGACTCCGGATCTGATGAGGCCAATCGCCTCTGCAGCCGCCCTGGACAGATCGATCTCTCTGCCTGCAATGTACGGACCTCTGTTGTTGATCCTGACTACCACTTGCTTCCCTGACAGAAGGTTAGTGACCCTGACGACTGATCCGAAAGGCAGAGTACGATGGGCAGCTGTCAGGCTCATTTCGTCATAGATCTCGCCGTTTGCGGTAAGTCGCCCGTTCCAGCGCCCTCCGTACCACGAAGCCCTGGCCAGAGATACTTCGTAAGGATGGACAGCTTCAAGAGACACAAGATGACCGCTGTCGCAGCTTGAGACAGGTGAACCGCCTAACGCCAGGCGCATGTTATTTGCCCACTTTAGGGCTAATTCATAGCATGAACTATTGTTAGCCTTTGCGTTTTCCGGGTCAACAGTGATGATATGCCTTTGTCCTATGACTATAGCGAAACTGCCTATAATCACAGCAGGCTTGATATCCTCAGCACTTGCCGTCTTAAGTGCCTCGTTCAGCCTCTCCACTACACAGCATGCCCTTTCCGCAGCAGAAAAGCCTCCGTTCGGATAGCGCATTCGGAGCACCACAGACCCGTTTAGCACTATGTCCCACACACCTTGCGTGCTTTGACACGTTCCGGCGCAATTACTTGCACCTCCGCATTTCACAGGGCATGTCCATACAATGGTAATCAGCAGGATAAGCAACAAGCTGACCTTTGCAACTTGCCGGAACAGAGATAACACCATATTCTTCTCCCTCACTGTCAGTCAATTCTCTTGACTTTAGCCCCAAGGGAAGCAAGCTTTGTTTCAATACGATGGTATCCTCTGTCAATATATTCAATGCAATGGATTTCCGTCACGCCCTCGGCAACGAGGCCTGCGAGGAGAAGAGCCACACCGCCACGGATATCTCTCGGCGCTTCCACCGGTGCCCCGGTAAGCCTCTCCACTCCCCTGACAATAACGGTATCCCTGTCCACCTGAAGATCCGCGCCCATCCTCCTCAGCTCGTCCGCATATCCGAATCTGCTTTCGAACCTCGTTTCTACAATGGTGGACACACCTTCCGCTTTGGTTAGCATTGCAACAAACTGGGGCTGAAGGTCTGTGGGAAAACCCGGATATGCCAGCGTCTCTATGTCCACAGCTCTACAACGCTTGGGCCCGCGCACACGAAGCACTGATCCGGATTCTTCAATTTCAGCTCCTGCAGCCCGCAAATCTATAAGCACAGTCCTTAGGTGTTCCGGGACAGCGTTGTCAAGAATAACTTCGCCTCCGGTCATCACTGCAGCGATAGCAAGCGTCCCGCCCTCAAGTCTGTCAGGGATTATCTCATGAGTGGCGCCGTACAACTTGCTTACGCCTTCAATCTTTATCGTGCCTGTGCCTGCTCCACGAATTCTGGCACCCATCGAATTCAAGAGAATGGCGAGGTCCACTATCTCCGGGTCTCTTGCTGCATTCTCCAGTATTGTGGTCCCCTCTGCCAAAGAGGCGGCCAGCATCATGTTGACTGTAGTCCCGTGGCTGGCTTTACCCACGTAAAAACTGGTCCCCCGTAAACGGTTTGCCTTTAGTTTCACATACCCGTGTTCTACAGAGACCTCTGCGCCAAGCGCACGAAACCCATCTAAATGGAAGTTGATTCCCCTTGCGCCTATTACGTCTCCTCCCGGAAAGGGCACTTCAGCAACACCAAGACGCGAAAGGAGCAAGCCGGCTGTGTAGAACGAAGCTCGAAGCTGTCTGACTTTCTCATATGAGGGGCGGCAGTAATCTAACAAGGATCCGTCAACCTCGTATGTCCCCGGCCGGATGAACCGAACGGAAACACCGATTTCCGACAGGATCTCACAGAGGATATGCGCATCAGTATAGTCAGGGACATTGTGGAGAATAGTCTTGCCACGTCCTAACGCAGCACCTACCAGGACGGCAAGAGCACTGTTTTTCGAACCGTCGAGCCGGACTTGACCGCGTAGTTGCTGACCACCGGTGACAACAAATGCCGCCATCCGTATCCCCCCAGGACCAACTTTGAACCGCGTTACTGTTGTTGATTTGAGTAAAGCGCCTCTCCCCTTCAGCGACATGAGAAAGGCGCTACGTCACATCCTTCACATTTTGTGCGCTATATAATACTATAACCGACTGCCAATTGCTCAGGCCCGTCCACGAGAGCATGGCCGAACCTCCCGAATATTGCCACTGAGACCCTTCCTTCACCGCGCACTACAGCCATCTTGAAGCCTCCGCCCAACCCGGGGTTGCTCATGGAAAGTTGAATGAAGGCATCTCTTACTGCATTTGAGACTGCGATTTTCTCACGGGGATCTTCAGAAATCACACCGAGAGCTGCTGCAGCTGCTATCATGCTTTCCCGTAATTTCGCAGCAAGCCGATCCGCGCTTGCGCCCACCTGCGTGATAGCGCCTCTATATCCATAGCTCCTAATCTTGTCCAGCCAATACCTTTCATACTCCCTGCTTCGGGTCATTGCCAGGTAAATGGATGCTGCTTCCACCGAAATCCTTGTTACGGCTTCTTCTCCCACCATCCCGCCTACTATGTCCCTGGCAGAAACCACTCCTATCAAAACCTCATCATCACTGACAACAGGCAGGCCGGGTGTTTCAGCGTCTACCAGCAAAGAACAGGCCTCGCTTATACTGCAATCTACCGACACATTAACGACTTTCGTGTTCATGACGTCCTTGGCAGTCAAATACTCACCATTAGGCCTCAGGAGATCCCTGTCACCTATGACCCCAACCACTTGATCTTCGTCAATAACCAGTATCACAGTGTTTCCACTGTTTAGCAGGACTCTCCTAAGTTCTCCTATAGATGTGCCAGGCGCGACCATAACAGGATCTTCATTCATGATTCGTCTAACTGTCACAAGTACTACCTCCCACGTCACATGGCAGGGGTCTCGAAATAAGGCTGCATGAGGCAAAACACGCTATCCCCTCACCGGCGCCGATAAACCCTAGCCCTTCCATTGTAGTTGCTTTGATACCGACATGGCTTTCACTGATCCCAAGAATACTACTGATATTCCGTCTCATTTCTTCAGCAAATTCCGATATTCTGGGTTTCTCAGCCAACACCGTGATATCCACGTTACAGACAGCATAACCTTGACTTTTGGCAAGGTCTTCCACACTTGACAGGATAAGCCCACTGGATATCCCTTCATATGATGGGTCGTCACAAGGAAATAATACACCGATATCTCCGAGAGCACACCCGCCGAGAATCGCATCTGCAATTGCGTGGAACACGACGTCAGCATCGGAATGTCCTTCGAGACCCAGCTCAAACGGAATATCCACCCCGCCCAGTATCAAGCGTCGCCCCTCTACAAGCCTGTGGACATCGAATCCAATTCCTACTCGAAACCTCCGGTGTTCAAGATCGCCGGAACGTAATATGCCATTCCTGTCCGCTAGATTGCCACCGGATAAGTAAGAGTCGGCAATTGCCAAATCTTCACGATAGGTAATCTTGATATTATCCAACTCGTCATCGAGCACTCGGACTTTTACGCCTTTTCTTTCCACAACCATAGAATCATCAGTTGCAATAAATCCGTCTTGAGCTGCACTTATATATGCATCTTCAATTATCTCACGCCGAAAAGCCTGAGGGGTCCTTGCTGCCCGGAGTGCGTCCCGGTCCAACGTCCTGGCAACACACCCGTCTTTAGCCACCTTGATGGTATCTCTCATCGGGACTGACACAATTGCAGCCCCGTACTTACGCGCAGCTTCAACCGACATTTCAATAGTAGAAGCACGAACGAGCGGCCTCGCAGAGTCGTGAATTACAACGATTTCACATTCAGGCCTGATGTGCCGAAGCCCGCACAAGACCGACTCCTGCCTGGTTGCTCCCCCGCAGACAACTTCCCGTACTTTAGAAAACCCGCCCCAGGCCCGGATAAGCTCCCATGTAAAATCAACTTCTTCTGAACCTACAATGAGAATTACGTCGTCCACAACCTCACAAGCCTCAAAAGCAGAAAGCGCATGGATCAACACAGGTTTGCCTCTGAGCAAAAGGTGAGTTTTATTCCCTTTCATCCTCATTCTTCTGGCGGATCCCGCTGCAGCTATAAGCGCACAAACACTCACCTATCTACCCCCTGGGCTTTGCAAATATCATCCTCCCGGCGGCTGTCTGGAGCACGCTGGTCACTGCAACCTCTACCTCTGCGCCGATAAAGCGCTTACCGCTGTCAACAACCACCATCGTGCCATCGTCCAGGTATGCTATACCCTGCCCTGCTTCCTTTCCGTCTTTGATGACATACACTGTCATCTCTTCACCTGGCAGCACTACTGGCTTAAGGGCATTAGCCAGCTCATTTATGTTCAACACCGGCACACCTCTGAGCTGGGCTACCTTATTAAGATTAAAGTCGTTCGTCACGATCTTTCCGCTTGTGGATTGGGCCAATTTCAGCAATCTTGAATCCACATCGATGCCGTTCCCAATTTCTGAGTCAAGTATCTGGATCTGGGCACCGACTTCCTTACGCATCTTGCCGAGGACATCCAGCCCCCTCCTACCTCGATTGCGTTTCAAAGGATCAGCTGAGTCTGCAATATGCTGCAGTTCTTCAAGAATGAAAGTAGGGACGACAATTGTCCCGTCTATGAAGCCGCTCTTGCAAATATCAAGGATTCTGCCGTCAATTATTACACTGGTGTCCAGGATCTTGGGCGCGCACGGACTCTGATGTTTGTGAGCTTTATCACGCTGGCCGCCAACTACCCGTTCTACAGACCTGGGAACAGAAGTAAATAAGTTGAATAGATCCTCTCTCTTCTTGACAGCAAGTTGCATACCTAGATAACCCATGAACAGGGTCAATCCAATAGGCAGGTAAACACCTATATAAGGAATCTGAGAAAACGGAAGTGTAAGCAACACTGCAATAAGAAGGAAAATGATTGCACCAAAAGCACCTGCTACAAGGTCCTGCGTGGGTACCTTCTGCAAGTATGCCTCAAGTTTGGAAGTAGCTTTACGCAAGCCACGAAAGACTACGGGAAAAACAGACAGTCCAAAGAGCCCACCGGCTGCGACTAAAACGATAAGCATTGGAATACTCACGCCGGCTCCGAGATCTGAGAGTAGCACCCCTGCCAAAAGACGATGAACAAGAAATCCAATAAATGCCCCCAGAACAAAAGAAACACTGCTAGTCAGTTTATCCATTATCAGGCTTCTCACCTCTCTTTCTCTCATAACATTTGACAGCCCCCTGGGGGATTGGGGGCATAAGCGGTGAGACAACATTGCCTTCCAGGACTTATTATGGGAACTTGGCCCCGTCTATATCCTTGCCTGTCCGAGACTCTTTAAGTATGGGTCTCGGCAGCAAAGAGGTTGAGCCATGCTTCCCTCCATTAATCAAACGAGATTAATGTTTTCAGGTTCCAAAAGCCACAACGTGTTATTGAAGGACCTCCGCTATGGCCTTCTCTACGTTCTCTTCATCAACACCTTCAGCAATTACCAGCTCACTGACGAGGATTTGCATTGCGTTATCCAGCATGCGACGTTCTCCTGTAGACAAACCTTTCTCTTTGTCGCGATAGGCAAGGTTTCTGACTACCTCTGCTACGGCAAAAACATCGCCTGTTCTAATCTTCTCTAAGTTAGCCCTGTACCTGCGGTTCCAATTGGATGACATTTTCGTTCTGTCGCTGGCCAGGACTTCATAGACCTTCTCCACATCGTCCTTGTCTATTACACCCCTTAAGCCGACGTCTTCAGCGCTCTCAAGGGGAACCATGACTCTCATGTCTCCCATGGGAATCCTAAGTATATAGTATTTCTGTTTCTCGCCGAGAATCTCTCTCTCTTCAACTGCTTCAATAACCCCTGCGCCGTGCATAGGGTAGACTACCTTGTCACCAACATCAAACATAGCCATACTTCCCCCCAATCATCTTGATACTCACCTGGCGCCCCTGATCTCGGCCAGGGGAGGAAAGCGGCCCGCTATTTCCGTAATTATGAGATTCATGACTATCTATTATTTCTATACTCATACTTAATCAATTTTAACATTCTTAGGAGTCAGGTGTCAATTGAGTCCCGTCCCTTTCCATTCCAGGGAAATACTGCAACTTCTCTTTGAAAAGACGTGTCGTTGACAATTCCCGAAACCTATCGTTATAATTAAGTCATGATAAACAACTCGATATGTTTTTTCGAGAATTCTTTAGGCGGGGTGACTTATTATGGAGCACTTAGACTGCAGTTCTTTCCAGGAAGCCGTATCTCGTTGCCTCGTCAGACACAAGAGCATCCTGGATTGCACTTCAAAACTGGATGAAGCAAGCGCTCGCGTCAACCGCGCTATTGCAAAGGCAGTGACTACATGCGGCTGCTTGAAAATCTCTGCTTCTCGCCAGACATTCCCTTCGGACGCATCCTTCCGAGAGCTTCGCAATTTCACCACGTCACATCTGGAAGGCACTCTTTGCCCTGAGTGTCGTGACGTATTAGAAAGTGAGATCGGACGAACCCTCTTTTACGTAGCAGCTGTATGTGAACTACTTGATCTTGATATCGCAGACGTTATGGAACAGGAACGAGAGAGGCTATCAACCCTTGGAATCTTTAATCTCACATAAGGTTAGAAAGTTACCGTTTCATTGCGAGATCCAGAGCTTCGCCTATGGTTTTTACTGATATGACCCGGAGATTATCATAGTCTGTCAAGACTCCTCTGTTGGAAGCAGGGATAATGCACCGTTTGAAACCTAACTTTGCAGCTTCCGCCACCCTTGATTCTATGCGATTGACAGCCCGGACCTCTCCTGAGAGTCCTACTTCTCCGATGATCACAATATCCGGATGACATAAGGCATTTCGAAAACTCGAAGCCATGGCGCAAGCAACAGCGAGGTCAGTTGCAGGCTCGTTCAGTCTGGCCCCGCCTGCTACACTGACATAGACATCACATGATGACAACCCGAGCCCGGCCCGTTTTTCCAGGACAGCAAGGATAATCGCTACCCTGTTGGAATCTACCCCTGTCGTAGTACGCCTGGGAACACCGAAAGGGGTCCGGGTAACAAGGGCCTCAATCTCAGCAAGTATGGGACGGGTTCCTTCAACGCTTGCAGTCACACAAGAGCCGCTGACCATGTGCAGCCTACCTGACAAGAACACCTCTGAAGGATTGCTGATCTCAGAGAGGCCTGTATCCCCCATTTGGAATACCCCGATTTCATTAGTAGACCCGAATCTGTTCTTTACACACCTGAGTATCCTGAAACTATGGTGGCGCTCTCCTTCGAAGTAAAGCACAGTATCAACTATATGCTCAAGCACTTTGGGGCCTGCTATTGCCCCTTGTTTAGTCACATGTCCCACAATACAAACCGGTATTTCAAGCTCCTTAGCCTTCCTCATGAGCCTACCTGCACACTGGCTCACCTGTGATACGCTTCCCGGCGCGGAATTCAGATCTTTGGTGAAAACAGTTTGAATTGAGTCAACAACAACAAGGCCGGGAGAGATGTTTTCAATCCAATGCTCAATTCGCTCCATGTCCACCTCAGGAAGAACCAACAGCTTATCAGAGTGAATTCCCAGCCTGTCTCCGCGAAGCTTGACCTGGTTCAAGGACTCTTCCCCTGAAATGTACAGCACTTGAATGTTGTTACTGACAGCTCCGGATACTTGAAGAAGGAGTGTGGACTTGCCTATGCCGGGATCCCCTCCGATTAACACGACAGACCCGGGGACTATTCCTCCGCCCAGGACTCTGTCGAGTTCAGCGATACCGCTGGTAAGCCTGTTTGCGCCTGTCGTCTCCAGCTCAGTGATGGGACGAGGGGCGCTACCTCCTGAAACGTCTCTTAAGCGTCCGACAGGCCCTGAGCTGATTGCTTCCTCAACAAAAGAGCTCCATTCGCCACATGAAGGACATTTCCCAAGCCACCTTGGGGTCTCGTACCCGCATTCTTTGCATACATACTTCGTTTTCTCCCTGGTCATTCAGTTCATTCCCATCTATATGCTGCCGTATGGTTCCAAGCTTTGCACATTGCCTTCAGAACAGCCGGCATCATCACACCGGACATGAGGCGGCATACCTAGTCAGCCTTGCAAATAGCTTCTGCAAAATGCAAAGGTGTAAGCCCTGGAGACTCAATAGATAACTCGTGGTACACCTTGGATATCACTTCTTCGATACCTGAGACATCGCGGACCGCTCCAACCAGCGAACCTTCAATATCCCTGAGACGTTCCTTTGGATAGAGCGTGAAGTCTCCGGAAATCGATATGTCCTTGATAATATCTCCCTCGACAGCATGAGTCACAGTTATCAGTCCACCCGGCGCCTTATAGCTCCGCTCTGAGACTTGGGTTCCAGATGAGATCTTGACTTTCATGTAACTCGCATCACCGGCTGTCTTGTCGCGCCGTCTGAACAAGAACTCATCAGACATCATTTTCGTCTCAAGCTCACGCGCCATTTCATAGACTTTACTCTCAAGGGGGGCTTCACGCAACCTGCCAATCCTCTTTCCAAAATTCTCAATGAGCAAATCCTCAGCTTCCCTGCGGGGAGGTCTCCTTCCGGTCTCCTTAACCACGCTGCTTACATTGTCTTCCAGAGATTTGTGGACTTTGTCACGGAACTTTTCGCTGGGAACCTTGAGTATGTTAGCCATTTCCCTGGAATCAAAGTCCAAAATGACATTACCTACAAACACCACGCACTCACCTATATCAGCACCACCCAACCCTGATACCTTGCGGCCTTCCTCCGTAACTATGTCATTTACCGGCCTAAACAACGCGCGAACTCCCAGTTGGCGATAGGTGTCAACGCACGGATCGGCAATGAGCCGGTATAACGACGAAATCCCCCGGGGGAATTCAGGATTGTCCCGCCTCAGTATAAGTTGAAAAAAGATTTGATTCCTATCAAGGAGCGTGGTTCCTCCCCCGATTTCCCTGCGCATCACTGATATGCCGTTCTTTCGGCAATACTCCAAATCCACTACCTTGTCTGTATCCTGAAAATACCCTACGCTGACGATTCTTTCTGCCGGTGAGACCAGAATCAGACCCTCGGAACCCATCCTGGCTAACGCATGGAAAATAAGCATTGACATTTGCCCTTCTAAACACCCCAGGCGATACACGTTCACCGAAATCGTGCCCCCCTTTAGCTTTCAATGCTTGTTTTCGAAGAACTCAACGAGAGCATGGAATACTTCATGGGAAGACTTAAGAGGTTCTGTCATTTTTTCAAAAGGACAGACATCTGTTCCGTCTCTATTGAGAATGCATGGGGTTCTTTCATCAGCAACTAACTCTATGTTGGCTATCTTGAGCTCCTCCACTGCAGTATCAGAGACTAAAGGAGTATAGGCTGCAACTGCCCCTGAGTAGATGCATAGCATGGCTGAAGCCCTCCCCATCACACGGTCGCCGATGACAGCTCCGCGGAGCTCCTCCCCGAGATCCATGACTGCCTTTACAAATGGACGGACACCTCGATCCTGTGCCTGTGTCAGGACTTTCCCGTCTTTGATTGCCACAAGTCCCATGCCATTTTCGCTGATGATCTTTCGTGTCAGCTCAATGTCGTGCTCTATCTGGTGTTTGCTCATATCTACGACCGTCCTTACAGCATAAAGCCTTGAAGTACTATCCATGAGATTCGATAAGAATCCCTCAATTCCTCTTACCCAAGAGGATGAAGAGGTGCCGGAAAACACGGCCGGCGCCTTGCTCAGGCTGTCTTCTGACAGCTTAATCTCAAAGGCGCCGGCGCAAGTAGGTATGCGTTCGTTAGTTTTCGCTCGTTTTCCGAGGTCTTGGGTGGCCCCGCAAGGTACGTATGTTTTCCGGAGCCAGCGATTACTTATGGCGACCTACTTAGTTAGCGGGCTCACCTGACATAACAGGAGTCTTCTTTCCTGCTTTCTCAATGTGTATCTGATTGTCTGTGAGACTTACAGATACCAGATCACCATGGGCAATCTTGCCTTCAAGAATTCTTTCGGACAAGAGTGTCTCCAGCTTACGTTCAATGACCCGCCTCAGAGGACGGGCTCCGAACTCTCTGCTGAAACCTTCTTCAGCAATGAGGTCTTTTACCTCATTACTTACGTCCAGGTGAATATCGCGATCTTTCAGCCTTTCTTCGACCTTTGTAAGCTGCAAGTCCACTATCTCCCGTATCTCCTGTTCATTCAATGCCTTGAACACTATGACTTCATCAACTCTATTTAGGAACTCAGGCCTGAACGTCTTCTTCATGGCAGATAGAACTTGTTCCTTCATTCGTTCGTAGTCGTATTCTTCAGTGTCGCCTACAATAAAACCGAGTTTCGTGTCACGGCTGATGAGATTCGCGCCTACGTTTGAGGTCATGATAATCACAGTATTTCTGAAATCCACTGTCCGTCCTTTGCCGTCTGTCAACCTACCTTCCTCCAGGACTTGAAGGAGTATGTTGAAAACATCAGGGTGCGCCTTTTCTATTTCGTCAAACAATACCACAGAATAGGGCTGTCTCCGAACTCTCTCGGTAAGTTGGCCTGCTTCCTCATAACCAACATAGCCCGGAGGCGCTCCTATCAGTCTGGAGACTGTGTGTCTTTCCATGTACTCGGACATGTCAAATGCCAGCATGGAATTTTCATCTCCAAACAGCGCCTCTGCAAGCGCCCTGGCAAGCTCTGTCTTGCCTACCCCGGTCGGACCTAAGAAGATGAATGACCCAATAGGCCTCTTTGGGTCTTTAAGTCCTGCATGTGCCCGCCTTATGGCCCTTGCAAGGGAAATAACCGGCTCCTTTTGTCCGACTACACGCTTATGAAGGGTCTCCTCCAGCCTCAACAGCCTTTCCGTCTCCTCTTCAGTAAGCTGAGTCACAGGAACGCCTGTCCATGCAGACACTACCTCAGCAATATCCTCCTCAGTCACAGTAGCTTCCACCATACCGCGCTTGTTCTGCCACTCGCTCTTCTTCGCGTCGATTTCTTCCCTCAACTTCTGCTCCTGGTCGCGGAGAGCGGCAGCCTGTTCAAATTCCTCATTCTTGATGGCAGATTCCTTCTCAGTCCTGATCCTTGTGAACTCTTCTTCAAGCCTTCTTATGTCCGGAGGAGCAATGGTAGTTCCGATCCTTACTTTAGAGGAAGCCTCGTCTATTAAGTCTATTGCCTTGTCCGGCAAGAATCTGTCAGATATAAACCTGTCTCCCAGTCTCGCAGCAGCCCTAACAGCTGCATCAGTTATTTTGACCCTATGATGGGCTTCATAGCGATCTCTGAGCCCCTCGAGAATGGATATTGTCTCTTCAACCGTAGGTTCGCCCACCATGATAGGCTGGAACCGCCTTTCGAGGGCAGCATCCTTCTCGACGTATTTCCTGTACTCATCAATTGTGGTAGCGCCGATGCACTGAAGCTCGCCACGGGCGAGGGCGGGTTTTAGAATATTCGCAGCATCAATTGCCCCTTCCGCTGCCCCGGCTCCGACAATTGTGTGCATCTCATCAATGAACAGAATTACATCTCCGCTTGCTCTGATCTCATCAATGATCCGCTTTAGCCTTTCCTCAAATTCCCCACGGAACTTTGTGCCTGCAACTATCGACCCCATATCCAGGGCAATCACGCGCTTATTGGCAAGGACCTCCGGAATGTCGCCGCGCGCCACCATCTGAGCCAGGCCTTCAACGACAGCAGTCTTACCTACTCCCGGATCACCGATAAGGACCGGGTTGTTCTTGGTTCTACGGCTGAGCACTTGAATGACCCTTTGAATCTCCTGGCTGCGCCCGATAACCGGATCAAGCTTCCCTTCTCCTGCCATAGCTGTGAGATCCCGTCCAAACTGATCCAGAGTCGGTGTTTTTTGCGCTCCCCGCTTACCTTTACCACCGGGAGTGGGCGCGTCGCCCAAAAGGCCTATGACCTCGTTACGGACTTTCTCAGCATCAGCTCCGAGGGTGGTTAACACCTGTGCAGCAATACCTTCGCCTTCACGTATCAATCCCAACAAGATATGTTCTGTGCCAATATACCCTTGCCCGAGTTGCCTTGCCTCAATCATGGCTAATTCAAGGACCTTCTTTGCCCTCGGGGTGAGGGTCAGCATCTTTACCTTATCCGGATCTCCTGTGCCTACCATTTTCTCTACCGCTTGTCTGACATCTTCCAGATTTATCCCAAGGTTTTGAAGGGCTCGGGCGGCTATACCGGTGCCTTCAGCAACAAGGCCCAAAAGTAAATGTTCCGTGCCGATGACATCATGGCCAAGCCGCCTGGCCTCCCCTTGAGAGAGCTGCAAGACCCTTTGTGCTCTCTCAGTTAATCCACCAAACATCATCATCTTTCCTTCCCTTCCCTTCTAAGTACGAGTTCATTAGTTTTCGCTCGTTTTCCAAAGTCTTGGGTTACCGGTCATTCCTTTGCCAAGGCAACCCGCTTGGGGCACCGTCCCCGAGTGCAATACCGGCAATCCTCAACGGTACGTACACTTTCTGGAACCGGAGCTTACATATGGTAATCTACTTAGTCCTGATTCTCTCTCGTATAAGTGCTGCACGCCTAATATCCCTCTGTGTGGGGTCAAGCCCTTGTCCTGCTAGTTTCTGCAAATAGGCAGGCTGTGTAATCACCATTAGTTCGTTTAGGGTTTCTCCGTCAACCCCTGATATCAGTTGCAGTTCCACACCAAGCTTCGCATCGGATAGAAGTTTCAAGGCTTCTTGTGATGTCATTAACCTGGCATGGCACAATATTCCGTATGCCCTCTGGACTCTGTCCTCCAGTTGCTCCGGCATCTCCAAGATCAGCTTTTTCCTTGTGGCACGTTCCTGTTCGATGACTTGCATGGTGACTGCATGGAGATTTTCTATCAACTCTTGTTCAGAGCGACCCAAAGTCACCTGATTGGATAGCTGAAACATATTCCCTGAAGCTTCAGTTCCCTCACCGTAAAGGCCACGAACTGCTATTCCAAGATTGGATACTGCAGAAAGCACTGCCCTTACCTGTCCTGTAACCACCAGAGCCGGCAAATGAACCATTATGGACACACGCAACCCGGTTCCGACGTTAGTAGGACAGGCGGTAATATATCCAATCTGCTCATCAAACGCATAGTCAAGTTTGCTTTCGAGCAAATCATCGACGTTGTCTGCAAGCTGATATGCCTCACCGAGCTGAAGACCGGGCAGAAGAGTTTGAATACGGATGTGGTCTTCTTCGTTCACCATAACGCTTACACTCTCATCGTCGGCTATTATGGCAAGGCGGTTCTCTGCGCCCTCGGCGTGTTGCGGGCTTATCAGATGCTTCTCTGCAAGAATGTGTCTGTCCAACACGGAAGCCTCTGAAAGGCGCATAACTTCCAACCTGGAGAGCTCAGGAACTTGGCTGACAGCCTTCTCTACTTTCTCGGCAACCCTGGCAAGATCAGTCGGAGACGCCTGATTAGGAAAGGGGATATCACCGAGATTGCGTGCCAGCCTTACACGAGAGCTCAGCGCTACATCAGTATGGGGAGCATTTGTGCTCATCCAAGCGCTGTATGTTCCTTCTATTATGTCCTTGAGTGGCATCTTATCTTCACCCCCTACACTTGGTCAGAAAGACGCTTCTCGAGGTCTTTAATCTTATCACGGATCATAGCTGCCTCTTCGTACTTCTCGTCTGACACCAGCTTTGCCAGGTCCCGTCTGAGACTCTCGATCTCCCTGACCACACCTTGTGCCCCTCCGATCCTCTTAGGGACTTTTCCGGTGTGCTTACAATTACCATGTATCCTACGGATGAGCGGGTCAAGCCTTGGCTCAAACTGCGTATAGCACTGACTGCATCCTAAAAAACCCTTGCTTGCAAAAGTTGAAAACTCCATCCCGCAGTTCCTGCAACCGTCGACTGTGTGGGCAGGTATTGATACCGGAGTCCCTATGCCGGATCCAGTCTGTAAAAGGCCTGTAAGGAGATTGGGAAACGAGAACTTCGATTCGGAAATCAGAGTCAGTTCCCCCTTTTCCCTGGCACATTCCTCACACAGATGAGATTCGCTTTTCACACCGTTTACCATTTTGGTTATGTGGACATTTGCAGGCCGCTTCTTACATTCATCACAGAGCATTTCTTCACCCCCGACAGCTCCCTTACTCCCGAAGCAGCAACGCAAGCATAGCCTTTAACAGGCTGGCCCGAACCGCGCTTCGGTAGTTTTCAGGCGCTTTTTGAGTCTCCCTATCCAGTACAGTCTTTATGAAGACATATTCATCTACGGTTAGAAAATCTTCTTCTTCGAGTCTGAGTAGCAAGCCGTCAGCCCGCCTGACGTTAATTTCATCCCCGATTGTTTCGTCAAGTACGGACAAGAAGTCACGTCCTGTTCGAAAGGATAGCCTGACAATACGTATGTAGCCGCCGCCGCCCCTTCTGGTTTCCACCAGATAGCCCCTGTCCAAAGTGAATCTCGTGTCCAGCACATAGTTGATCTGAGACGGAGCGCACTCAAACATCTCGGCAAGCTCACGCCTTTGGAGCATAATCATCCCTTCAGTAGCTTCTCTCAGCAGTTCTTTTAGATACCGTTCAATGAAATCTGATAGGCTGCTCAAGATTATCCCTTCCAATAGTCTGACCTTCCTTGACCTTTCACGTTTATTATATCATAAATAATGGCGGAAATTTCATCCGCCATAATAGACCAAATATCCTTTGAAAGCTTTATCTAATTCATTTAGCACGCAATTCCTTTGCTTATCGCTATATTACCTCATTTAATGGAGATATCCTCGTTCATGTGATAAAAGCCATTGCTTAATGTGTAGTTCGCCGCCGAATCCCACCAGTCTTCCGTCACTGCCTACTACTCGGTGACAAGGCACGATTACAGGGACAGGATTGCCGGCAAGAGCCCGGCCAACAGCCCTGGAGGCAGTCGGCATACCGATTGCTTGGGCTATGTCACGATAACCGGCAGTAGCTCCGAAGGGAATACGACACACTTCACGAAGGACGGTCCTGCTAAACTCGCTCACTGCTAACGCCGTTTTGCATGTAAAATCCCTACGCGTCCCCTCAAAGTACTCATCGAGCTCAATGTGGAACTCAGCGTTATTCTTCTCTCCCGGAATAAGCCTAGCATTGGGGAATTTCTTTAACACCCACTCAAGCCCGCGCTCCTCTTCCCCGTCAAATGCTATCTTCACAAGTCCCAACTGGGTTGCGGCTAACCACAGGGTCCCAATAGGAGATGCAAACT
>DUVA01000276.1 GCA_012841305.1 Bacillota bacterium | reverse complement strand
TAGGAATGGCCCCTTCCTGCCCCACTTCAAGCGCATTTGTCCGATCCCACAGCCTGGGCAAACTATCTCCATATCATCGATAGCAGAGGCAAGAGCAATGCGTGGGATATTAACGATCTCTCTGCAACCGGGGTATCCTTGGCATCCAAAGAACGGTCCTAGACGCCCTGTCCTGAGAACCATCAATTGACCACACGCTGCACATTGAGGTGTGCTCATTCGTGCCCCGAGCGCTTGGGAAAGGCCTCGAAGAAACTCTTCCTTCTGCTTCTCCTTCTCGCGTTGTCTAAAAAGGCTTGTAACCCCGCTGAGTTCACGCAACTTACCAACTATCTGGGGATTATCGAATCGAATCATCTGTTCCGAAGAGCGGCTCTGAGAAAAGATATTCAGGCTGCCAAACCATGCAATACGTTCATCTATGAACGCAAGTTTCTCATGCAGACGCTGCCTCCTAATCACGGTAACACCGGCATCCTCCAGCTCTCTGGTCACCCATATCTGCTCAGATCCCTCCCCACCCGATTCCTTTCGTACCATAAGACACACTGTTACCTGCTTCCTTAGAAGGTGCTGAATGAACTGCATGATTTGCGCAGTTCTTTCAGCACGCACAAATGGGCTGAAGATAACAACCTCTGTTTCGGCAGACATCATATCTTTCGTAAAGGCCTCATAGAAATTCCCTTCATGATACCATGCAATTCCCTGAGGGTTGCCTAGCTTCTGTCCAACCCGGAGGCTTGGATCCGGTCGAAGGATATCAAGATCTCCGTATTCTCCAAGAATGTCCTCACTGTCTATTGAGTCTGCATTATCATCGAAGTACTGATGAGATGTCTCAAGAACCTCCCCGCACTGCCTACTGGTGAAAAAACCTGAGTTACTCACCAGAATCAGTTTCCCTTTGGCGCGGCTAAAGGCTACATTTAGCAATCTCTTGGATACTTGGCGTGTGAGAAGCACCCCTGGTCGAAATGGGGGACCATCCACCAGATCAACAATGATGATATCTTTCTCGTTTCCTTGGAACCGGTGAATTGAGGCCACCTGAACCTGACCGGCTAGGCCATTTTCTTCAACAAGTGACTGGATCAGACGCGCCTGGGCATTGTACGGACATGCTATCCCCACCGTCAGTGCCTTGTTACCCTCGACGCATTTCTGTGCCAGCCGAAGCGTAACCAGAGCGCTGTATATGTTGTAGCGTGAGTACGTAGGCACCTGACGCGCGCACCAAGGGTTAAACCGGGACGTATTGCAGAAAACCAGTGCAGATCCTGGCTTTGGAAAAGCCTTCAGTCCAGTCTTCACCTTGTCGGGATGGGCAGAGTGACGTAACAGATTGCCGTCTCTCTCATAAACCAGAGCATTTACCAGTTCCCCGATATCATCATGCATTCTATACTGCTCCGACAGGGTCACAAGCCGTGGATCCTTATCACAAACCTTATCGTTCTCATCCAGAATTCCGGACTCAGAGAATATGTCTCGGCACATCCTTCTTTGCGCAACAGGAGAATTCTCCGCCACACTAATCGGTGGAAGCTGACGGAAATCCCCCAGGATCACCACACGTTCCGCGGCAATCCCTCCCGCAAACCAAACGTGGGGCTGAGGAATCATGCTAGCCTCATCGAGGATAACAGTATCGAACGTGGACATGTAGAGTTCCGACATGGTACAGAGTTTCGAGAGTGTTGCCCCAACAACACGTGCCTCTCGAATTACCGTCTCGGCGATAGCTTCCAGTTTCTTCTCAATCACGTGAAGGTCGGTTTTGAGTTCATCTATCGTCTCACCGGAGGCAGCCAATTGCTTTGCCACCTCTTCCTCGGTAGGCACCGGAGCCCACTGCTGCAAATCAGCATATGCTTTCCTGAGAGCCTCTTCAATATTAACGGCAGACGCGCGCAACTGAGGCAATACGTCCTCCCTATAGGTGCGCACCTCGGCTTCCGCCCGGGTAGTGTCTACTTCATTCTCCTTAAGTTGGGTCTCAATCTTCTCCGGCGTGATTCCGGTGAAAAGGCGGCGCAAGAATCCGGAGTTCTGTGCTACGACAAGATCTGACTCCAAGCCTAGGCACCTTTGGCGCAACACGGCAACCTGTTGCTCAAAGTCGTGGCACCGTTTGATTGCGGCATCCAGATCCACGTGGATCTCTTCATTCCTCCGAGTCAGGTCAGCAACGGCTCTTAGTCTACTATCCCATACTATCCACAGCTGCTGCTCTTTCTCAGCCACAGCGAGTTCCTCTTGCAGAATAGCCTGCCTTTTCTTCAATTCTACACTGCGTTTCTCTACTATGGCATCTAGCGTAACATGCTGAATATCAGAGCCTTGTTCTGACGGAGAGCCGATTCGGACAACTACATCTCGTTCAATCTCAGACGGACTGAATCCTTTCACCGCAGCCCTGATTACAGCATCTACTGCTGCGTTGGTATGCGAAGCGATAAGGATTCGCTCCCCTCTTCTTGCCAAAAGAGGCGCCAAATAGCTAATGGTAGTGGTCTTGCCTGTCCCCGGCGGACCCCAGATGAACGTGATCCGCTGCTTCATAGCCTTTTCTACAGCTTTCCGCTGTTCAGAGTTGGGCAACTTACCGTTGATTGGTGGGAAGTCGATTGATGACCCTGGATCAATATCCTCATTGGGTATGCAGTTGAACAATCTTAACGCCATTTCCCTGTTGACAGAGAGTTGATCAGAAACGGACTCTTGCAGGCGCTTCTTTAGCAGTTCAAGCAAAAAATATGGTGACAG
>DUVA01000275.1 GCA_012841305.1 Bacillota bacterium | reverse complement strand
GGGTTCTCGACGAGAATGGGAACGGCTATGTTTCAGATGTGGCAGCCGGGATCAGATGGGCGGTAGACAACGGTGCGGACGTTATTAACCTTAGCCTGGGCACTAGTGAAGAATCAGATACTCTACGAGCCTCTGTCCAGCACGCCTATAGCAGTGGCGTTATCGTAGTCGCAGCTTCTGGGAATAACCCTCCTTTCACTAAAATCGTGTATCCGGCAAGGTATGATAAAGTCATAGCGGTTGGGGCTGCGGGCGATTGGCTGAATCCCTTTGAAGTAGCAAGCTTTTCGCTGGGTGGCACAGAGTTGGACATAATAGCCCCTGGAGTCGGCGTGTGTAGCACCAACTACAACAGTAGTACAAGGGAATTAGGTTATCAGTCTGCAAATGGCACATCAATGGCTTGTCCGCATGTCGCAGGCGTAGTCGGGCTCATGTTGGCGGAAGATCCGCTCCTCACACCGGACAAAGTCAGGAAAGTCCTACGGGAAACAGCAATCAGACCGGGCAACGGACAAGTGTGGGATACGTGGCAAGGGTACGGATTCATCAACGCCTACGCTGCAGTAACCCAAGCTACTCTCGACAAGGCTCAGCTAGTGGTGCTGGATGAGCAACTTAAGCATGTAAGTGCTGTTGTCGCACCGGGATCTGACAGAGGATTTGCCTTTTCCGATGTCCCCCAGGCGTATCCACTCTATGTCTTCGGTTGGCTGGATGTTGATGGGTCCGGGGCTTTGGATGTCGGTGATTACACGGGCTACAAAGAAATCTCGACCTATGGGCAGAATGAGGTAGATGCGTCCTTCAGACTCAAAATACATTCCACTTGGGACGCTGGTACTCAAGAATTCATTGCAAGCGGGCTTGAGGCAATGGGAGCTCATTGACAACTCCACCTGTTTTGGCAAGAGGCAAGCTCCTGAAATCTGTGATACGGCAAGCTTTCCAACGGATCTTGGGTGGCAGGAATTTGGACTAGAGTTTCTTATGAAATAGGGTTGACAAACATAAAAGGCTGTAGTTAAATATAACTAGGGCCGTTAGTAATATATAAGGAGTCGATGCAATGGTCACCAATAAGTTGGAGTACCTTCTCTTGACTCTTATGGACTTAGCAATGAACAGCGCAGATAACTATGTAGTATCTAAGGATGTAGCTGAGAGGCAGGGGATATCGCCGAAGTATATGCCGCAACTAATGGCCCTCCTCTCAAGAAAAGGCTGGGTGGATTCTGCCAGGGGATGCAAAGGCGGAGTCAGGTTGGTGGCGGATCCTCGTGAAATTACTGTAAGTGATGTAGTGGAAGTCGCAGGCGAGCCTCTCATAATCAAACCATGTGTCTCCTCGGAATACCATTGTGACCGCAAACAAGGATGTCCTCTTAATCTATTGTGGCTTAAGGCTCAAATGAGTATAGATCGTATTGCTGAAAACACTACCCTTGCTGATCTGTTGGAAATCAAGTCACGTCTGGAGACAAAAGCTCATAAGAAAGATGACCTCGATTTGCAAGGCGAAGCTGCGAATCCTGCTTAATTGCTCAGGCGGGCTAAATTGTCTCTTATGCTATGGGATATCTATAATTTCATCTGCGTCTATCTTGCTACTTCGGTGTTTATTGGTGTTATATCCACCTGATACAACAATGACATGAATGAGGGGGCGAAAAGATGTTTTGCTATCAATGTGAACAGCGAGCAAAAGGAACAGGTTGCACTGTTGCGGGTGTCTGTGGTAAAGATGAAAACACTGCTGTGCTTCAAGACCTTCTAATCCACGTAGCAAAAGGCATATCAATGTACGCGACGAAGGCCCGGAAACTAGGTGCAAGAGATCAGGAGATT
Organism: Bacillota bacterium; assembly: GCA_012841305.1. Taxonomy (GTDB): domain Bacteria; phylum Bacillota; class SHA-98; order UBA4971; family UBA4971; genus UBA4971. The sequence continues at coordinate 58 of DUVA01000275.1, read as the reverse complement.
GATGAATTCGTGATAGAAGCCCTTTTTACCACTGTAACGAATGTCAACTTTGATCCTC
>DUVA01000274.1 GCA_012841305.1 Bacillota bacterium | reverse complement strand
TTCATGCTGTGTTAACAGTTGGTCTGAAAGCGGATCATGTGGTTACAGGTGTCGGGATAAACATTTTGGCTTCAGGCACTACTACATGGCTTATGCAGGTTATTTGGAGGCGCAAAGGTACATCGGATCTGGTTGCCGGGCTTGAAACATGGTCTGTGCCTTGGCTGCGTGATGTGCCGATCATCGGGACGATTCTTGGGAGGCATTCTCCTTTGGTCTATATTAGTTTTGCACTGATTCTCTTGGGATGGGTGTTGATGTTCAGGACGCCTTTGGGACTCCGCATAAGGATGACAGGTGAACATCCGGAGGCTGCTGACACAGTCGGCATAAACGTGCGCGCAATTCGGTATTTCTGCGTGATCCTTAGTGGATGCCTGGCAGGGCTGGGAGGGGCATATCTATCCCTTGCACAGCTTAACTGGTTCAGCAAGGATATGTCTGCAGGACGTGGATATATGGCGTTGGCGGCATGCATATTCGGCGGTTGGAATCCTCTGAAAGGTTTGGGCGCAAGCTTCTTGTTCTCATTTACAGACGCCATCCAGATGCGCATGCAGACTTCGGAGATGCGCATAGCAACAGAACTAGTGCAAATGATCCCCTACATCCTTACTATCCTAATACTTGCCGGCGCAGTAGTCAGATCCAGGCCTCCGGCAGCTTTGGGGAAACACTACGAGTCCGGGAATGTAAGCAAATAGGATATCTCCTATTTCAGGGTTTCTGCTACCCTTTAAGTCCGGTCATAGGCATGCCTTCAATGAACTGACGCTGCAGAATGAGGAAAATGATGATCATAGGAGCTATAGCCACAACAGAGCCCGCCATCTGCCAGTGCAGATTAGTCCCGTATTGCTCAGCGAAGTTTTGCAGGCCTACGGGTAGGGTTCTGCTTGCGTCAGAGGTAGAAACAATGAGGGGCCAGAGAAACTCTTCCCAATTGGCTGTAAGAGCAAAAATCGCAAGCGCAGACAAGCCCTGTTTGGATAGGGGAAGCACTATGTTGGTAAATATATAGAGTTCTGAAGCGCCGTCTATACGAGCTGCCTCAATCAGATCATTAGGAATGGTTGATATGAATTGACGCATCAGGAATATGCCGAATGCGTCTACAAGCCAGGGGAACATCACACCGCCTAGAGTGTCGATCATTCGAAATGATACCATCATCCTGTACAGGGGAATCATCCGTGTTTGAAAAGGCACCATTAAGCTGGACAGAAATATATGGAAAATGAAGTTGCCGCCTGGGAGATTGAATTTGGCAAGGCTGTATCCTGCCAAGGCACTGGTGAGCACGATACATAGGACTACTACAACCGCAACAACCACGCTGTTCACAAAATACCGGCCAAACGGGAACTGCCTGAATACCTGCATGTAGTTGTCAAAGGTCGGTGCCTTTGGTATCATAGTGGGCGGAATTATCATAATCTTAGAGAGAGGTTTAAACGAAGCACTGACCATCCAGATAAGCGGCAGGAGAGTCACAACTGCGCCCAATATCAGAAATGCGTAGGCCATCGCTCTAAATGGCATGTTACTACCAAGCTTCATGTTAATCCTGCCTCCCTCAATATTCAAATGGTCTCTGCACTATCTTCATCTGGATGATGGTTACTATCATTGTTAACACCAGCAGAACGAAAGCAGTAGCAGATGCGTACCCTATATCGAACTTGCTAAATGCTAGGTCATAGATGTGAAGAACCAATGTCCGCGTACTATCTAGGGGTCCTCCGGGGGTTGCCCATGTGAACCCTCCTGCGCTCATGACATACGGGATAGTGAATACTCTAAGGGCGTTGATGACCAGCATGATGCTGACCAACACCACTGTGGGATTGAGAAGAGGCAGTACAACTTTGCTATAGAGGAAGACTCTTCCCGCTCCGTCCACGACAGCTGCTTCCTTCAGTTCTTTGGGAATTGTCTGGAGTCCTGCGATGAAAATCACCATTGCAAAGCCAACCTGCTTCCATATGCCCACCACCATCATGGCACGTAAAGACCATTCGGTAGTCGCCAGCCAGCCGGGACCTGATATGCCGAAATTGCCAAGTATCCAGTTGACTACCCCGAATGTGGGCTCAAAAAGCCATTTCCATGAGAATGCAGCGCCTACCATAGACGTGACAACGGGAATGAAGTATACCGTACGAAAAAAAAGCTCGTCCCGCAAGGAATTGTTCCTCCAGAAGGAACGCCAAAACAAGGGAAATAGCGACTGTAGCTGGCACTACGATGCAAGTCCACCGGACAGTATTTCAAAGAGACGTCCAAAGCAACGAATCCCGAAACATTCTATTGTAATTGCCCAGCCCTATGAATGTCTTGTCTCCCAGCACCTGCCAGTCGAACAATCCTAACCATAATGAATAGAGGAGCGGATATGCCACAATGAAGCCAAATAATATTAAGGCCGGGGTAAGAAAAAGCCATCCCCAAAGCCTTAGGCGTCGTTGCTGGAGGGATATGGTTCGTCGTTTGTTCTGCAAAGCGTCTCACCCCTTCTGGTAGTTGAGGTTTGATGCAGCTCGGCCGGGTGCAAAGGTTGCGCCGCAAAGATTGCAGGGATTAATCGCGCGTCAGCAAGCCGAGCTGCAAATGTCTGTCACAGGGAATTGTCATAGTGAGAGCATGGATATTGGCTTACGCATATAGTGATTTACTTAATGGCCCTTGCGATGATCTCATTCTCTTTGGCAGCACCTTCTTTTACTGCCTTCTCCACGGTGGCTTTTCCCAGCACAATACTGTCCCAAATCGTGGCGTGCACTGCATCCACCTCTGTGCGGGTCACTTGTTGACACGGTCTTGCATATAGCAAGGACTCCATACAGATCTTCGAGTCAAGATCGGGAATCAGTTCAGGCAGGTCTGCCATTGCCTTAAGAGAAGGGAGATCTCCCGCTTCTTGGCACCATGTCATCTGGCCTTCGGAGCCTGTCAGGAATCTGATCCACTCCCAGGCCAACTTCTGATTTCGGGAGCTTTTCGATGTGACATAGCCCCAGTGATGTCCTACAGTGCTAGGCTTGCCGTCAGGTGACGGCACAGGAGCAATGGTGTACTCGATGTCAGGGCATTCTCTTACCAGTCTCCCGCGAGTAACAGGATGGTTGATATAAAACACTGCTTTACCTTGCTCAAACTTCTTCTGTCCTGTAAGGAACTCAGGTGAATCGACTTTATCCTTGACCATGAGGTCATACACGAATTGCCAGGCTGCCATCCCTTCGGATCCGTCGTAGCGAACTTTCTTTGCTTCAACATCCACTACGTTGCCTTTGATGTTCTGGTACATGAAGAGCTGGTAGACAGCCCACTTATATCGAGTATCTAACCCGGCTTGAAGAAGGCGGCCGGAAGCATCCTTCTTGGTGCATGCAACTGCCTGAGCGTGAAATTCAGCCCATGTGCGCGGTGGGTTAGCAGGCTCAAATCCTGCTTCACGATAGAGTTTGTTGTTGATGAACAGCACCAATGTTTGGACATCAGTCGGAAGCCCGTAATACTGGTTCTTGTATTTGAACTGAGAGACTGTCCAGGATACGTAGTCATTGTCGATTTGCTCAGTAGTGATGACGTCGGCAGGCACAGGCACAATCATCCCTGATCTTGCCATTTGCTGGCCCATGGACATAGGAATCTGAAATACATCAGGACCTGTACCCGAACTTATGGACGTGATTAGCTTATCGAAAAAAGAGCGTAATAATTTCTGTGTAAATGGTCATTACTGTCGTCAGAGGAGGTATTGATCATTTATGCAAAGTGCAGAGGATGCTTTGGTTAAGTTGCTGGCTAAGAAGTGCAAGACCGCTGGAGATATCAGCGCAAATCTTAAGAAGCTCTTTGGGCCGGTTTTGCAGGAGATGCTTGAGGCGGAGATGGATCAACACTTAGGGTATCGAAAGCACAGTAATGAAGGAGATAACTGCGGAAATAGCCGGAATGGCTATAGTAATAAGACTATTAAGACTAACGTTGGTGAAGTTAGGGTATCTATTCCCAGAGATCGGAATGGCGAATTCGAACCTATAGTAGTTAAGAAGCATGAACGACGTATCAGTGAGCTTGAAGAAAGAGTCATTGCTATGTATGCAAAAGGGATGTCTACTAGAGACATCCAGGATCACTTGAAGGATCTCTATGGTGTGAATGCTTCTGCGTCACTGATTAGCGACATTACTGACAGGGTAATGCCTCTGGTGACAGAATGGCAGTCAAGGCCTCTTGAGAGGGTATATGCAATTGTATTCCTGGATGCCTTTTACTTTAAGGTTCGTAAGGAAAACAGAATTGTAAACAAGGCTGTATACACAGTAATTGGCATCAATATGGCAGGATTCAAGGATGTACTTGGCATCTGGATTGGTGAAGCTGAGAGCGCTGCTTTCTGGATAGGCACATTAAACGACCTAAGAGCAAGAGGGGTGGAAGACATACTTATTGTCTCAACAGACGGTCTTGCAGGGTTTTCGGAAGCCATAAATGCTGTATTCCCAAAAACAGAATTGCAGCTATGTGTAATTCACCAGATTCGCAATACCCTAAAGTATGTAGCCAATAAGGATCGAGGGCCTCTAATGCAGGATCTTAAGCCGGTATACAAAGCTTTGACAATTGAAGAAGCAGAACTCAATTTCGCTGCTTTTAAAGAGAGCTGGCAAGGCAAGTACCCTCATGCCATAAAGTCGTGGGAAACCCATTGGCTTGAGCTAACTGCGTTTTTCAAGTACCCGAAAGAGATCAGACGCATCATGTATACCACAAATACAATAGAGAGCTATCATCGCCGGTTAAGAAAGGTGATAAAAACCAAGACAGCCTATCCCAACGATGAGGCTCTCCTTAAGATTCTGTATCTGGCAACGATGGACGCAACTAAGAAGTGGACTCAACCACTTCAAGACTGGGGATACATAACATCACAATTCACAATACTATTTGCTGACCGTCTAAGGGAAGGTGATCTCACATAGTCGTTTCTACAGTCTCAATCATAGCGATACAAATACCATTTACACAAAATTATTTACACTCCCGTTTTAGACTACCTGCCTGATGAAGAATTAATGCGAGCGTTGGAGAAAAAGCGAGGTAAAGGCAGGAATGACTACTCGGTTAGGGCTATATGGAATTCAATAATAGCAGGCGTCGTCTTTC
>DUVA01000273.1 GCA_012841305.1 Bacillota bacterium | reverse complement strand
CTCTTGAGAATCGGCGCAGGCATTCCCCTCCTCCTCGGACGCCATCTCTTCATGGTGGGACCTTCATCGATTCTCACATCTGCCACATATAAGTCATCCTTATCAAGCTCCAGGTTATGCTCGGCATTGGCCACGGCAGATTTCAGGACCTTACTGACAAGCTCTGCCCCTCTTTTACGGGTGTGCCCCAGTATGGCAAGGGCCTCTTGGGCGTCCTTCCCTTTAACCAATTCCACAACCTGCCTGGCTTTTCTCGGAGCAATCCTGACATAACGAGCTATAGCTCGAGCTTCCATCATAGCCATAGCAAATATCCCCTCCAGCCCCCGACTGCCTACGTCCCGCCTTATTTCAGCGAAGTAGACCTAGAAGTATGCGCTCCATGTCCCCTGAACGTTCGCGTCGGGGCAAACTCACCTAACTTGTGACCGACCATATCCTCACTGATATATATCGGCACGTGCCTTCGGCCATCATGCACCGCTATTGTGTGACCCACCATCTCGGGGAAGATGGTTGAGGCTCTTGACCACGTCTTGACTACTTCCTTACGACCCTTTTCATTCAGGTTTCCAACCTTTGCCAAGAGCTTCGAGTCAGCATAAGGGCCTTTTTTTAACGATCGTGACATTAGCCCAGCTCCTTCCCCTCTTACTTCCGCCTTCTAACTATCAGCTTATCAGAAGGCTTTTTCTTCCTGGTCCTGTAACCGAGAGTCGGCTTACCCCATGGTGTCAGAGGTGATGGCATTCCAATAGGAGCACGGCCCTCTCCACCACCGTGAGGGTGATCTACCGGATTCATGGCTTTACCCCGTACTTTCGGCCTGCGACCAAGATGCCTCATCTTGCCTGCCTTACCTATGGTGATAATCTCATGCTCTACATTGCCCACCTGTCCGATAGTGGCTTTGCACTCCAGCCGCACGAGCCTTACCTCGCCTGAAGGAAGCCTGACGTGAGCGTAGTTTCCTTCCTTGGCCATAAGCTGAGCCCCTACTCCCGCCGAACGAACCAGCTGTCCGCCTCTCCCGGGAGTCAGTTCTATATTGTGGACAATCGTGCCTGTGGGTATATCACGCAGCATAAGAGCGTTCCCGGGCTTAATATCCGCGCCGGTGCCTGACATAACGACATTACCCACTTTCAGCTCGGTAGGCGCAAGAATGTATCTCTTCTCTCCATCAGCATAATGGAGCAACGCAATCCTGGCAGACCTATTCGGATCGTACTCAATACTTGCCACCCTTGCCGGAACCCCGTCTTTTTCCCGCCTAAAATCTATGATTCGATAGCTTCTTTTCGCTCCGCCACCCCTACGCCTGGTGGTAATCTTACCATGCACGTTTCGGCCGGCAGTCTTCGGATTCGGGCGGAGAAGCTTCTTTTCCGGTTTCTTCTTAGTCAGCTCAGAGAAGGTTGGTCCGCTCATGAACCGCCTTCCCGGAGTAACCGGCTTATGTCTCTTGATTCCCAACTCTTACCCCTCCTTTATCTAACCACATTGCTGCCAGAGGGGAGTTCACTCCAGCCGCTTCGCCTTGTCAACAACTTATACGCCCTCGAAGAGCGGAATGTCATAACCTTCTTCCAGGGTCACCACGGCCTTCTTCCACTCAGGAGTCTTGCCTTCAAATCGTCCCATCCTTCTGGTCTTGCCAGGCATCCTCAAGGTGTTTACGTTCTTGACCTTGACCTTGAAGGTCTCTTCCACCGCTTTCTTAATCTCAACCTTAGTAGCGGCGATGTCTACGATAAATGTATACTTATTTTCTTCGAGTCCTCCCATGGTCTTCTCAGTCAAAATCGGCCTTCCAATAATATCCCTTGCGGTTCTCATTCGCCAAGCACCTCCTCCACTACATCCGCGACCTCCTTGGTAAGGAGAAGCTTGTCGTAGTTGAGGATATCGTACACGTTAAGCTCAGAAGGAGTAAGCGTCTTGACGCCGGGAATATTCCTAAGGGACAACTCCACGTTGTTATCAGGTTTTTTCAAAACTACAAGCGCCTTTCCGTCGGCGTCCAGTTTGCTTAACATGTTCACCATGACCTTCGTCTTTGGCTCACTCATGGACAATTCATCCAGAATCAGGACTTGCTCATTTTCAGCTTTCGAAGATAACGCTGACAACAGCGCAGCCCTTCGTGCCTTTTTAGGCATCTTATACCCATACGTCCTGGGCCTCGGGCCAAACGTTATCGCTCCGCCCCTCCATATGGGAGATCTGCGGCTGCCATGCCGTGCCCTTCCGGTTCCCTTCTGACGCCAAGGTTTTGCTCCGCCCCCGGCTACTTCACCCCGGGTCTTTGTTGACGCGGTACCAAGACGCTTTGAGGCCCGCTGCATAACCACAGCTTCATGGAGAACATGCCGATTGACAGGCACCCCGAAGACCGAAGCAGGCAGCTCGTAGTCGCCTATTCTCTCGCCATTCATGTTATATAGAGGCGCTTTTGGCATCTAGCTCACCTACCTCACTTCTTGTTCTTTGCCGCCCGGCTCTTCACTGCTTCTTTGATAATAAGCAAAGAGCCTCGTCGTCCGGGAACCGAACCTTCTACAAGCATCAAGTTGCGCTCAGGATCTACCCTGACGACTTCAAGATTTTGGATCGTTACGCGCTCTCCTCCGAGGCGGCCCGGGAGTTTCCTGCCCTTTAACACGCGCGCCAAACCGGTTGCACCAAGGGATCCCGGACGGCGATGGTACATAGATCCATGACTCATAGGACCTCTTCTGAAATTCCATCTCTTAATGCCGCCTGCGAACCCTTTCCCAATAGATGTCCCAACAACGTCAACACGGTCGCCCTCTTGAAATACATCAACCTTAATCTCAGAACCTACCTCATGGGGCAAGTCTTCCGATGCCCTGATCTCCCTGAGATAACGCTTTGGGCTAACCTTACTACGCTTGAAATGACCCATTTCCGGTTTATTCACCAGTCGCTCGCGAATATCGCCATATCCAAGCTGAATGGCGGAGTAGCCATCTTTATCCACGGTCTTCTTCTGAACGACTACGCATGGGCCGGCTTCTATTACTGTCACCGGGATTGTATGTCCTTCATCAGTAAATACTTGTGTCATTCCGAGCTTTTTTCCTAGTATCCCTTTTGCCATTTACCTCGCACCCCCTTCGTTCTCACATTCACGCTATACCCGCTCGGGTCACGAGGCGAGGTTAAAGCTTAATCTCAATGCCCACACCTGCAGGCAAGTCCAGTCTCGTAAGATCGTCAATAGTTTTCTGGGTAGGCTCGATGATATCAATAAGCCTCTTATGAGTCCTCATTTCAAACTGCTCTCTTGAGTCTTTGTCCACATGGACGGATCTTAACACCGTGAATACACTTCGTTCAGTCGGCAACGGAACAGGACCTGAAATCCGTGCCCCACTACGCCTCGCAGTTTCTACGATCTTCTCCGCTGACTGGTCCAGCAGTCTGTGGTCAAATGCTTTTAGCTTGATTCTGATTTTCTGTTCAGCCATGGCCTTAATTCCTCCTCGCATTCGTCTGATCCGGTTTGCAGACTCGCTCCCCCGGAATTCCCATGCCAAAGCACGCAACCTCCAGGTTCATAGCTCGTAGCAAGGGGCCGGGCACGCGCCAGGTTCAGCCCGGCCCATCTATTCCTCATTCGTTGGGTAATGCATATCTTTACTCAATCAAAGATGATACAACGCCTTTACCGATTGTACGGCCGCCTTCACGAATAGCGAACCTTAGACCTTCCTCAAGAGCGATAGGCGTAATCAGCTCAATGGACATTGTGATATTATCACCGGGCATTACCATTTCGACTCCCTCAGGAAGCAATGCATTGCCTGTTACGTCCGTGGTCCGGAAGTAGAACTGCGGACGATATCCTGTGAAGAACGGTGTATGTCTTCCGCCTTCTTCCTTAGACAGAACATAGACCTCGCCCTTGAACTTCGTGTGGGGCTTGATGGAACCCGGTTTCGCGAGGACCTGACCCCTCTCAATTTCATCCTTCTCAACACCCCGGAGCAGAACGCCGATGTTATCTCCTGCTACACCTTGCTCAAGAGTCTTACGGAACATCTCTACACCTGTAACCACTGTAGCCCTGGACTCCTCAGTAAGTCCGACAATCTCCACCTGTTCCCCTACCTTGACTGTTCCTCTCTCCACCCTACCCGTGGCAACTGTGCCGCGGCCGGTAATTGAGAATACGTCTTCAACAGGCATAAGGAATGGTCTGTCAACATCACGCTCAGGTGTGGGAACATACTGATCCACCTCATCCATGAGCTTAAAGATCTGACCGCACCACTTGCAATCGCGACTTCCGCAACCACACTCTAACGCCTTCAGGGCGGAACCTCGCACAAATGGAATATCGTCTCCCGGGAACTCGTTCTTGGAAAGAAGCTCCCTGACTTCCATCTCAACGAGGTCTACCAGTTCCTCTTCGTCTTCCATTCTGTCGCATTTGTTGAGGAACACAACGATGTAAGGGACGCCTACCTGCCGTGCAAGTAGGATGTGCTCCCTGGTCTGAGGCATCGGTCCATCCTCTGCGCTTACCACGAGAATAGCTCCGTCCATCTGCGCTGCGCCGGTAATCATGTTCTTTACATAGTCAGCGTGTCCAGGACAGTCAACGTGAGCATAGTGTCTATTCTCCGTCTCATACTCGACGTGATAGGTAGAGATGGTGATACCGCGCTCCCTCTCCTCAGGAGCCTTGTCAATGTCTTCAAACTTCTTGTAGTTCGCCAAGCCCGCTTTACTCAGAGTAAGCGTAATCGCTGAAGTCAGCGTCGTTTTGCCATGGTCAATATGTCCTATAGTCCCGACGTTGACATGGGGCTTTGTCCTCTCAAATTTCTGCTTGGCCATTCCTGTCATCCTCCCTTGGAATTGGTCTTCTTCCTATCACCATTTTTTTATCTTCCCCAAGCTATAACAGTTTTTGCAATAGCTTCGGGCACTTCCTCATAGCACACGAAGTGCATGTCATATGTCCCCCGCCCTTGCGTCAGGGACCTTAGATCCGTAGCATACCCGAACATCTCTGCCAAAGGAACCTGGGACTTAATCACATGAAACAGTCCTTCTCTCTCCATACCTTGGACCTTACCGCGCCTTGCGCTAATGTCAGCAAGGACATCTCCTGTGAATTCCTCAGGAACCATCACTTCAACACGCATAATCGGCTCAAGAAGACGCGGATTAGCACGCCTTACCCCATCCTTAACCGCCATTGAAGCTGCGATCTTAAATGCCATCTCTGATGAGTCTACTTCATGGTAAGACCCGTCAACAAGCACAACCTTTATGTCAACCATGGGGTAACCTGCCAATTCTCCTGCTTCCATTGCGTCTTTCGCGCCTGCCTCGACAGCTCGAACGAATTCCTTCGGCACTACTCCGCCTTTTGTGGCGTCCTCAAATGCAAACCCTTCGCCGGGGGATTGAGGTGAAAGAGCAAGGACAACATGCCCATACTGCCCCTTGCCTCCTGTCTGCCTTATGAACTTCCCGTCGCTTTCCACACTTGAAGTAATCGTCTCCCTGTACGCCACTTGTCGTTTACCCACATTGGCGTTGACTCCGAATTCCCTGATTAGTCTGTCGACGATAACCTCCAGATGAAGCTCGCCCATACCTGATATGACAGTCTGCCCTGTATCAGGATCCTGCTTTACCTGGAATGTCGGATCCTCCTCTGCAAGCCTGGCCAAAGTCGTAGCCAACTTGTCTTCATCTGACTTAGTCTTTGGCTCTACTGCCACAGATATAACAGGTTCAGGAATAGACATGGTCTCGAGAACAATAGGGTTTGCCTCATCACATAGGGTATTCCCGGTCGCGACTTCCCTGAATCCTACTGCAGCCACTATATCACCGGCATGAGCATCCTCAACGTCTTGACGGTGATTCGCGTGCATCTGAAGGATACGGGCAAGCCTTTCCTTCTTGTTCTGGCTGACGTTATACACATATGAACCTGCATGGACGGATCCTGAGTACACTCTGAAGTACGTCAGTTTTCCCACATACGGATCGGCTGCAATTTTAAAAGCCAAAGCGCAAAACCGCTCATCTTCAGCAGGCAGCCTTTCTTCTTTTTCGCCTGTAGACGGGTTAATTCCGACAACAGGCGGAAGATCCTTCGGAGCGGGCAAGTAGTCTACTACTGCGTCAAGCAGAAGCTGGACTCCTTTGTTCCTGAAAGCCGAGCCGCAAAGGACAGGTATCACTGTGGCAGACAACGTCCCTTTCCTAAGCGCGGACTTTATCGCTTCAGGTGTAACGCTTCGGCCTTCAATGTAGCTTACCATAATATCGTCGTCTACATCAGCAAGGGCTTCGATCAGTTCTTCCCTGCGTTTCCCGGCTTCTTCCTTAAGTTCATCAGGTATTTCCGTCTCTTCTCTCTTGGTTCCCAGATCGTCCATGTACACAATGGCTTTTTCGTTGATGAGGTCTATGATTCCCCTGAATTTCTCCTCAGCGCCAATGGGTATTTGAATCGGGACTCCGTTAGCGCCAAGCCTCTCTCTTACCATCTTCACACATCGTCCGAAATCCGCCCCAACCCTGTCCATCTTGTTGACGAATATGACTCGTGGCACCTTATACCGGTCTGCCTGGCGCCACACAGTCTCAGATTGTGGTTCTACTCCGCCGACAGCACATAACACTGTGATTGCTCCGTCTAGCACACGGAGTGACCTCTCAACCTCCATTGTGAAGTCCACGTGTCCGGGAGTGTCTATAATGATGATTCGATGATCCCGCCAGTAGCAGGTGGTAGCAGCAGCAGTGATTGTGATTCCACGCTCTTGCTCCTGTACCATCCAATCCATTGTGGCAGCCCCATCGTGAACTTCTCCGATCCTGTGAACCCGGCCGGTATAGAAGAGGATACGCTCGGTGGTAGTGGTTTTACCTGCATCGATGTGTGCCATTATACCAATATTCCTTGTCTTTTCCAGTGAGAATCTTTCCGCCACCTTATATCCCCTCCTTCCTTCCAAACACTTTGACCGGAGAATCTAAAAAACCTAACAACCTATCCTACCACCTAAAGTGAGCAAATGCTTTGTTTGCCTCTGCCATCCTGTGAGTATCTTCCCTCTTCCTTACGGAAGCTCCTTGGCCTGTTGAAGCGTCAAGGAGTTCACCGGCTAATTTCTCAGCCATAGACTTTTCAGACCTGGCTCGGGCGTTCTGGACTATCCAACGCAGCGCCAATGTGGAGCGTCTATCCGCCCGCACCTCAACCGGCACCTGATAAGTAGCGCCTCCGACCCTACGCGGTCTGACCTCCAGAATAGGCATGACATTCTTTACTGCCCGTTCAAATACTTCCATCGGATCTTTCTTAGTCTTTTCACCGATACTGTTCATGGCGTCATAGAAAATGGATTCCGAGACACCTTTCTTACCATCGAGAAGCAGCTTGTTAATGAGTTGAGCTGCCAGCTCGTTACCGTATACCGGATCCGGAATTACGTCTCTCTTAGAGATTCTGCCCCGCCTGGGCATCCGCACACCTCCTTCCTTTAAGGAAGCCATTCTACTCTTAGTATTTACGACTTAGGCCTCTTGGTTCCGTACTTTGATCGCGCCTGTCTCCTGTCAGCTACCCCTGCAGCATCGAGAGTGCCTCGCACAATATGATAACGCACGCCGGGAAGGTCCTTTACTCTGCCACCTCTGATAAGAACCACAGAGTGCTCCTGAAGATTATGTCCTATCCCAGGAACGTATGCAGTTACCTCAAGGCCGTTACTAAGTCTGACTCTGGCAATCTTACGTAGCGCCGAGTTAGGCTTCTTTGGGGTTGTTGTCCTCACAACTGTGCAGACTCCCCTCTTCTGCGGGGCCCCACCGGTGTACTGAGATCTCCGGGTACGAGAATTGTAAATCCACCTGAGAGCTGGAGCAGACGATTTTCTGGTTACCTTTTTGCGTCCCTTACGCACCAATTGATTAATCGTGGGCACGCTGTTTCGCACCTCCTTCCCCAAATGAACTTACCTTTACACATAACGTGCCCCTTCCACCTCGAGGTGCAAGGGGCACCGTGGAACGTCGTATTTCAACCGTTACGACCTTGGTCTTAGCTGACCAAGATCGCTACCGAAGCGGCTCCGACTTCAATGCCACATGCTTTCCCGAGTTGCGCCATGGTATCAACATAGATGATTTCGACGCCATTGGTCTCGCACAACTCTAATACACTTGTAGTAATCTTCTCATCCGCATCCCTTGCGAGGTAAACAGCCTTTGCTTCTCCCCTTTCGAGAGCTTTGATGGTCTGCTTTGTGCCTACAGCCTTGCGCCGCGCCATCCTCAACTCATCGTGGGACATATCCTGTTTTCTCTCCTCCCTCGGTCTCCTCTGGATACTAAAAGTGCCCAAGAGCGCATAAATCTTGCGCCATCACATTCTAGCATTGCCCTATGATCATTGTCAAGAACTCATCGAAACTCCTTAGGACAAAACTCTTCCCATGGAATCACCGGCAGGTTCCTCCGGAGAAAAAGCCTCTGAATATTCACCGGTAAGCGCATTTTCATCAAGGACTTCTCCGTTGCCCTCCAAGCTTTCTTCCCCATCAGCAGCCGCCTCCGCCATGGGAGTCATTGGAACAACGTTTCTATATCGACTCATACCTGTGCCGGCAGGTATCAGTTTACCTATGATCACATTCTCTTTCAACCCAATCAAAGGATCTGTACGCCCCTTAATCGAAGCGTCTGTCAAGACTCTGGTCGTTTCCTGGAAGGAAGCGGCTGACAAGAAGCTGTCCGTCGCCAGCGAAGCCTTGGTAATTCCTAGGATTGCAGGCTTTGCAATGGCAGGCTGTTTTCCCTCACCCAGGACGCTCGCATTCTCTTCCTCAAATTCAAACACGTCTACAAGCCCGCCAGGGAGGAGCTGGGTGTCTCCCGGATCATCCACTTTCACCTTACGAAGCATTTGCCTGATTACCACTTCAATGTGCTTATCGTTGATCTCTACTCCCTGGGACCTATATACATCCTGGACTTCCTTGACAAGATAGCTTTGAACAGCACGGACACCCTTCACTCTCAGAATATCATGGGGATTCAGAGAACCTTCAGTAATCTGATCCCCTGCAGTTATCAGCTGGCCTTCTCTGACTTCGAGCCTTGCGCCGTACGGCACGGTATAGGATTTCTCTTCTCCATCATCAGCTTTAACGAAGACTTTTCTTGTACCTTTTGATTCCACTATGCTGACGCGGCCGTCAATATCACTTATAACTGCTTGCCCTTTAGGCTTTCGTGCTTCAAATAGCTCTTCAACTCTGGGCAAACCGTGAGTGATGTCATCACCTGCTACTCCGCCTGTGTGGAACGTCCTCATAGTAAGCTGCGTTCCCGGCTCACCTATGGATTGAGCAGCAATGATACCAACTGCTTCACCGACTTCCACAAGATTTCCCGTAGCCAGGTTGCGTCCGTAGCAATTCACGCACACCCCGTATCTGGTCTTACATGTCAGAGCAGATCTGACAGTGACCTCTGTTATCCCTGCCAAATCTATCTGCTTTGCGTGCTCTTCAAGGATTTCCTCACCTGCGCCTACAATGACTTCGCCTGTATCAGGATGGACAATGTCCTCACAAGCAACTCTACCGATAATCCGCTCTCTTAGCGTCTCCACCACGTCGTCTCCCTGACAGATGGCAGAAAGGGTAATCCCCTGATCCGTTCCGCAGTCATCTTCACGCACAATGACATCCTGAGCCACGTCCACAAGCCTCCTGGTAAGGTAGCCTGAGTCTGCAGTCCTGAGTGCTGTGTCAGCAAGGCCTTTTCGCGTTCCGTGTGTAGAGCTGAAGTACTCAAGCACTGTCAATCCCTCACGGAAGTTGGCTTTAATCGGAAAGTCAATTGTCCGTCCTGACGGGTCAGCTACCAGGCCTCTCATTCCGGCCAGCTGGCTTAGCTGCGAGACGTTTCCACGCGCTCCTGAAGTGGCCATCATGTAGACAGGGTTAAGTTCATGAAGGCTCCGGAGCATTGCATCCTGGACCTTCTCCTTAGCTTCAGTCCACCTGTCTATGACAAGCTGATATCGCTCGTCATTGGTGATAAGGCCTCGCCTGTGTTGCTGTTCGATTTCTTCAACTCGTCTTTCAGCTTCTTCTATAATCTTCACTTTCTCATCAGGGATTACAACATCCTCTACGCCCACAGTCGTGCCGGATTGAGTCGCGTACCTAAACCCGATGGTCTTCAGATTGTCAAGGATCATCGCTGTTTCGGCGTTACCGTATTTCTGGTGGCACATTGATATGAGCTGAACAAGGAATCCCTTTTTCACAGGACGTCCCAAAGGAAGCTCTTTCACCATCTCCTCTATGGAACGATCTCTCTTGGAATCGAGGACTGCACCGGTTAGCGCCGACTCATCAACTGTGTCTTCCACTGCATCATTAATGTAAGGGAAATCATCAGGGAAGATCCTGTTGAAAACGAGTCTCCCTACTGTGGTGACCAGGAGTTTCCTATCCTTATCATCATCAGCGAAACCGATAACCTGCTTTTCCCGGGGCATTCTTACAGCAATCAAAGAATGCAGTGTTACCGCGCCTTCCTTGTATGCCATGTATGCCTCATCAGGATTTGCGAAGTACTTGCCTTCGCCTTTCTCCCCCCGTTGAGCAATGGTCAAGTAGTAACAACCGAGGACAAGATCCTGTCCCGGCGTGGCTATAGGCTTGCCATGGGCGGGAGACAAAAGGTTATTGGCAGATAGCATCAAAAGTCTTGCCTCAGCCTGCGCTTCTGCAGACAGCGGCACATGGACCGCCATCTGATCCCCGTCAAAGTCCGCGTTGTAAGCCGGACAGACCAGTGGATGGATCTGGATTGCTTTGCCTTCTACCAGCACAGGCTCAAACGCCTGGATACCCAGACGGTGAAGAGTCGGCGCTCTGTTCAGAAGTACAGGATGATCCTTGATAACATCTTCCAAGACATCCCATACCTCATCACGGACGCGCTCAACCATCCGCTTTGCGCTCTTTATGTTATGGGCGTATCCGTTCTCCACAAGTTTCTTCATGACAAAGGGTTTGAAGAGTTCCAAAGCCATCTCTTTAGGCAGTCCGCATTGATGCAACCCGAGTTCCGGGCCTACCACAATTACGGACCTTCCTGAATAGTCCACACGCTTGCCAAGGAGGTTCTGTCGGAACCGCCCTTGCTTCCCTTTCAGCATATCTGACAAGGACTTAAGCGGGCGATTGCCAGGACCTGTTACAGGCCGTCCTCTGCGTCCGTTGTCAATCAACGCATCAACGGCTTCTTGGAGCATTCTCTTTTCGTTCCTGACGATAATGTCAGGGGCATTGAGCTCGATTAGTCTCTTGAGGCGGTTATTCCTGTTTATTACTCTCCTGTACAGGTCATTTAGATCTGAAGTCGCGAACCTGCCTCCGTCCAGCTGTACCATGGGACGGAGATCAGGCGGGATTACAGGAATAACATCAAGAATTATGTGTTCAGGACGGTTCCCTGATTTCCTGAATGCTTCAGCGACCTCAAGGCGTCTCGTGGCTCTTTGCTTCTTCTGCCCTGACGAGCTACGGATTTCCTCCCTGAGCTCATGCACAAGTTCATCCAGGTCGATTTCTTCCAGGAGCTTCTTTATGGCTTCAGCGCCCATACCTGCATCAAAGAGATCCCCGAACCGGTCTCTCATCTCTCTGTACTCAATCTCTGAGAGAAGTTGTTTCCTGGTAAGGGGTGTCTCCCCCGGATTCACAACTATATACGCCGCAAAATAGATGACTTTCTCCAGCACGCGCGGGGACAAATCGAGAAGCAGCCCCATCCTGCGTGGAATACCCTTCAGATACCATATGTGGGACACAGGCGCTGCAAGCTCAATATGGCCCAGTCGCTCCCTGCGTACCTTTGACCTTGTGACTTCAACTCCGCATTTGTCGCAAACAATGCCCTTGTACCTGACTCTCTTGTACTTGCCACAATGGCATTCCCAGTCTCTGGTGGGCCCAAAGATCTTCTCGCAGAATAGCCCCTCTCGTTCAGGCTTGAGGGTACGGTAGTTTATTGTTTCAGGTTTTTTCACTTCTCCGCTGGACCATTGCCTTATCTGCTCAGGCGATGCAAGGCCAATACGGATCTTCTCGAAATTGCTGACGTCTAGCAACGACCTCTCCTCCTCTCCCACGCGCTAAGACATGTCATCATCATCGGAGTCATCCTGGAAAAAGTCGTCGTCCTCGCCTTCCCCAAATCCCTCATCCTCATCAACAAGCTCCTCTTCGTCGAGGATCTCCTCGTCCTCATAGTCACTGCCATCAGCCTCTTCATCCACTTGCTCATCAAGGCTATCGTCTTCAGCCAAATCATCTTCGGAAGGTGAAAGTTCCTCGATTTGCATGCCTATGCTACTTACCTCGTCGTCTTGTTCATCATCGTCGTCAGACTCACCGTCATACTCGGCTTCTTGTATCCTCTTTTTCGCATCACGTGAAGGAAGCTCATCTGCTAACACGTCGTCTCTTTCTCTGCCCCCGATATCGATTTCCAGAGCTTTCGCAGTATCGACAATGTCATCATCAGATTCGCCGATCTCTATCTCTTGCTCATCATCACTGAGAACTTTCACATCTAAGCTCAAGCTTTGGAGCTCTTTGATAAGGACCTTGAACGATTCGGGAACCCCCGGTTCCGGCACGTTCTCGCCTTTCACTATAGCCTCGTATGTCTTCACTCTGCCTACCACGTCATCAGATTTCACCGTGAGCAATTCTTGGAGCGTAAAGGCTGCCCCGTACGCCTCCAAGGCCCATACCTCCATCTCACCGAACCTCTGCCCTCCAAACTGAGCTTTCCCTCCGAGAGGTTGCTGAGTGACAAGGGAGTACGGACCTGTGGAACGAGCATGAATTTTGTCGTCCACAAGGTGGAGCAGCTTCATCAAGTACGCGTACCCTACAGTCACGGGATTGTCGAAGGCTTCGCCTGTACGTCCGTCATATAGAACGGTCTTGCCATCACGTGGAAGCCCTACTTCCTCAAGATAGTCCATGACTTCGTGTTCCTTAGCGCCGTCAAATACAGGGCTTGCCACGTGGACATTATGCTTTCTTGCACCTGCTCCCAGGTGAGTCTCGAGAATCTGCCCGAGGTTCATACGGGAAGGTACACCCAGGGGATTGAGCACTATGTCAACAGGCACCCCGTTAGGCATGAAAGGCATGTCTTCTTCCGGCAGAATCCTGGCAATAACGCCTTTGTTGCCGTGACGGCCTGCCATTTTGTCGCCTTCGGATATTTTGCGTTTCTGAGCCACATAAACCCGGACGAGGCGGTTAATACCCGGACTGAGTTCATCCCCGGCTTCTCTCGAAAACACGTGGACCGCTACTACCTTACCGGACTCGCCGTGAGGCACTCTAAGAGACGTGTCCCTTACCTCGCGGGCCTTTTCACCGAAAATTGCGCGGAGGAGACGTTCTTCCGCCGTAAGTTCAGTCTCACCCTTAGGAGTGACTTTACCGACTAGAATATCACCTGTGCGCACATGGGCGCCTACGTGAATAATGCCTCTCTCATCCAAGTCTTTTAAGGCTTCCTCGCCGACATTGGGAATATCCCGAGTGATCTCTTCCGCCCCAAGCTTGGTATCTCTGGCATCACACTCGTATTCTTCTATATGGATGGATGTGAAGGTATCTTCCTTCACCAGCTTCTCGCTGATCAGTATGGCGTCCTCATAGTTATATCCTTCCCACGGTAGGAACGCTACAAGCACATTACGGCCTAACGCCAGCTCGCCGTTGTCAGTAGACGGGCCGTCAGCGATTACATCGCCTTTTTCAACCCTTTCACCCACACGGACAATAGGCTTTTGGTTCACACAAGTCCCCTGGTTGGATCTGACAAATTTCAGGAGTTTATGTGATTCAATGGAGCCTGCGTCAGTCTGGATGGTAATCTCGTTGGCTGCGGCTCTCTTGACAAAACCGGAATTCTTGGCAAGCGCCACAACGCCTGAATCCACGGCGCATTTACGTTCCATACCGGTTCCGACAAAAGGCGCGTCCGTCTGAATCAAAGGGACTGCCTGGCGTTGCATGTTTGATCCCATCAAGGCACGGCCTGCATCGTCATTCTCGAGAAAAGGAATAAGGGCTGTAGCCACACTGACAATCTGCTTCGGTGAGACGTCCATAAAGTCCACTTGATTGTCAGGGACCTCAACGATTTTGTCCTGGAAACGAGCTACAACCTTAGGTTTGACAAATACCCCATCCTCAGTCAAGTCCTCATTTGCCTGGGCTATTACATACTTGTCTTCCTCATCTGCTGCGAGATAGACGATTTCACCGGTTACTTTACCGTCAATCACTTTGCGGTAAGGGGTTTCGATGAAACCATAATCGTTAATCCTGGCATAAGTACACAATGACCCAATCAACCCGATGTTGGGGCCTTCAGGAGTCTCAATCGGACATATCCTCCCATAGTGAGAGTGGTGCACGTCTCGCACTTCAAACCCGGCTCTTTCTCTGCTGAGCCCCCCGGGGCCAAGTGCAGACAAACGTCTCTTGTGAGTAAGTTCAGCCAATGGGTTTATCTGATCCATAAACTGAGACAGCTGGCTTGAGCCAAAGAACTCCTTAATCGCTGCCACGACCGGCCTCGTGTTTATCAAGGTCTGAGGTGTCACTGCGTCCACATCTTGGATAGTCATCCTCTCTCTGACTACCCGCTCCATTCTGGACAAGCCTATGCGGAACTGGTTCTGCAAGAGTTCTCCTACAGTTCTAAGCCGCCTGTTGCCTAAATGGTCTATGTCATCAATGGATCCTATTCCCTGTATTAGTCCTAATAGATAATTCACAACTGCTACAAGGTCAGGACGGGTGAGGGTCTTCACCTCTTCACCGGGCGTGCCGTTATCAATGAGCTTAATCTCCCCGCCGCCGGGTGAGACTACCACAGCTTCCAGCACTCGTCCTTGTCCTCTAAGTTTGGCAAGAGACTCCGCAGCTTGTCTCGTAACTTTCACCCCTGCGTCCAAAAACACTTCGCCTGTGGTTCTGTCAACAACAGGAGACGCAAGTTCATATCCAATTAGCCTTTCGGAAAGAGCAAGTTTCTTGTTGAGCTTGTAGCGTCCTACAGGCGCCAGATCATAGCGACGGGAATCAAAGAATAGGTTGTCGAAAAGCGATTCCGCGCTTTCTTCCGTCGGCGGTTCCCCCGGCCTGAGACGCTTGTAAATCTCTATGAGGGCATCTGTTTCAGACTCTGTGTTGTCCCTATCCAGTGTGCTGCGGATAGCTTCGGTATCTCCGAGAATATCAATGATGCTGGGATCGGTCCCATAGCCCAGAGCTCGAATAAGGACAGTCGCAGGTATCTTACGGGTCCTGTCTATCCTCACCCAAATGCATTCCTGAGAATCCATCTCAAACTCGAGCCATGCACCTCTATTGGGGATAAGACTGGCTGAATATATGCGCTTACCAGAAGAATCCCGCGTAAAATCATAGTACACTCCGGGCGACCTTACAAGTTGACTGACAACTACGCGCTCCGCACCGTTAATCACAAAGGTGCCTTTCTCAGTCATCAAAGGGAAGTCGCCCATATAGACTTCCTGTTCCTTCACTTCTCCGGTTTCTCTGTTGATTAGTCGGACCTTCGCTTTGAGAGAAGCCGCGTAGGTCACATCCCGCTGTTTGCATTCCTCTACAGAATACTTAGGAGGATCAAATTTGTGGCTCACAAACTCAAGCACCAAATTACCGGTGAAATCTTGGATCGGGGATATGTCGCGAAATGTCTCGTCCAGGCCCTCTTCCTTGAACCATTCATAGGTGTGCTTTTGAATCTCAATAAGGTTCGGAACTTCAAGGACCTCGTCTATCTTGGAAAAACTGAGTCTCTTTCGTCCCCCGACCTCTGTCATTACTGCCATCCTGTCACGCTCCCATCTCCCACCCGGACTATTGAGCGCCTACATAACGATTTAGCACGCAGGCAATGATAGCCCTGCTATTTCTTGAACGAAAAATACCTTTGACTAGAAGGAAAAGAAGGATCCTGTGTAGTATAAATAAGCAAGAACAAAATCATACAAGTATGTCTACTTTCGGCTATAGGTTGCCGCATTCTTTAATGATATCGAATGCTGGCTAATATGTCAAGCATAAGGGGCTACTCGTTTTTGATGAAACGGGAGCCCCTTATCTCACAACATATAGTATAGCACAGAAATCCCTATTTTATCTCAATAGTAGCGCCTGCTTCTTCAAGTTGCGCCTTTATGCTTTCTGCCTCTTCCTTCTTGACCCCTTCCTTTACAGGCCTTGGGGCGCTTTCTACCAACTCTTTGGCTTCCTTGAGTCCTAGGCCGGTCAGCTCACGGACAACCTTAAGGACTGGGATTTTCTTGTCGCCTGCGCTTACCAGGACAACGTCAAACTCTGTCTTTTCTTCCTCTTCAGGTGCTGCCGGGCCTGCTGCCATGGCAGGGCCTGCTGCGACTGCTACGGGCGCAGCTGCGCTGACTCCGAACTTCTCCTCGACAGCCTTGACAAGCTCTGAAAGCTCGATAACTGTCATATTGGCAATAGCCTCAATAATTTCTTCCTTAGTCATACTTTGTCTCCCCTTCTTGTCTTAATCTTTTTGTCTGGGTTTCTTTTCAAACCGCTCCGCCTCGTCATGCGGCGGTCTCTTCTTTTTGTCGCCTCACTGCATCAACGGCATAAGCGAAGTTCGTTATTATGCCGGACAAAGCGCGGGCGAATCCGGACATAGGTGCAGCAAAAGCCGCAGCCACGTGCCCCAGCATGACATCGCGAGGAGGCAGAAGCGCCAGGCTGCGCACATCGTCAGGCCCTATGACTTTGCCTAACAGTGTGCCTCCTTTTATGCCCAACTCCCGGAACTCTCTTGTAAAATCATTGATGATTCTGGCTACCTCTGCAGGATCCTCATAGGCAAAAGCGATAGCTGTGGGACCTTCCAGGTATTGCTCCAGGTCTTCAAGGCCGATGTCTTTCGCAGCAATGATAGTCAAGGTATTCTTGACAACTCTGAACTCACCTTCGGATTCATCAAGCCTCCGCCTGAGATTCGTCAGTGAGCCAACATTCAAACCGCGATAATCAACAAGCACAACGCCTTGGGCTTTCTCAAGCTTCTTCTTGAGTTCGTCTACAGCTGCTATTTTCCCTGGTTTCACCAAGTCTACGATACCTCCCTTCCTAAGTACTTGAAATGTTACCCCTAAAGGCCTCATTACGGCTAATAAAATGCCCCCGCGTGAGAGCGGGGGCGCCTCAAATTCAAAGCAATCGAAAGTCAGCCTTATCAGCCACTTTGAAATGCCATCCCCGACCTCGGCGGGCAAGCGCAATTTGCGCTCATTAAGTCTTGTAACACCCGCTGTCTTGGGCCATGGAAGACCGCAAAAACAGCTTTTCTTTTTATCCAGCCTTACTCTTCAGTAAGCTTAGCTACTATTTGGACAGGACTTACCCGAATTCCAGGGCCCATAGTCGAAGACAGAACCACACTCCTCAGATAAGCGCCTCTGGCAGCTGCAGGCCTTGCCTTAATTAACGCATCGAGTATGACTGCCAAATTCTCGAGAAGCTTCTTTTTCTCAAAGGACGCTCTTCCGATAGCCACGTGTACAATAGCTGTCTTGTCCGCCCTATACTCGACCTTACCTGCCTTAATCTCTTTGATGGCTCGGTCCACTTCAAACGTTACAGTCCCTGTCTTAGGGTTAGGCATCAAGCCCCTCGGCCCCAATATCCGTCCGAGACGGCCTACTACGCTCATCATGTCAGGAGTGGCAACAGCTACGTCAAAGTCCATCCAACCGCCTTGGACCTTTTCAGCTAACTCCTCTGCGCCGACAAAATCTGCGCCTGCTTCTTCCGCTTCCTTAGCCTTTTCGCCTTTTGCGAAGACAGCGACCCTGACCGACTTACCTGTTCCATGCGGGAGCACAACTGCACCTCGCACCTGCTGATCAGAACGCTTCGGGTCAATACCTAACTTAACCGCCAGCTCTATAGTCTCGTCAAAACCGGCCTTTGCAGTTGCCTTTACAAGGTCAATTGCTTCAGACGGAGAATAGAGTTGATGTCTGTCATAGAGTCCTAAAGCTTCTTCATACCGTTTGCCACGAGCTGCCATTTTAACACTAACCTCCTTGTGGTGCAATCGAAGCTTACCGCTTCTCCCACTTGCTATCCGATAATCTCCACGCCCATACTCCTGGCAGTGCCGGCTATTATATTCTCCGCTGCCTCTATGGTGGTGGCATTCAGATCCTTCATCTTCTCTGTGGCGATGTCCCGGAGCTGCGCTTTAGTGATTCTCGCAACTTTGTCTCTGTTGGGAACACCTGACCCCTTATCAATTCCTGCAGCTTTCCGTATGAGGAACGAAGCAGGTGGAGTCTTCAGCACATAGGTGAAAGATCTGTCATCATATACCGTTATCTCAACAGGAATAATCGTCCCAACTTGAGCTGCGGTTTTCTCATTAAACGAACGTACGAACTCCATAATATTGACGCTGTGTTGCGCCAATGCCGGCCCTACAGGCGGCGCTGCCGTAGCCTTTCCTGCCGATATTTGGAGTTTCACGATAGCTGCTATTTTCTTTCTTGCCATAGCGTGTGTCCCTCCTGCCCACCTTGCCAAACATCTTACCTGGTTAAATCTTCTCCACCTGACCAAAATCTAATTCGACAGGTGTGTCGCGCCCAAACATTGAAACCAGCACTCGCAACTTTCCCCTGTCTGCTTGAATTTCCTGGACAATTCCTGTGAAATGCTGGAACGGCCCGGATGTTACTCTGACACCTTCGCCAACGGAGAAATCAATTCTCGGACGAGGCTCTTCCACGCCTATGCGTCTCATGATTTCACGAAGCTCCGTATCCTGAAGGGGGATGGGTTTGGTTCCTGTGCCGACGAAACCCGTAACCCCCGGCGTGTTCCTTACCAAATACCAAGAGTCGTCTTCCATCAGCATTTCCACTAGAACATACCCAGGAAATATCTTCTTCTGAGTAATCTTCTTTTTGCCATCCTTGAACTCGTACTCTTCTTCAGTGGGAATGAGGACCTTGAATATTTTGTCCTCTTTCTCCATGGTCTTTATACGACGCTCAAGGTTTGTCTTTACCTTGTTCTCGTAACCTGAGTACGTATGGATGACATACCAGTTTCTGTCCGGATGTCCTTCATCACTAAGCAAATCTCTGTCGGACACATCCGGCGGGCTCTGTTCCTCCCCACCCATTTCTGTTTCACCGGTAGCAGCAAGTTCATCTTCAATCTCTTGCAGCTCGTCTTCAGCAGAACGGGACTTACTAATCTTATCCACCTGTATAAGGGCGTTGCTGCTTGCGCAGCCTCTTGCCCCTCACCCCCTACTGAAGTCTTACCTGATCAGGACCTGCAAAACTCGGGAAAACGCGTAGTCGATTACTCCGATGTATGTGGTAGATATCGCCACAACAAAAATGACTACTAGCGCAGATGTGACCAGTTCCTTACGACCGGGCCAGGTCACCTTCCTAAGCTCCGCCCTGACCTCTCGGAAAAACTTGCCAATACGTCCGAACCATGCAGTAATACGCATAACGGCAACCTTCCCCACCTTTAGCGAGTCTCTTTATGGACGGTATGTGACTTGCAAAACTTGCAATACTTCTTAAGCTCAATCCTATCAGGGTCATTCCGCTTATTCTTCATAGTGCGGTAATTCCGCTGTTTACACTGAGTGCATTCCATGGTAACTCCTACTCGCACCCTATCACACCCCCAGACACGTTACTTCTAAAATCTAGCATAAGAGAAGTGAGGTGTCAACGTTGTTTTCCCGTGCTTGCCTGTTTCGCCATAAGACTGTTGGCGCCTGTAACTTTGCTTGTCTTAGTTTTCCCTGTTTTGCCAAGATATCAATGTTTGATTTTCGCAAAAAACCATATAAGGAGAATCACAGTCATTCGCTATTCACGCAACTTGACTCGCGATACTTGATTCGCGACACTTGGTTCGAACCAGGCGGTACAAGAAAAGGAGCGCCAGCTGTAAGGGCGCTACCCGGAATTTCAAATGGAGCCCACGGCCGGAATCGAACCGGCGACCCCATCCTTACCATGGATGTGCTCTGCCTGCTGAGCTACATGGGCTCATATCTAAGGATGAAAACATCGAAAAAACCGTATTTATGGAGCGGGAAACGGGATTCGAACCCGCGACCTTCAGCTTGGAAGGCTGACGCTCTAACCAACTGAGCTATTCCCGCCTATCGCCCGGGTTTTTAGAATAAAATGTCTGGTGGAGAGGAGTGGATTCGAACCACCGTAGGCAACGCCAGCAGATTTACAGTCTGCCCCCTTTAACCAGCTCGGGCACCTCTCCACACAAGCTCGTCAACTAGCGTCAGGCACTGGTTTTCACGTTGCTTTTACATATTAGCATAGGAAATCGGCATATGCAAGTACAGTCTCCTGACTTTCAGAAAGAAGTCAGTGCCTGACCTCCCTGTTGGCAGGAACTCCGTGCTGTCCTCAAGAATATAGAGAATAGTCCGGTAACGAAGTCAATTTCTATCAATTGGGAGGGCTTTGACATGAAGTTTAAAGGTCTTACCATTGGTATCCCAAAGGAAATCATGAAAGGCGAACGACGGGTAGCTGCAATTCCAGACACAGTCCGGAAGATGGTGGCTGAAGGAGCAGCTGTCATTGTGGAAGAAGGCGCCGGATCCGGTTCATATTTTTCAGATGAGGATTACAAAGAGGCAGGCGCTACACTATTTGGCGACGTGGAGGCGTTGTTCAGAGAATCCGACATAATCCTCAAAGTAAAAGAGCCCCTTTTCAATGAAGATATAGGAAAGCACGAAGTTGAAATGATGAAGGAAGGCCAATGCATCATTTCTTTTTTGCACCCTGCTGCCCCTTCCAACCACCAAATGATCAAGGATTTGGCTGAAAGAGGAGCCATCGCTCTCACGTTGGACGGCATACCCAGAATATCCCGAGCCCAGTCTATGGATGCTCTCACATCTATGAGCACTGTAGCCGGGTACAAAGGAATACTCATGGCAGCCAACACCCTGCCTAAGTTCCTTCCTATGGTTGGGACTGCTGTGGGTATGATTAAACCCGGACAAGTGCTGGTTATCGGCACAGGAATTGCAGGCCTTCAGGCTGTGGCTACTGCAAAGCGACTGGGTGCAGTGGTCCATGTGGCAGACATTAGGCCTGATGCATGTGAGCAGGGGAAAAGCCTCGGCGCAAAAATTGTTGACCTCGGGATTCCGCCGGAAATCGCAATAGGAGAAGGCGGGTACGCGAAGAAGCTGCCTGATGAGTGGCTCCTTAAAGAACATGAGATCCTCTTAGGTGTTGCCCCCCAGATGGATGTGTTGTTCTTGTCAGCGTTGATACCGGGCAAGCGGGCACCTATCTTGATTACCGAAGAAATTGTGAAATCCATGCAACCCGGCTCCACCATAGTGGATGTGGCAATCGACCAAGGCGGTAACTGCGAAATCACTGAACCCGGCACGATCGTAGAGAAGCACGGTGTAAACATAATCGGCATGTTGAACATACCGGGGACTATCCCAACAAGTTCTACCTGGATGTTTGCAAATAACATATATCATTACTTAGCCAATCTGGTGGAAGACGGCCAGGTAAAGCTGGACACAACTGATGCGATTATCGCATCGTCCCTTGTGACTCGCGACCGAAAACTGGTTCATCAAGGAGCTCTCGAGGCGATGGGGCTGGCGTAGACTTAAGCAAGCTTAAGTGAGCCGGCACAAGCTGAAGCAAGCCGGCGCAAGCGGGCGTAAGCCTGAGCAAGCCATAGTGAGCCGGCGCAAGCTGAAACAAGCCGAGGCAAGGAGTTGCTGTTACAATGAGTCTTCCGATGCTGTTCGCGTTGTTTGTTGTTGCAAGCGTCGTTGGGTACAAAGTCATAAGCGATGTCCCCAGCCTCCTACACACCCCTTTGATGTCCGGAACAAATGCCTTGTCAGGCGTGACCGTGCTAGGTGCTCTGACAGTTGCAGCGGTGGCTAAGGTAACAGGATACAGGCTCCTCGGAGCAGTTGCCATTATCCTTGCGATGATCAATGTTGTCGGTGGGTTTCTCGTAACACATAGAATGCTAAGGATGTTCAAGAAAGGCACTGAGAGCGAGGGTCGCGAAAATGTCATGGGTTAACCTGCTTGGACTTGTGTTTGTGTTAGGGACCATATGCGGCATTAAGCTCATGAGTTCCCCTGTAACCGCTGTCAAAGGGAATCTTTTAGGTTCTGTTTCCATGGCAGGCGCCATTATTCTGACACTTTTGGCAGAAGGCATCGTAAGCATACCTCTCCTGTGGGTAGCGATAGCCATGGGAACATTGTTCGGCTACTATGTGGCAGTTAAAGTCGCTATGATCCAAATGCCTCAGATGGTAGCCCTATTGAACGGTTTCGGAGGCGGGAGCTCCGCAATTGTGTCCCTCCTTGCACTCCTTGGAATATTCGGGGATATCAGCATGGCAGGCAGGCTCACCTCCGAGCTGGGTCTTGTCATCGGAAGCATTACTTTAAGCGGCAGCCTCATTGCTGCAGCAAAACTTCATGGCAAAATGAACCAGAGGCCGATAGTCTTCAAGGGACAATCTACGTGGAACAATCTGACGCTGCTGGCGATAGGAATCCTGTTTATGTCCCTTCTCGTGATCCCTTCTGACGGCATTACCCAGGGCGCATTTTGGATCCTGGCTCTGTCCTTAGCTTATGGAGTTCTGTTCACAATAAGGGTAGGCGGAGCTGATATGCCTATCACGATTTCGCTTCTTAACTCATTCTCAGGTATCGCGGCGTCAATCTCAGGGTTTGCTGTCCGCAACCCTCTTTTGGTGGCTATAGGAGCAATTGTAGGCGCATCCGGACTTATCCTGACCCGCCTGATGTGCAAGGCAATGAACAGGAGCCTGTCCCAAGTGTTGGCAGGCAGAACAGTCCTTATGAGTAAGAAGCCCGACCCCGGAGTCACTTCAATTGACGAAGATCATGTCTCGCGGAGAAAGCGCACAGCAGACGGAGAAGACCGGGATGACTTCGTATGCCGGATAAGGAACGCCAAGTCAGTAATAGTCATCCCAGGGTACGGAATGGCGCTAGCCCAAGCCCAACATGAGGTTAAGAAGCTTGCAGACATTCTGGAAGGCATGAATAAAGAAGTCAAGTTTGCCATTCACCCTGTCGCAGGTCGAATGCCAGGCCACATGAACGTGCTTCTTGCCGAAGCTGACGTCCCATATGATGAGCTTTACGAAATGGACGACATTAATGATGAATTCAAAGATACAGACGTAGTCATAGTGGTAGGGGCTAACGATGTAATCAATCCTGCCGCAAATACGGCTGAAGGGACACCGATATACGGCATGCCGATACTCCGGGCCTACGAAGCGAAGCATGTCGTTATTTTCAACTTGGATACGAAGCCGGGTTACGCAGGTGTTGACAATCCGTTGTATTCCATGGACAATACAACTGTGGTCCTGGGTGATGCGGCAGAGACTGTTCTGCAGGTAGCAAGCGCTTTGCAAGATACCGCAAGCTGAAGTTGACCGGCAGGACTCGACTTGACTTTTGGCTTAGACCCAGGCTTTAGGGTATACTTGCAGCACACGACTTCAGAACTTGACCTTTCCACGTGACCGCAGGGTATTACCTGGGGCATGATATCGGCAAATGGCTTTTTAGGATCTGATGTTAGGAAATGAAAAATGCTGGACCTAAGACAGATAGACACTTCGAATAATCCACGGCGAGTATCTGTAGGCCTTATGATCGCCACAGCACTGATGTGGAGCCTTGGGGGCGTACTGATAAAGTCTGTAGAGTGGAACCCCATGGCAATATCGGGAGC
This sequence comes from Bacillota bacterium, assembly GCA_012841305.1. GTDB lineage: Bacteria > Bacillota > SHA-98 > UBA4971 > UBA4971 > UBA4971. Next base: position 7,691 of record DUVA01000273.1, on the reverse strand, counting down.
AAGATCCGGTATTGCTGCTATTGTATTGTTAGCAGCTGTCCGACGTCCGAAGTTTACATGGTCTTTCCCTCAGGTAGGCGGAGCCATCGCTTATGTCGGCACGGTAAGCCTGTTTGCAATTGCCAACAAATTGACTACCGCAGCAAACTCCATCCTCTTGCAGTACACTTCGCCCATCTGGATTGCGTTGCTTGGAGCCGTATTCCTCGGAGAACGCGCCACATGGGCTGACTGGTTAGCTATCACCACAGTGTTAGCAGGGATGGCACTGTTTTTCGCAGATGATCTGACACAAGCAAGCTTATTGGGCACGATCATTGCAATTGCCAGCGGCTTCTGTTTTGGTTGTCTCACCCTATTCTTGAGAAAACAGAAGGACGGCTCTCCCGTGGAAACCGCAATCTTGGGCAACATCCTGACAGCGTTGATAAGTATTCCGTTTATGCTGGGCTCACCGCCCGGTTCCCGCGGATGGTTGCTTCTTGCAGTCGCAGGCATATTCCAGCTCGGCCTCCCATATCTTCTGTATACTACTGCTATCAAACACATTACCGCTCTGGACGCAATACTCCTTGCCACAATTGAGCCTATCCTAAATCCTGTCTGGGTCCTGTTGGCAATCGGCGAGAGGCCTGGGCCTTGGGCGCTTGTAGGAGGGACGATTGTTCTGTTGTCTGTTACAGTCCGCAGCGTGGTTACGGCTATTGGTAGTGACTCCGTTTCCGCCTGCAGCGCGGTTGCGCCTATTAGCCGTGATTCTGCCTCAGCACACGGCACGGTTCCATCTGTTGGTAATGACTATGTTTCAATCCGCAGCGCCGTTGCGCCTATTGGCAGCGACTCTGAATCCGTCCCCGGTTCCCTCGCACCGACTTATGACAACAATGAACCAGACCGGCCTGATTGTCCCGGCTCGTAGGGTACACATAGCACAATTACGATGAACAACTCCAGCTCCGCAATGGCAGGCCCGCAAGCTGTAATAATGATAGAAACCTACCTTAACGCTACCTTGGTGCCCAGCTGCATGCTAGCTTGAGGTGCTGACACATGAAGCCGATGGAATCTCGAGCACGTTTTTGGAGTCTGTGATCGAAAATCGGACACGCCAGGGTCCTCAGGAAAGGCGTGTACTATTTTCGAACACAGATCAGGGTTCGGGTGTGCGAAATTCGAACATGTTCTTAAGAAATAAACTTGGACGTGCCACAAAATCGATCACGCCAATGAGTTCGGTGTAAGGAATTCGCTCACATGTCTCGTTAAGGTGCTCGATCTTCGAACACGTCTTGGGAAGTCGTGTACTATTTTCGAACACTCTTTCAGAAATAAGCCTGAGGGTGCCTGGAAATCAATGATTTTCCCGGAGTCGTGTCCTATTTTCGAGCACACCTTCCGGGTTTGGTGCTCGATTTTCGAACACCAAACCCGAACGACGCCACATATTAGGCGATCTCTGACGGTGCCTGATCGAAATTCGAACACAAGTTTGGAGAACCGTGTACTATTCTCGAACACGGTTTTAGAATTCGTGATCGAAAATCAGACACCCTGGTGGCTTGACCAAATCACTCTGAAGCAATTGAAAGCTGTGGAGTACAAAGAGAGCGCATGACTTGCCACGCGCTCTCGTCACTTCGTAGGAATCCGGTAATATGCCCCTACTTATCCAGGGACCTGAGGAACTCCCCGAGTTTTTCCGCTTCTCCCTCTTTCATTCGGTAGGTATGCTTTTCCTCAGGAAACTGAAGTTCTTTTATATCACTTACATACTTAGATATCGCCTTTATGATCACATCAGATAGGTTTGCATACTTCTTCACAAATCTCGGGGTAAAGGCTTCCACCAGTCCGAGCATGTCGCCACTTATGAGAAGCTGACCATCACAGTGAATCCCTGCTCCTATGCCCAAGGTAGGGATGGAAAGCCTCTCGGTAATAGCCTCCCCGACTTCAGGCGGAATGGCCTCGAGGAGGATGGAAAACGCGCCTGCTTCTTCAATGGCAATGGCATCAAGCATGAGCTCGCGCGCAGCTTCGGCTGTACGCCCTTGAGCTTTGAAGCCGCCAAGTTGTCCTGAGCTCTGCGGCGTGAGCCCTATGTGCCCCATAACAGGAATACCTGCTTCAACAATGGCTTTTATCTGCTTCTCGACTCTCCTTCCACCCTCGAGTTTGATAGCGTCCATTTCTGCTTCCTTCAAGAACCTTCCCGCATTTTCTACCGACTTCTCCACTGATGACTGGTAAGACATAAAAGGCATGTCCCCGATGACAAACGTGCCGGGAGCGCCTCTTCTCACAGCACGACTGTGAATTATCATCTCATTCATGGTTACCGGGATAGTGCCTGGCAGGCCATATACAACCATGCCGAGGGAATCTCCTACCAGCAACATCTCAACTCCTGCCTGTTCAGCAAAGGATGCCAGCGGATAATCATAGGCTGTGAGAAATGTTATTTTCTCACGCCTTGTCTTCATGTCCAGAAAATCGAGAACCGTCTTCTTGCCCATCCGATTTTTCCGCCTCCTCATTCTTATTCAAATCATGCTGCCTGCGCCAACGGATACAGGCGCTACCGTACACACACACGAGTTAATGATGGACGCGCTGCCTGTCGGATATGCTCACCGAGGTAATGCCCACCCAAGTACACTTTAACTGTCATACGCGTATGCCCACTGAGGCGCACCACGTTGACTGTCACGTGCGTATACCCACCGAGGCACACGTTAACTGTCATACGTGTTAGCCGATGTGTACGCTGGCCGGCTGCCCACTGACTGGCAGACAGAACAGCTCACGCAATGTACCTAACGGCTTATCTAGCGGCACACATGATGTAGTTTAGGAGCTGCAACAAACGCCAATCCACGCTTTGTCAGCTCCTTGGCTGTCTTATTCACGGCATTGTGCTTCTCCAGATAATTATGGGTCAAGGCGTCCCAATCACCACTGTCGATGATCTCTTGCTTATCCCTGAAATAATCCAGGATACTGGATGTATGTCCGCCGGTTTCCGCCAGTTTCTGCTCAACTTCCACATCCCCGCCTTCATGCTTGGCCGAGATATTCGGGACGCTTTCAGCAAGCTCCAGGACATCATTCCTTCTGTCGTAAGGCTGGCGCACAATGCTCCTCCACGTTTCAACAACATGGTGCTCAAAGCGCACCACATCCTCCAGCCCCAGACCCTTCCTGAAGTACGATGTAGTCTCGATCGTGTTATTGTCTGTAGAATTACTCCAGTTGAAGCCTGCTAGTGGACTAGTTCCGTCTGCCCGGGCAAATAACTTCGCGCCGATTAGCGTCCAGAGGGCAGCGAACGGGTTATCATTCCCCATGAATACGGAGATTTTGAACTTGATGTCAACTCCCAGCTTATACAAGATATAACCTAGCATTACCGTTCCGGGATTTGTGTTAAGGACTTCACTGATGCCATAAGTCGTGTGATAGTAGAGGCATTCATCAATCCACTTGAGCGCGTAATCGTTTGGCGCTCCTATACCTCCGAAGTAACCGGTTATCGTTTCAGGCCCGCCAAGGTGCACGTTGGAGCCGTCAGTACCCTTTGTATCCAGAGTCTCGACGTATGTTGCACCCATTACCTGCATGGCTGCGGCAAACGCTATGGTATCCCCGTTGTCTTGCTCTTGTTCCTTCATCTTCCGGACTCTTATGAACCGCCCGGGCATCAATTCTCCATCGCCAATTGCTTGTTCTGCCTCCAGGCGAAGCCAGGGGAAATACTGCGCTGCGCTGATCTCCAGGGTCACTGCATAGTCGTCCTTAAACTGCATACCATCAGCCTTGTCGCCAAGAATTTTCCTGCGATACTCGCCCTCAGTGATGAAAGCCCCTGAGTCACGCTGCCTAATTAACCACTCAACATCAGTCAGATAAGGTGAATTCATCTCCTTCAAGCGAGCCATCAGATTCTCAAGCTTCCGTGCTTCCCGCGCCTTGGCATTGATCTCCTCCGGAGTACCGTACTTTGCCACAACATCCAACAACGCCTTTACTGCCTCGTTATTGGGATCGAGGAAAAGCTTGTTGATTTCCTCAATTGGCTGACTCCCAATCTTCAGTCTCTCCCTCAGGTTGGACACCGCTTCTCCCTCCTCAACTGTTGAACTGTGCCACTTCGCAAACTTAGCCGTTGAACTGCGTCGCTGTTCCGGCCTCATCCGTCGCACTACACCACTTCCCGATCTCAGCTGTCCAACTCGGCAGCCTTCTCGATGTCAGCTGTTGAACTGCGCCTCTCTCCTGACCTCAGCTGTCAAACTAAGCCGGTTTTCCGATGTCCGGGTTGTTGCTACTCCCCTCTACTCCTGACCGTGGGCGCATCTTGCATTAACGCCCACATAAAAACCGATCCCTCCTCAGATCCCAGGCTCTTTGCCATTTACCAATCACTTTATGCTGCATCCTGAAAAGCCCGGCCGTTTCGCGCGAAGCAATACTCTAAATCATAGCTTATATTCTGAATATCATTGCTAATTCCTTCAATAATTTCGTGTTTTTGCCTGTCACATAGCACATGAAGGCATTGCTTGTATCATCTGAGATGCCTGTCAATGGACTTCAAACGCGCGCCAAAGCGACATCACCTTATGGAGAATAGGTACATTCAGCAGGAGTCTTCTCTGCTTTGCTACAGGAACATCCGGATCTTAATTGAATTGTCCAGCAGGTGGGTTAAGCAAGACAAGCCAGGAACCAGACTTGACTTCGACTCTACTCTCAGGGCCTGTGCTATGCCCCCAACCCTAAGGAGGAAGCCGACTATGCAAAGAGTCAGAATCTCTGAGATCGCCGCTCCCGACATAGACAATATCAACAGAATGTGCATCATGCCCGGCCCTAAACCTGAAGTAATTCTTAGCATCCTAAGAGAAAGCCGAAAGGCGCACAGGCAGGCGGCTGCCATGGGAGCAAAAGTCTTCGGGGCTTTCCTGGACGAAGGAGAACCTGTCGGCCGCATTGAGATAATGCCTGTTAGGAGATGGGCTTATCAGTCGCGTAGCAACGCTTCTGTTGTTGTAAGTAACTCAGACTTAGAATAAGATCTACAATAGGAGCCACAATCGGTATTCACGCTCATTAGGGAGGCATCAGTCAAGATGAAAGCCTTAGTCGTATATGATTCCTTCTTTGGTAATACTAAGCAGGTAGCCTTGGCAATCCGTGACGGTCTCACCTCTGAAGAGAGTTGTGAAACGCTTCACGTAAGTGACGCAACGCCCAAACACTTGAAAGGACTGGATATCTTAATTGTTGGTTCTCCTACTCGGGCATTTAGACCGACAAAGCCAATTACTGACTTTTTGAACAGCATTCCTCGGGACGGTTTGAAGGGGATCAAAGTAGCAGCTTTTGATACCAGGATGTCAACGGCAGACGTGCGCCCACGTTTCTTAAGCACGATGGTGGGGTTGTTTGGATATGCCGCCAAACCCATAGCGGATAGACTGGCAAAAAAGGGTGGAACACTGATAGCTCAACCTGAAGGATTCTTCGTTAAGGGATCCGAAGGCCCGCTGAAAGACAATGAACTTGAACGTGCCTCAGCCTGGGTAAAATCAGCTATGAAAGCTTAGCCGAGGTGGATCATATGAGAAGAAGGAAAGTAGTGACCCTGACGATCCTCGCGGTAGTCATCGTTATCGTCTATTTTGGGATGACAACTGTCAAGTCATACATAAAGACTATCGAGGCTAGCCTGGATCAAATAAAGAATACGCCGATATCTGATGTAGATTTGTCACAAGTTGCGGACGGTGTTTACACAGGTAGTTGTCACGTGTTTCCGGTTACTGCCGAAGTCAAGGTAGCCGTCGAAGACCATAGAATAAGCAGCATTGAACTGACAAAACACATCAGCGGCAGAGGTTCCAAGGCTGAAGTAATACCCAGTAGAGTCGTAGAAGCCCAAACGTTGACTGTAGACGCAGTCTCGGGCGCTACATACAGCAGCATGATCATACTAAGAGCAATAGAAAACGCACTGAACAGCGCTAACCGGTAAACCGCCGTCAGTAGTGGAAGATCCATGGAATCATGTGAATACCTGCTCTTCAGAAAACGTTGGAGAATCAAGACCCATACAGGCGATAGTTTGCGTGGTCGAAAAACAACCACCTTTTTCAGCTCAATTACCTGGATGGTTGAGAATCGACCCCCTTAGGGCTTGTTAATGGTTGATTTTCAACCATGTTTTTCGGAGCGACGGCTTGCGTGGTCGGAAATCGACCATCCCGAGGCTTATTGGTCGGTTATCAACCACCATCATGCCTCAAGGGGGCAGAATATAGAACACCTCATCACAGAGAATCCCTTCACATGACGATTGTGGATACAAAATCGACCACATTTTTCAAAAAGGTGGGCGAAATACTACCACCTTCTCGAAAAAAGTGGTAGAGAATCTTCCACCTGAGCTTCAAAGAGCTATCAACATCCCTCTTCAGCCCAAAATGTGGTCGAAAAACAACCACCTTTGCCGTTGGGGGTGGTCGAGAATCTACCACTCGGCAGCTTTTTGCCGCGAAAATCCAAGAGGGTGGTGGAAATTGAAGCAGCGTTCTGAAAAGAGTGGTCGGTAATCAACCACGTTCATGTTAACCGGTGTGATCCCAGGTGGGGGCTAATAATCGACTTTGGCCCGGTTTGGCCCAGTCTACCTGATGATTTTCTGTCCGAACTAAAACAAAAAGGCCGGGAAACCCTGGCCTACCTCGTTAAATAGCTGGAGCCGACGACCGGACTTGAACCGGTAACCTGCTGATTACAAATTATATTTCTATTGTCCACTGCTGTCCACACAGTCCTTCTAGCTGCGGTTCTCTGTCCACCCTGTCCGCTATTTTGCTTTATTTCCGTGAGTTAGCCTGTACGATTGCCTGTACAGGTTACTAACATAAAGCTATATTCGTTTTGTACAGGCAAACTCCCTTTTAGGCGTTTAGCCTGCGGTTTTTATCTTGACGTTGCGACGGCGCCCCTTGCGTGGTTTCGGCAAGCTAAAGATGATACGGTTTTTATCTCCACGGATACGGAGCTTTTCACAATAATAATCTTCTAGAAGTATCTGCATGCGCAGACAAGCATATTGGGGAGTTACATCGAAATAAGCGCAGACGTCATCGTGGGTTATATCGCCTCTCCTCATTACCAGGCGCCACAAGTCATCGTCGGAGATCAGCTTCCTGACCGCCCATCTGTCTGCTTTATATTCCACACGGGCCCTCTTAAGCATGTCCTGATACGTTGTCTGGTGTTTACGGAAGTCGAATCCAAAGGAAGTCTCATGGTGTCCAAGTTCGTGTGCCATCACACATCGACGAAGGCGAGGATCAGATCTCAGCGAAGAACATAATATGATTGTTGGTGGGATGGTCGGCGTTGCGACGTACAGTCCTAGTAGTGGATCTGGCAGGTCTCGTTCTTCCACGAAAATGCAATGTTCATCAGCGTACAGATACGGGTTCCACATACGAATCCTCCTACAACTCGTAATCCTCGTCTGTAACTCATTGCATATAAGTTTCTACTTTTTAGCGGTCTTTGTTATTATGACGTCTGCTCTCAAGCTCCTCTAAGATTAAGTCTACAGCACGTTGCACATCTGAAGACAAGGCAATATCACGCTTAGTGTCTTTAGTAGTTGCTTCCGCTGGGAG
>DUVA01000272.1 GCA_012841305.1 Bacillota bacterium | reverse complement strand
GGTTTCGACTTGAATACCCTCTCCGTGGGCTGTAACAGCAAAAGTCAATGCAACCAGAGTCATGACCACGGTGACAAGTAACATACAGTATCCGGCCGGGCCACACCTTAGGAGTCTTACCACTCCGTATCCCTCCTGCTCTATCGCTATCGCTCCATGACTAATCACTTGTTACGAGATACCTCGTGTTGTGGTGTATCCTATGTCGTTACATATCCCGCATTCTGTAGCTTTCCTCGTTACCCTGCGGACCGTATCATGGACGGCTCGCCAAGGCGCCTTGCCCTACACAGTAGGAGAATGGCTCATAGTGATGATGAGCTCCTTTTCGCCGGGCGGGTCAGTCCAGCAAGGCTCATAAGTCACGGAATACCCCAGCTCACTGACGTTGCCCTCAGGACTATATTTGAACATTCCTTTCCACACTTGTCCTTCCCCTGGGACACCTTCCTCCACGTTGCTTTTCAAAAAGAAGTTCCATGAGAGCTTCCCTGCACCCACCTTCCCCTCAGACCATTCCCATGAAAGCTCAACGTTACGATCATGGTTTTGGCAGCACCTGAGGATATGCTCATAGTAGCCTTTCCTCTCAGGCTTGATGCCTCGTTCCGGCGAGAACTTGCCGCTCTTAGGCAACTCATATCCATCCTGTCTTTTGGGAACAATTACTTGAAAATCCAAAGGGTCAATCGTGAAGGTGCGAGCTATGATTGTCCTATCTGGTGCCGGGCAAGAGTAGCTAATGGACATGTCGTCAGTGAGTATATAGGCACCGGCCGGAGTCTTCCAGCGATCCAGGACCTTCCCGTCGCTCGTGCCTGAAAGATCCAGCTCCATGCGGTTGGGGAAGCTTCTTACGTCCCCAAAAGTGGCAGGGATTCTATCCCGGAACACATAGCTCCCTCCGGCAGGCGAATTCATGGGTCTGCCCGTGGTTTCTAAGCTTGAATCTATCCAACTGTAGTGTTTCATGTACTGCCGTATATCCAAACCACCTGTCCGGCCCTGGAACGTTATTGGGGGGATTTCTACTTCCACGTCAAAGTCCGAGTTTGACCTGTAATCAAGCACCCAGGGATACACTGCCCCGGTCCAATCCTCTCCGACTTTAAGGTCTGTGTAAGTACCGGCTTCAGGTTTCACCGTAGAGGAAGTCCCAATCCCGATCCCGAGCTCCTTGCCAATCACGTTCGCGACAGTCAAGGACACATGACCTACCAGGGTAATCACAGGCTCCTGGGGCATGGCATCATCACCGGACTGCAGTAGCGACCATTTACTTACCGCCTGGGTTTCGTACTTCCCTGCTCTGACCGACCAAGGGTCAGGGCTGATCCTCCCTTCCGGAGGCAGCATGTCGATTTTGATCCCGGTTGGAAATGTTAGTACCTCACCATACGAAGGAGGGATGGTACGATTCGCAAGATATCCCGGTTCGGGCCGAAAATATTCGGTGAAATCTGAACCTGTCCACTTCCTCAGCCAAAAGAACGGCCTTAGAACCGAAATATCATTATCCCCTACTTCGTTGCACTCCACTGAACATTGGGTATCAGCGTTGGACTGATAATCGATAACCCATCCATACCCTTCGATACAGGTGGCTGCCTCAGGAAACTCACTTGCTCCCAACGCGCCCTCCTGAGGAATGACCGTGCCGAAATTCCAGGTCGTCTCACGAGTGTCGGCGATTGCCGGCTGGCCTTCGCGTTCATGACTAAAGCCAAGCTTCAGCGTGGTTCTGATATCCCCCAGAACCGGCAAAATTACGTGAGTTGCGGTAGCTTCAGACTCAAGGACGACTCCTTCGCCGAAAACAGGCAAAGGCGTTGCCAAAGCCAAGAGAAAGCATGCCGTCGCAAGAATCGTCAACACGCGATTCATCGTTTCCTCCCCCTGTTCTCTTAACCTTTCTGACTTGCCATTACAGGTGCAAATTTGATGCCAGACCACGATCCTGTTTACAATTTAAGTAATCGTAGGGTATTGCTGGGATTTGGACGGTCTTGTGTAGGTTTGCTGAGAGGTTCTTGTGAAGGTCAGTGTCCCGAACCTCGGACACGCTCGGGCGAAAAACCCATATGGCGGCTGGGAGGAAGCTGTTGTCCCAAACTTCGAACACTTGAGCAAGGCCTTTTGGGCATGGACTCTTGCTATCCAGGGCCACTGGGTCACGCGATCCGGCGATCCGGCGATCCAGCACCACTAGGCCACGAAATTTTGCGATCCACGGCTACTGAGTCACGAAGTCCCGCCGCAGAAGCTGACATCTTCCGATTTTGTCATAGGCAGCATTGTCCCGAAACTGCGCAAGGTGTGGTAACCCAAGGAGATACATCATGACGGCCCAAGCAGCATGCGGCATGCGGCCTAAGGTATTACAATAAATACGGCCCCAACCATGCCATACCCGGCGTGGAGGGGGGTACAGCAAATGGCATGGGGCCGCGCATCCGGGAACGGGCGCAGTGATCTCTTAACAAAAAGATTGCAGTAATCTCTTAACAGAAAGACTATGGACCAAGTTCAACATGAAAATTTATCTTCTCCACATCTCTCCGATCTCCTTTATCCAAGTTCCATAATAAGTCCGGACGTTGACTGTGAACAATAGGCCTGGAGCTTCGCCTCTTTGTAAGTCCTACACGGGATCATAGACTCATACCTAACGATAAATCTCATCCTCTGTCAGAAGCCCCACCCCGTGCTGCTGTAGGACGGGGATGGCTCTCTCGGGGTCATCGACTCTAAAGACTACGACTGCGTTATCACCGTTCTTGCCTGCGAAAGCGTACATGTATTCGATATTGACTCCCAGACCTATGAAGGATCTCAGCACTCGCCCAAGCCCCCCGGGCTTATCCGGCACCTTGACTGCAATGACCTCCGTGGTGCTGACCGTATATCCTTCCTCCTTGAGCGCCTCCTGCGCCTTGGTCGGGTCGTCGACTATCAGCCGTAGCACCCCAAAATCCGACGTGTCAGCCAAAGACAGAGCTCTGATGTTGATGCCTCTTTCACCCAGCACGCCGGTGACCTCCGCCAAACGGCCTACCTTATTCTCCAGGAATATCGAAAGCTGTTTTGCCTTCATAGTAGCACATCCTCGCTTTCCAGTTCTCAGTCTCATCACTCTTCTTGCTTTCCCGTCCTCACCCTTGTCGCGTGTTTCCTTTCCAGGTCGCGATCTTGCTCACCTTATTGCGCACCGGTTCTTTACCGCACATTTCCACTCTCAGTCTTGTATACCTCACTGCGCACCGGTTCTTGGCCTCACATTTCCACTCCAAGTCTTGCTCAAATCATCAAGCGCCGGCCCTTTACCGCAGCTATCCTTCAGGAT
>DUVA01000271.1 GCA_012841305.1 Bacillota bacterium | reverse complement strand
TACTCTGAAGTCTATTGCCAACAATGCCGAGATTGACGTCATCTGGGAGGAATATCAGGAAAAGCTTGAGCCGTTGCGGGAGAAGCTCAACAAGGTACTTAAGAAAAAGTGGGAGGAATGGGAGATCCCCCGTGACCCCAACGACAAGTGGCCTGATGAAGCGAAAACCCTGCATGCCCAGTGGTGGGAACAACGCATTGCCAGGCAAAAGGAGATTGACGCATCAATTGCCGCCAAGGCCGAATTCCAATACCTCTTCGACAAACCATACGAGGACAACAGGAAAGTACGCGTGGCAGGACCGTTCACTGTGGAAAGCCTGTCCCCGCACCGCGTGTTAGGCGTAGATGAGAATGATGAACTAATCGATAGAGGACATGAATCAGAAATCAGTTGCGGCGAAGAAAGCGACTTCGTCAAGATGGTCATCGAACACCTAAAGACGGCTGGCGTGCAGCAGGCCCACAAGGAGGACAAGATCAATTTCACCTCAATTGTGCCTTGGCCAGGGTATTACATCTGTGCCGAAGGGCGTTACATTGAGGGAAATGAAGAATCAGGCACCGAGAGGCGTGCTGCTATCTTCATCGGTCCTGAGTTCGGCACTGTGTCACGCCCAGACCTTGTTGCTGCTGCCCGTGAGGCCGGCGATGCAAATTTTGATGTACTTATCACATGTGCTTTTAACTACGATGCCCACTCTTCAGAATTCAGTAAACTTGGTCGAATACCAGTGCTCAAGGCTCGGATGAACGCAGATTTGCATATGGCCGATGATCTGAGAAATACCGGAAAGGGCAACCTGTTCGTGATTTTCGGTGAGCCGGACATCGACATTTTTGAAGCTGAGAATAGACAGATTCAGGTCAAGATCAACGGTGTAGATGTGTTTCATCCCAACACCGGTGAGGTGCGTAGCGATGGGGCGGAGGGGATCGCCTGCTGGTTCGTTGACACCGACTACAATGAAGAGAGCTTCTTCGTGCGCCAAGCTTACTTCCTCGGCGCAAACGATCCATACAAAGCACTCAAGACTACGCTGAAGGCTGAGATAAACAAGGAAGCTTGGGAGACATTGCACAGTGACACGTCTCGACCGTTTAACAAGCCCGAAAGCGGACGTATCGCTGTCAAGGTCATTAACCACCTTGGCGACGAAGTAATGAAGGTATTCAGGGTGGAGTGAATAGATGGAATTCCGCATTGGTGACACGTTTACTGACAGCCTAGCCCGCTTGACCGGCGAGGAGCAGAAAGCGGTGAAAATGACTGCCTTTGATCTGCAGCTCAACCCGGCTAATCCAGGAATGCAGTTCCACAGGCTTGACCGAGCTAAGGACAAACGCTTCTGGTCAGTAAGAGTAAGCGGCGACATCAGACTTATTTTGCATAGAACGAGCAAGTCTCTCCTTCTATGCTATGTTGACCATCATGACGCTGCTTATGACTGGGCTGAACGACGCAGGTTGGAAACGCACCCGATTACAGGCGCAGCTCAGTTAGTGGAAATTCATGAGATCGTCAGAGAGGTCACCATTCCAAAGTATGTGGAAGTAGAACAACCTGCATCCCGTGAGCCGCTGCTGTTTGCCGACGTTTCTGACGATGATCTGTTGAGCTACGGCGTGCCTTTAGGATGGTTAGATGAGGTGCGGGGGGCTACGGAAGACACCGTTTTGGAGCTGGTCGACCATCTGCCGAGTGAGGCAGCGGAAGCCCTGTTGAATCTGGCTATCGGCATCACACCTGAGGTTGCCCAGCCTATTTCTGCCGGAGCGGATCCGTTCGATCATCCTGATGCACAGCGCCGTTTCAGGATGATGAACAACGTCGAGGAACTGGAGCGTGCCTTGGAATACCCTTGGGAAAAGTGGGCAGTCTTTCTCCATCCAGCCCAACGTGAATTAGTTGAACGCTCCTATAGCGGGCCTGCACGGGTATCTGGTTCTGCAGGTGCAGGGAAGACTGTCGTGGCCTTGCATCGCGCCGTTTTCCTTGCTCGGGAAAATCCCGGCGCAAGAGTGTTGCTCACAACCTTCTCCGATACCCTAGCCAATTCGCTCAAGACGAAACTGAGGAGTCTAGTCAGCAATGAACCACGCATTGGAGAACGGATAGAAGTACATTCAATGAACGCAGTAGGCCGAAGGCTGTTTGAACTCAACTCCGGTCGTCCCAACATAGCTCCTCAGGAAACAGTCAGGCAACTGCTTGCAAGAGCCTCCGAGGAGGTGAACGAGCACAGCTTCAGCCTAAACTTCCTGATGGCTGAATGGGAGGATGTCGTCGATGCGTGGCAACTGGAGTCCTGGGAGGCGTACCGCGACGTTCTACGCCTGGGACGGAAGACACGGCTGCCTGAGAAACGACGGGCCGCTCTTTGGACCGTTTTTGAACGTGTTCGACTTGATATGAAGGCACGGAATCTCATCACCTACTCTGACTTGTTTGGTCTGTTGGCGTCTTACTTTTCCCAGAGCGGACATTCTCCCTATGACTTCATCGTGGTAGATGAGGCGCAGGACGTCAGTGTTCCACAGTTGGGGTTTCTTGCCTCGCTTGGAGGCTGGCGACCTGAAGGCCTCTTCTTTGCGGGTGACCTTGGCCAGCGCATTTTTCAGCAACCATTCTCATGGAAGACTTTAGGAGTTGATATTCGCGGACGTTCCAGAACGCTCAGAGTCAACTACCGGACGTCACACCAGATCAGAATGCAAGCGGATCAACTGCTGGAGCCGGAATTGGCCGACGTTGACGGAAATGTGGAAGGACGACGTGGCACGATTTCGGTATTCAATGGCCCGGCGCCAACGATCATGGTGTTAGAATCCCGAGAACTCGAGATTGACACAGTAAGCGTTTGGCTTATGGAACGGCTCAGTGAGAACGTGGCACCCCATGAAATAGGGGTCTTTGTGCGTTCGGCAGCCGAAATCGATAGAGCCTGTGCTGCAGCGGAGAAAGCAGGCGTCCATTTCAGAATACTGGACGAAAATGTTGAGGTAACGAGGGATCACGTATCTATTAGCACTATGCATCTGGCTAAAGGGCTGGAATTTCGCGCCGTTACTGTTATGGCCTGTGATGATGACGTCATCCCTTTGCAGAAACGGATCGAGACAGTCTCCGACGTTACAGATCTCGAAGAAGTGTACAATACCGAACGTCACTTGCTCTACGTTGCTTGCACTCGTGCGCGTGATCATCTGTTGGTGACAAGCGTGGATCCTGCATCGGAATTTCTTGATGATTTGCGCATGTAAAAACCAATGGCTCCGGCCGGCTCAATGCAAAGGGTTTTCCCCGCGGATCACTTCAACCGCATGGGGAAGAGCAGGCAAGATTGCGTCAAGGCCTTCTCTTACTGCCTTGGGGCTCCCGGGTAGGTTAACAATGAGGGTTTTGCCTCTTATTCCTGCAGTCGCCCTGCTGAGCATTGCATGAGGGGTTTTTGCCAGGCCTGATTGAAGTATTGCATGAGGAATCCCAGGTGCAAGTTTGTCGATAACCGCTTCTGTGGCCTCAGGAGTCACATCACGCGGACCAAGGCCTGTTCCGCCTGTAGTGAGGATAAGGTCTGAGTCGAGTTCATCTGCCATACGTTTCAGCTCATTAACTATCTTGTCGTAGTCATCAGGCACAAGTCCCCTGCCTATTACCGTCCCTATGGACTTTA
>DUVA01000270.1 GCA_012841305.1 Bacillota bacterium | reverse complement strand
CCAGGTCAAGAATACCGCCCTCCACAAGTTGCATCACGGCCATTCCTGCGAGAACCTTAGAGACGGACCCTACGCGAAACACTGTTGTGAAAGGATCGACCTCTTTGCCGGATTCTATGTCAGAATACCCGAATCCACGCATGGTCAGGACTTCGCCATCCTTCACTGCAACGAAGACAACCCCCGGAACATGCAGTCGAGTCATTGCAGGCGGCAGAAATTCGTCGAGAAACTTGTCCAAATCTTGATGAGAGGCAAGAGCAAGTCCTGCGCCCGAATCGGGACCTGGACCGGTTCTTGCGTCCGCGACAGCTCTGATCGGCCAGAACACAGCTACAAGCATGAAGAAGGCAACAAGCGTAGACACTGTCTTTTTCACACGCTAACCTCCAGCAATCCGGGAAAGAAATGATCTTTTGCATCTTTTCGCCTCATCCGGCAGATCTCCTGCTCACGCAGGATTATTACCTGTCACTCTCGACTGCGCTATCTTATTTTCGACAACGAAAACTCCGATCGGTGGTCGAAAATAGTCCACGCTGTTCAGGAGGACGGTCAAGGCGTCTCAAGGTGTCCGGTTTTCGATCAGGTGCCGTCAGAAGTGCTCAATATGTAGAGTTATTTGGGTTTGG
The DNA here is from genome assembly GCA_012841305.1 of Bacillota bacterium. Taxonomy (GTDB): domain Bacteria; phylum Bacillota; class SHA-98; order UBA4971; family UBA4971; genus UBA4971. The sequence continues at coordinate 2,875 of DUVA01000270.1, read as the reverse complement.
CGTTCGAGAATCGAACACCTCGGCGAGACACATGATGGAAATCCTTGCGCTTAGGTCGCTTGAGGTGATTGAAGTTGAAAGTCGACCACCTTATCGGCGCAGGAAAGAAAGCTGATTGTCCAAAGCAGCCCTCACACCGGAGTGTGCCGAACAACTGAGCAAAGCCAATGTAGGTACGGAGAGCACCGAGCACCGAGCCGGAGGGCCTGCGCGGGGGGGCCTGCGCGGGAGGGCCTACGCGGGAGCTATGAGGGAGTTGGGAAAAGCCTGTTTTGGGGTAAGAATGAAGGCAGCCGGCCCAAAGTGTAGAATGTTGTAAGTAGTCCAAATTTGGAAGCTGTCATACATGAAGAAAGGGCTACAGCGCAAATGCCTTACACAAGCATGCCGTGGACGCCATGATAGCAAAAGGATACAATAGACATTATCATCGAAGAAAAGGTGGCAGCTGCATGATCAAGAGGATCAATGCATTTTTCGGCGCGCAAGACATGACAGAGGGGAAGCCGATGTCTGCCTTGCTGAAGTTCTCCATCCCTTTGCTTATCGGCAACCTTGCACAGCAGATGTACAGTACGGTGGATTCTGTCATCGTAGGTCGCTACGTAGGCGACAAGGCTCTCTCAGCGATCGGGACAACTCTTCCAATCATTAACCTGCTCCTTGTGCTCCTCATGGCGATCTCTACAGGCGCAGGAATCATGGTAGCACAGTACTACGGGGCCAAGGATAAGGAATCCCTCTCTCGTTCAATCGGAAATGCCATGACTTTGGTCTTCATATCTTCACTTTTGGTTATGGCGGTCGGCATACCCCTAGTGAGTTCGCTACTGAAGCTCACAAAAACGCCTATGGAGACATTTGATATGGCCCGTTCCTACCTTACTATTATCCTTTGGGGGGTTTTGGGTCTCGGATTCTATAACATAGTATCAGGAATCCTGCGTGGACTGGGCAACTCTGTGTTCCCATTACTAACCCTCTTGCTCACCTCATGTCTTAACGTGATCTTGGACATCTGGTTTGTGGCCGGCCTTGACATGGGGGTTACAGGCGCGGCTTGGGCAACAATCGTTTCAGTAGCCGTCTCCGCAGTGGTATGCATCGTCAAGCTGTACAGAATGAGAGATGTAGTGCGGATAGATGCCGAGAATCTGATCCCCTCTAAGAAACTGACCGGCCAATTATTGCGGTTAGGGTTGCCGGCAGGCGTTACGCAAGCTATCTTCTCAATGTCCATGGTATTCGTGCAAGCACTAGCCAATAGCATGGGTTATCAAGTGGTGACCTGCACCACAGCGGTCATGCGGATTGACGGCTTCGCAATGATGCCCAACTTCACTTTCGGCATGGCTATTGCCACCTTTGTCGGTCAGAACGTTGGGGCGAATAGAATGGACCGCGTCAACCAGGGGTCAAGGGACATGCTGAAAGTAAGTCTGGCTACGTCATTCGTACTAGTGGCCTCATTGTCGATATTTGGCAGATACTTGATAAGCATGTTCACTACTACAGAAGATATCATCAACCTTGGCGTAAGACAGATTCGCATATTAGCTGCCGGCTACGTAGCAGTGGCGATCACCCAGGTTTACGGCGGCATCATGCGCGGTGCCGGCGACACCATGCCCTCCATGTGGATTTCTATATTATCAACTGTTGTAATACGTGTGCCTCTTGCGTATCTTTGGGCATTTCTCACAAGGAGCGAAACGCACCCTCAAGGATCGCCTGACGCGCTGTTCTTTGCGCTCCTCATAAGCTGGGTCATTGGGGCTATCTCCACGTACCTTTGGTACCGCCGGGGGACCTGGAGAAATAAGTCCCTCATCCCATCTTCGGCACCCTTGACAGCATAGAGTGCAGTTCTACCGGCAGCGGTCTAAATAGATGGGGCCATTTTGCTGCTGTAGAAAAGGCATTGCTTGCCAATGCAGAAAAAGCATTACTTTCCAAGCCTAGAGGCTGCCATACATCATAAAGAAGGGGCTACAACGCAAATGGCTTAGGAGACATAAATATTGTGTGTGTACATACTAACTGATAAGCTGTATAAATAAGCAGAGAGAGGTGGTTTTGATGGCGAAAAGACTGACTCGCGAAGAAGTGCCTGTCGAAGAGACATGGCGGCTTGAGGACCTTTTCCTGTCCATAGAAGACTGGGAAGCTGCTCTCGGGGCAGTAGATTCTGAGATTGCCCAAGTAACCGGCTACCGGGGCCGGCTCGGAGAAGGGGCAAGTGTGCTGCTGGAGTGCCTCGAGGCAGCTGAGAACCTTATCCGTAAGTTTTACCATGTAGAGCTGTACGCCAGTCTGCTTCTGGCAAGTGATGGAACCAATCCTGCCAATCAAGCAATTGCCGGACGGGCTGCTGCTGCAAAAGCCCGTGTTGAGGCTGGGTTATCCTTTATTGAAGCTGAGATCCTTAGACTTCCCGACGGGGCTGTAGCGCAATGGCTCGCGACCGAACCCCACCTGGAAGCGTTCAGACGTAACTTGGAGAAGACTATTAGCAACAAGCCGTACGTTCTCTCCCCGGAAACTGAGGAGGTTCTGGCTTCCTTAGGTGAGATCATGAAGGCGCCTTACATGCTCTACAACCGAACCAAAAGCTCTGACATGCGCTTTGAACCGGTAACCGATTCGCGCGGCCGCAAAGTGCCTGTTTCGTTCGCTACATACGAAGTGATGCTGGAAAAATCGCCTGATACGACCTTACGCAGAAATGCATTTCTATCATTTACACGTGGCATTTCCGCATATCAGAACGTTCTCGGAGGCACATTCGGCACGGAAATAAGAAAGAACGTCGTGCTGGCGAAGGCCCGTGGGTTCGAGTCAGCAACCCACATGTTCCTGCACCGTCAAGAAAGCT